>DATBJZ010000015.1:0-26075 GCA_036556125.1 Gemmatimonadota bacterium | reverse complement strand
CGCTCGCGCACCGGTCCGGCGCGCGGCGGGTCGTCGCCACGCACTTCTACCCGGCGTGGGACGAGGGGGGCGTCGAACGGCTGTGGCGCGACGCCCTGCGGCGGTTTGGGGGCGAGGTGGACGTGATCCCGGCCTCCGACGGGCTGCGCCTGGAGCTCCCCGGATGAGGCCGGGCCGGGCGGCCCGAAGCATCCCGAGGCCCCCAGACGGCAGCGGAGGGGGAACATGCTCGTCGTGATGGAGCGGCACGCCGGTCCCGACGCGGTGCAGCGCGTGGTGGACGTCGTGCGCGAGATGGGGTACGAGGCGCGGCCGATGCCCGGACGCCAGAGGACGGCCGTCGGGATCATCGGCAACGACGGCCGCCTGGATCCGGGGCGGCTCACCTGCCTGCCTCACGTGCTCGACGTCATCCACGTCTCACAGCCCTACAAGCAGGTGAGCCGGGAGTGGCGCGAGGACCCGACCGTGATCTCGCTCCCGAACGGCGTGGAGATCGGCGGCGAGGAGGTCGTGGTGGTGGCGGGCCCGTGCGCGGTCGAGTCGGCGGAGCAGATCCTGGCGACCGCCGAGCACGTGCGGGCGTCCGGGGCCACGCTCCTCCGCGGCGGAGCGTTCAAGCCGCGGAGCTCTCCGTACACCTTCCAGGGGCTCGGGGAGCGCGGCCTCGAGCTGCTGGCGCTCGCTCGTGAGCGGACCGGCCTCGGCATCGTCACCGAGGCGCTCGACACCGACACGCTGCCTGCGGTCGCCGAGGTGGCCGACATCGTGCAGATCGGCGCGCGCAACATGCAGAACTACTCGCTCCTGAAGCTCGCCGGGCGCACGGACAAGCCGGTGCTCCTCAAGCGGGGAATGGCGGCCACCATCAAGGACCTGCTCCTGTCCGCCGAATACGTGCTGAGCGAGGGAAACCCGAACGTCATCCTGTGCGAGCGGGGCGTCCGCTCGTTCGACAGCCACACCCGCAACCTCTTCGACGTCACCGCCATCCCCGTGGTCCACGCGCTGTCGCACCTGCCCATCCTCGCCGATCCGAGCCACGGCACCGGCCTGCGGGCCAAGGTGCGGCCGATGGCGCGGGCCGCGGTCGCTGCGGGCGCCGACGGTCTGCTCATCGAAGTCCACGTCCGGCCCGACGAGGCGCTCTCCGACGGCGCCCAGACGCTCGATCCCGCGGACTTCGCCCAGCTGATGCGGGAAGTCGGGCCGATCACCCGCGCCATCGGCCGGCGGCTGGCGGTGCTGCCCTCCGACCGCGTAGATGCGGGCGGCGGCGAGCGTCTCCGCGCAGCCCAGGGCGACTGATCCCCGTCCCCGCCTCGGCCGGACCGGCGAGGACGCGGCGGCGCGCTACCTGCATTCCCTCGGCTATCGCATCCGCGCACGGAACGTCCGCATCGGACGCGCCGAGCTCGACCTCGTCGCCGTCCGCGGCGGCGGCGTCGTCTTCTGCGAGGTCAAGACGCGTCGCGGCGCCGGGATGGGAGTCCCCGAAGAGGCGGTCACGCACGCCAAGCAGCGGCGGATCGTGCGCGCCGCCGAGGGATGGCTCGCACGCCGGCGCTGGACGGGGCAGGTCCGCTTCGACGTGATCTCCATCACCGTCGAAGCGGGTGGCCGCCTCGCCCTGCGGCACCTCGAGGACGCCTTCCGACCGTGACGCTCGACGCCCGGGGCGCCTCTCCCGTCCGCCACGTCGTCACCCTCTTCGGAAGCGGCGATCCGCCTGCCGACGTGCTGGCGTTCGCCGAGGAGCTCGGCCGCGGCATCGCGGAGCGGGGCTGGACGCTGCGCAACGGCGGCTACGGCGGCACGATGGAGGCGGCCGCGCGCGGCGCCCGATCGGCGGGCGGAGAGGTCGAAGGCGTCACCTGCAGCGCCTTCGGGAGGGCAGCGCCGAACGCCCACCTCTCCCGCGTCCTCGACAGCCACGACCTCTTCGGCCGCCTGTCGGGGCTCATCGATGACGCGCACGCGTTCGGAGCGCTGCCGGGAGGCACCGGAACGCTCACCGAGCTCTTCCTCACCTGGGAGCTGATGGCCAAGGGGCTTCTCGACCCGCGGCCGCTCTGTCTCCTGGGACCGGGCTGGGACCGCTGGTGGCGGCTCTTCGAGAGCGAGCCGACGCTGGCGCGACGGATCGACCTCCTCTCACGCGCCGCGGATCTCCGCTCGGCGCTCGACCTGCTCGGACCCCGACCGGGCTCCGCGGCCGATCGCCCGCGCCCGGGGATCCCCATCGGCTGAACGGACCGGCCGGCGCCCTGACGCCGGCCGGACCTCCGAGCGGCTCGGCTCGACCGGAGAGGCAGGAGAAGACGACGAGGTCGGGCGCGCCGCCGCGTCGGTCGCCCCGCCACGCCGACCTGCAACAGCCGCCCGCTCGCGCACGCCGGCGAATGCTCGCTCGGATTTCCTCGTACGCGATCCTGGGCATCGACGCGGTCCCCGTCCGGGTGGAGGTGGACGTCGTCTCCGGACTTCCCACCTTCACCGTGGTGGGCCTGCCCGACAGCGCCGTGCGGGAGAGCCGGAACCGCGTGGCGGCGGCGCTCGTCAACGCCGGGTTCGAGTTTCCGCTCCGGCGCGTCACGGTGAACCTCGCGCCGGGAACCCTCCGCAAGGAGGGCTCGGCGTTCGACCTGCCGATCGCGCTCTCGATCCTGGCCGCCACCCGACAGCTGCCCGAGGGATCGTCCGCCTCGTGGAGCGCCCTGGGCGAGCTCGCTCTCGACGGCGAGGTCCGCCCGGTCCGCGGCGTGCTCTCGGCCGCGGTGGCGCAGCGCGAAGATCCGGCTCCTCCGCTCCTCGTTCCGGCGGCGAACGAGGCCGAGGCCCGCCTCGTGCCCGGCGCCCGCGTGCTGGGCGTGGGGACGCTCGCCGACGCGGTCCGGATCGTGAGGGGCGGCCCCCCGGGCGCCCGCCGCGTGGACGGCGGCTCGCAAGGCGAGGAGGCCGGCGCATTCGACGGCCGGGCCCGCCCTCCGATCGGCGCGGGCGAGCGGGAGGAGCCGGACGTTCCGGACCTCGCCGACGTGCGCGGGCAGCCGCACGCGAAGCGCGCCCTCGAGGTGGCCGCCGCGGGGGGCCACAACCTGCTCCTCCTCGGCCCTCCGGGAGCGGGGAAGTCGATGCTCGCGAGGAGGCTCGCGGGCATCCTCCCTCCGATGACGCCCGACGAGATCCTCGAGAGCACCCGCGTGCACTCGGTCGCCGGCCTCCTGCGGCCGGATCGGCCGGTCGTGCGGCGGCGGCCGTTCCGCAGCCCGCATCACACGGTGAGTCAGGCCGGCTTGATCGGGGGCGGCCCCGTTCCGCGGCCGGGGGAGGTGAGCCTGGCCCACAACGGGGTGCTGTTCCTCGACGAGCTCCCGGAGTTCAGCCGTGCGGCGCTCGAGGCGCTGCGTCAGCCGCTCGAGGAAGGCGCGGTCACGATCTCCCGGGCCCGGGCTGCGCTGCGATACCCGGCGCGCTTCGTCCTCGTCGCGGCGATGAACCCCTGCCCCTGCGGCGGCGGTGCAGGACCGGAGCGGCCGTGCCGCTGTCTCGATCCCGACGTTCGGCGCTATCGCGCGCGGGTCTCCGGCCCGCTGCTCGACCGCGTCGATCTGCTCGTCGAGGTTCCGCCCGTGCCCGTGCGGGATCTCGCGCGCGGCGCGGGGGACGATCCGCGGCGGCCGGAATCGCCCGCGGCGCGTGACCGCGTGGCGCGTGCGCGCACGCGGCAGCTCGACCGCTGGCGCACCCGCGGAGTCAGGTGCAACGCCGGCCTGGGACCCGACGTGCACCCGCGCGCGCTCGGCGCGACGCGCGAAGCCGAGGCGATGCTCCTCCGCGCGGCCCGGACGTTCCACCTCAGCGCGCGCGCGTATCACCGTGCCTGGCGGGTGGCGCGGACGATCGCCGACCTGGACGGCGCGCCGGGTCCGAACGGCGGGTCCGTTCACGCCTGCCACGT
Organism: Gemmatimonadota bacterium; assembly: GCA_036556125.1. Taxonomy (GTDB): domain Bacteria; phylum Gemmatimonadota; class Gemmatimonadetes; order JACCXV01; family JACCXV01; genus DATBJZ01. The sequence continues at coordinate 22,114 of DATBJZ010000015.1, read as the reverse complement.
CGCCGAGGCGCTGCAGTACCGCTGGCCGCCGGGGCGCGACGAGGCCGCGTGGTGAGCCCGCGAGCCGCGACCCGTGAGGGCTGGCAGAAGCTCTTGCCGCAACCCCGTCCCCCGCCGAGATTTGGCCGCGCGGGCGCAGGGCCGTTCGGCTCCGCCTGGATCGGAGACGCGCGCCCGGGACGCACGAACCCTGTTACGGAGGTGGGACTTGAGGCGAAGCCTCGGATTGCTCCTGCTCGTCGGAGCCTTCGGATTCCTCGGCTGTCAGCAGACCCAGGAGGCTGACGACGACGCCGAAGGCACGACCGTCATCGAGGAGGACGTGGACATGCCGGCGCCCGACGTGGACGTCGAGCCGGCGCCCGACGCACCTGACATGCAGATGGACGTGGACGTCCAGGGCGAGGGGGAGGGGGGGGTCTCCGGCGAGGTGCAGACGAACTGACCTCGAACCAGCCTCTCGATCGAAGGGGGGGCCGTCACGGTCCCCCCTCTTTCGTTGCGCCGCCCCGCACCGCGCGTGAGGCGGCCGACCGCCTGCTCGGGACCTGCGCCGAGCTCGCGTCCGCCGCGGTGGGCTTCTCCGCGGGCGTGGACTCGACCGTCGTGCTGTGGGGTTTGGCGAGGGCCCTCGGGTCCGACCGCGTCCTCGCGGTCACCGCCTGCTCGCCGACGTTTCCGGTCCGCGAGCTGTCCGAGGCGCGGGACCTCGCGCGCGCGCTCGCCGTGCGGCTGCACGTCGTCGCCTCCCGGGAGATGGCGAACCCGGCGTTTCGCAACAACGGCCCGGGCCGGTGCTACGTCTGCAAGACGGAGCTCTACCGGCGTCTGCGCGAGGTGGCGGATGCTCGCGGCCTGGCCGAGATCGTGGACGGCACGCATCGCGACGACGAGGGCGACTGGCGTCCCGGTCTCGCGGCGGCGGCGGAGCACGGCGTGCGGAGTCCCTTGCGCGAGGCGGGGCTGGGGAAGGACGACGTCCGCGCCATCGCGCGGCTCGCGGGGCTCGCCAACGCGGAGAAGCCCGCGTTCGCCTGTCTCTCGTCGCGGATCCCCTACGGGGAGGTGATCACCGTGGAGAAGCTCGAGCGGGTGGGCGCCGCCGAGGACGCCCTTCGCGGGCTCGGGTTCCCGCAGATCCGCGTGCGCCATCACGGAGACGTCGCGCGCATCGAGATGCCGCCCGACGATCTCGCACGCGCGGTGGAGCTCGCGGGTCCGATCGTGGCGGCGGTCCGCGGCGCCGGATACCTGCACGTGGCGCTGGATCTGGCGGGCTACCGGCCGGGGAGCCTGAACGAGGGGCTCTCCGACAGCCACGTCCTGACCGCGGCGAGTCCTTCCGGGGCGCGGTCGTGAGCCTGCGACCCGACGGCTGGATCCGGCGCAAGGCCGCGGAGGGGATGATCGAGCCCTTCGAGGAGCGTCAGGTCCGCGAGGGGACGATCTCGTACGGCCTCTCGTCCTACGGCTACGACATCCGCATCGCGGACGAGTACAAGATCTTCACGAACGTCAACAGCACGATCGTGGACCCCAAGGCGTTCGATCCACGCTCGTTCGTCGACTTCACCGGTCCCGTGTGCATCGTGCCGCCGAACTCGTTCGCGCTCGGGCGGTCCCTCGAGTATTTCCGGATTCCCCGTTCGGTGTTCACGATCACGCTCGGGAAAAGCAGCCTGGCGCGTTGCGGCATCATCACGAACGTGACGCCGCTCGAGCCCGAGTGGGAGGGCTACGTCACGCTCGAGATCTCGAACACGACGCCCCTTCCGGCCAAGATCTACTCCAACGAGGGGATCGCGCAGGTCGTGTTCTTCGAGAGCGACGAGCCGTGCGAGGTCTCGTACGCCGACCGCCGCGGCAAGTACCAGGGACAGCGCGGCATCACGCTGCCACGCCTGTGAACGCCCGCGTTCTCTTCGGGGCGGCGGCCGCCGCCGTCACGCTGGCCGCCGGCGCGGCGTGCGTGGTCGGCAACCAGCCGTGGATCGCGCCGCGCGTGCGCCTGGTCTACACGGCGGAGGGCGCGGGCCGCGCCGGCATCCGCTTTCTCGTCGCGCGCGAGGACGGCGAGATCGCGCTCACCCGCGGCGTCGGCGACGCCGACCCGGCGTTCGACCACGCGTCGGGGCGCGTGTACTTCGCGTCCCGGGAGAACGGGACCTGGGACCTGTGGAACGTGCAGCTCTCGGGAGAGGGACGCACGCGGATCACGAGCACGCCGGGGATCAACGAGCGCGAGCCGGTGCCCTCCCCCGACGGCACGGCGCTCTACTTCACGTCGGACGAGAGCGGCACGGATCAGATCCACCGCTCGGCGATGGACGGGACGGCCTCCGCGGTCGTGACCTCGGGTCCGCCCCACAGCGGCGCGGCGTTCGACTCCGCCGGGACGACCCTGACGGCGCTCGAGGGAACGGGGGAGGGGAGACGGCTCGTCTCGCTGTCGGTCGCCGGGTCGGGCGGACCCCCGGCCACGCCCCTCGCCACTGCCCCGGCGTTGACGCCGGTCGGGCCGCCCTCGGTGCGGCGTGACGGGGAGGTCGTCTACGCGTGTGCCGGCGAGGGCGGATCCGACATCTGCCTGCTCGTGCCGGGGGAGCCGCCGCGCCGCCTCACGGAGGGGCCCGCCGAGGACCGCGACCCGGCCTGGTCGCCCGACGGCGCGCTCATCGCCTTCAGCTCCAACCGCGACGACGACAACTTCGAGATCTTCGCGATGCGCCGGGACGGCTCGCACGTCCGGCGGCTCACCGAGGAGCGTGGGCCCGACGGCCAGCCGGCGTGGGTCCCCTAGCCGACCCGCCGCGCGGCTGGCGCCGGAAGACGACGGGGGGCGGCCATCCGGCCGCCCCCCTTCGTGCGCTTTCGCGTGCCGTCGGTCTCCGGGCTGCCGGGCCCCGCGGTTCGCGGCGCCGGCTGCCTCAGCGCGCGCGGGCCTTCGCGGGCTTGCCGTTGCGGTGCGGGCGGGACCGGGCCGCCGCCGCGGGACGGGTCCGCGCGGCCGCGGCGCGAACCGGCGGCCGCGACGGCGCCGCCGGGATGCGAACGGGCTCGACCGCGGGGGGAGCGGCGCCGTTGGACGCGGCCTTGGCGCGGCTCTTCCGCGCCTTCCGCTGGGCGACCATGGTCTCGTCGAGCAGCTCCTGGGCCGCCTCGTACGAGAGGTCCTTGATCAGCGCGAGCTCGCTCACGAGCAGGTCCTGCGTCTTCTCGAACAGCTTCTGGTCGGAGTTCGAGAGCTCGTTCGCGTGGTAGCTGCGGTACATGTCGCGCACGATCTCCGCGATCCGCAGGGTGTCGCCCGTGTCGAGCTTCTCCTTCAGCTCCTTCATCCGGCGGTTGAAGTTGGTGGCCAGAGTCACGGGCGCGCCGAGGAGCACGTCGGTGATCCTCCGGAAATCGCCGTAGGGCTTGCGGATCTTGGAGTGGGGCAGGCTGGACTTCGGGACGTAGACCTTCCGGTCGCGCGAGACGCACCGGATCGTCAGGCACGCCACCTGCTCCCCGGTGATGAGGATGGTCTCCTCGCCGGAGATGTAGCCCCCGCCGAAGAGGGGGTGGACGATCTTCTGGTTCTTCGCGAAGCTCAGGACGGCCTTGGACATGGGCTCCCGGGAACGGGTTTGGGGGTCAGGCCCCCCGGCGACTGCGGTTCCGAAGCTTGCGCTGGCGCCGCTCGCTGGGCTTCTCGTAGTGGCGCTTGCGCTTGAGCTCGGAGAAGATGTTGGACTTCTTCACCTCACGTCGGAATCGCTTGAGCGCGCTCTCCAGCGACTCGCCTTCCCGAACGTGGATCTCGGCCATGCCGCTCCCTTCTCGTCCTGCGGTGGAGAGACGTCCTGGAGGGGGATTGTGCATAATTCAGCAAAGCTGTGTAATTTGCTAAACTTCGGGGCTTCCGTCAAGGCGCCGAGCCCCGGATCCCGGCTCTGCCGCGTGCGGTCGCGGGGGCAGGTGCCCTCACGCAAGCCCCCCGGCGGCTCGCGCTCCGGCGCACGGAGGCGGTAGCGTGGCGCGTTTCGGCATCGCCCGCGACGTCCTGCCCTACGTGGGCGGCCTCGGCGCCGCCGCCGTCCTCAGCTGGCTCTTCGTCTCCCCCTGGCTCGCGGCCTTCTGGCTCCTGCTGCTGGCCTTCATCGGCTTCTTCTTCCGCGACCCGCATCGGGTTCCCCCCGCGCACGAGGGGGTGCTGCTCTCCCCGGCGGACGGCCGCGTCGTGCGGGCCGGGGAGGACGACGACGGGCGGGGGCCGCTGAGCATCTTCCTGTCGGTGTTCGACGTCCACGTGAACCGGGCTCCGGTCTCCGGCCGGGTTACCCGGATCGTCTACACCCGGGGACGGTTCCAGGCCGCCTTCCGGCGCGGCGCCTCGTCCGAGAACGAGCGCAACGCGATCACCATCGAGTCGGACGTCGGTCCGGTCACGGTGGTCCAGATCGCGGGGCTCCTGGCGCGGCGCATCGTCTGCACGCTGCGGGAGGGCGACCACGTGCGGGCCGGCGACCGCATCGGTCTCATCAAGTTCGGGTCCCGGGTCGACGTCCAGGCGCCGCAGACGGTCCGGTGGGACGTTCGGGTCGGGGACCGCGTCACCGGCGGCGTCACGGTGATCGGACGCGTCGGCGCCGCCCGGGCGGAGACGCCGACCGGCGCCCGGGCGGCCGCGTCGCGCCCGCGCGCCCCCGCCGGCTCGACGGCCGGTCCGGGAGGTCGATCCGACGCCGCCTCGGCGGAGTCCCGATGAGCGCCGACCTCCGGCGGCGGCTGCGGCCGGGGCGCCGGCCGTCGGTCCACGTGCTCCCCAACCTGTTCACCGTCGGCAACCTGTTCGCCGGCTGGTTCTCGATCGGCGCCACCCTGCGGGGCGACTACGACGCCGCGGCGATGGCGATCATCTTCGGCGCCATCCTCGACGCGCTGGACGGCGCGGTCGCGCGGCTGGTGCGCTCGCACAGCGTCTTCGGGGTCCAGCTCGACTCCCTGGCGGACGTCGTCACGTTCGGCATCGCCCCGGCGCTCCTCGCCTACGGATGGGGCGTGGCCGGTCTCAGCGCGGTCGCCGTCCCGTTCGTTCAGGACGTGAAGAACCTGGGCTGGATCGCGTCGTTCGCGTTCCTGACGGGCGGCGCGCTCCGGCTGGCGCGCTACAACGTCTCGACGCAGGCGCCGCCGCCGTCGCCGCGGGCGCGGCCGCCGCACTTCACGGGGATGCCGATCCCGACGGGCGCCGGGACGATCGCGGTGGTCGTGCACGTCTTCGAGGAGCCCCTCGAGCGCTGGACGGTCGGCGCCGCGTGGATCGCCGCGGTGTTCCTGCTCGGGCTGCTGATGGTGAGCACGGTGCCCTTCGTGAGCCTGCGCCACTTCCTCGCCCGCCACCGCCACGGTCATCTCGTGGTGAAGGCGGCGGCCATCCTCCTGGCGGCAGGCTGGTTCTACTCGGAGATCGTCCTGCTCGCCCTCCTCGTCTCCTATCTCGGGTACACGGCCTGGTACAACCTCGTGCCGGCCGTGCGGCGCTGGGAGGACCGCCCTGCGGAGGTCGACGGGCCGGAGCGGACCGAGGCCGAGCCGGACGTGCAATACGGCGCCTGAACGGCGCCTCCGCGTCCGGCTTCCGCCCCGTCAGGTCTCGAACAGATCGCGCTGCGCGTCCGTCCCGGGGGCGGCCGGGGGGCGCGGACGCCGGTGCCCACGGGAGGGCTCGCCGCCGGGCCCGTCCTCCGCGCCGGGCGCGCCTCCTCCGCCCGGCCCGCGCGTCGCGCCGACCGCGCCCCCGCCGCCGATCGGCGACTCGACGGGGAGGCGCGCCGCGGCGGGAAGCGCCGGAGCGAACGCCGCCAGCCGCGGGTATGTGCGGATCAGCGTGTCCGGCAGCGGCCGCGGCGCCGCTCCCGCGCGCGCGGCGAGCTCGGCCACGTTCGCGAGGGCCTGTCCGCGGTAGTGGTTGTTCGTGACGATCACGAGCTCGCGGAATCTCCCGGCCAGCTCCTCGATGCGGCGCGACAGCTCGTCGAGCTCGTCGTCGTCGTACAGGTAGTCGTACCGGGCGTCCCGCCCGGCGTCGGGCCGGAACCAGTCCGCGGCGTTGCGGCCGTGGAGCCGGAGGTACCCCGGCTCGCCGGTGACCGCCGCCTCCTCGCCGAAGCCGTCGCTGCCGACCGGGTAGTCGAGGTTGGCGACCGAGAAGCCGAGGGATCCCAGGAACGCGAGCGCCTCGGGATTCGCCCACGTGCGGTGGCGCACCTCGACCACCTTCGGCCACTCCGCGAAGGCGTCCGCCAGGCGGCGCAGCCTGTCGCGCGCCGCGGGGACGTCGCGGAAGCCGAACGGGAACTGGAAGAGGAGCGCGACGAACCGGCCCGATTCGCGCAGGGGCTCGAGCCCGCGGGCGAACGCGCGCGCGTCCGAGGCCCGGGTCTCGGACGCGTCGTGCGTGAAGGACCGGTGCGCCTTGGCGGCGAAGCGGAAATCGGGCAGGTCCGCCGTGCGGGCGGCCCAGTCCGCCGCGGTCCGCGGGGCGACGGGCGAGTAGAAGGTCGAGTTCACCTCGATCAGGTCCACGAGGCCGGCGAGCCACCGCAGGCGGTCGCGCGTGGCCGGGGGATAGACGATCCCCTCCCAGTCCGGGTACGACCACCCGGCGATGCCGAAGCGCACGGTGCACGCGCCGATCCGGTGGGCCATCCCGTGAAAGGTAACGCCGCCGCGGTTATCTTCGCGGAGGCGGTTCCGCGATGTCCGACATCCTCCACATCCCGATCTTTCCGCTTCCGAACGTCGTCTTCTTCCCGGGGACCGTCCTCCCGCTCCACGTCTTCGAGCCCCGCTACCGGCGCCTCGTGAACGACGTCCTGGGCGGCGACCGGCGCTTCGCCGTGTTCCTCCAGCGCCCCGCCGAGGAGGAAGCGGACGGTTCCGAGCCGCCCCCCTTCGAGATCGGGTGCATCGGCGAGATCGTCCGCGCCGAGGCGCTCCCCGACGGCCGGTTCAACCTCCTGCACCTCGGTCTGACCCGGGTGCGGCTCCACGAGGTGGTGACCGACGTTCCGTACCGGGTCGCCGCGGCCTCCGCCGCGCCCGAGCGGCCCGCGCCGGTCGCCGAGCCCGCGGCGGCGGCGTTCCGCCGGCTCGCGCGCACGTACTTCGGCACGGTCCTCGGACGGCCGCCGGCGGAGGGATTCGACAGCCAGCCGCTGGAGAAGCTCGTGAACACCGCGTCCGCGAACCTGGACGGCGACGTGCTCGAGCGGCAGCGGCTGCTCGAAGCCGAGACCCTGCCCGACCGTCTCGCGCGCGTGGCGGAGCTGATGACCGGTCAGGTCGAGGCACGGCGCGTGATGCGTTCGGCCCGCGCGCAGCGTCCGGACGACCCGCGGGTCAACTGACGTGCCGGGTTCGGACGTGGTCGTGATCGGGGCCGGCGCGGTCGGGCTCGCGTGCGCGCGGCGCCTGGCCGCCGCGGGGCGCCGCGTGGTGGTGCTCGAGCGCGAGCCGGCCGGCGGCCAGGCGTCGCGCACCGCGGCCGGCATGCTGGTGCCGCGGGTCGAGGCCAGCGCGCCGGGGACGTTCTTCCGCTTCGCGCTCCGCGCCCGCGACGCGTTCGCGGACTTCGCCGCCGCGCTGGAGGAGGAGAGCGGGGCGCGCGTCGACTACCGGCGCGACGGCCTGCTCGCCGTCCCGGCCGACGAGGAGGAGGAGACCGAGCTCGCGCGCCGGTTCGAATGGCAGCGCGCGGCCGGACTGCCGGTCGAGGAGCTCACGCGCTCCGGCGCGGCGTCGCGCTGGCCCGGGCTGGACCTGCCCCCGCCCTGGTCCGGCGACGAGGCGCCGGAGTTCGCGGAGGGCAGGGTCTTCTTCCTCGAGGACGAGGCCCAGGTGGACGGCGAGCGCGTGGTGGAGGCGCTGCTGGAGGCCTGCCGGCGCGGCGGCGTGGACGTCCGCCGCGGGGCGGCCGCCACGGGGCTGCGGGTGGAGGCCGGACGCGTCCGCGCCGTGCGCGCGGGCGCCGAATGGATCGCGTGCGAGGTGGTCGTCAACGCCGCCGGCGCCTGGGCCGGCGCCGTCGCCGGCTGGGCCGGCGAGACCGTGCCGGTCGAGCCCGTGCGCGGGGAGCTCCTGGCGTACGCGACCGAGCTCTCGCCGCCGCACCCGGTGATCACGTCCGGTGAGGCGTACGGCCTGCTCCGGGGCGACGGGAGGTTCGTGGTGGGTGCGACGGTGGCGCGCGACGGCTGGGAGGGCGCCGTCACGGACGCAGGTCAGGCCTGGCTCGAGGAGCGCGCTCCCGGGGTCCGTCCCGACCTCGCGCGGCGGCGTCCGGCCGAGCGTCGGGCGGGTCTCCGGCCCGGCACCCCGGACCACCTGCCGGTGATCGGCTTCTCCCGCGAGACCCAGGGCCTGTTCCACGCCTCCGGGCTGTACCGGAACGGGATCCTCCTCGCCGCGGCGACGGCGGAACTGACCGCGCGCGCTCTCGCCGGAGATCCACGCGTGGAGGCCGACCTGGAGCCCTTCTCGCCTGCGCGGTTCGCGGTCGCCGCGGAGACCCGCGCGTGAGCGCAGCGGGGCCGGACCCGGCCGCCGCCGGCGAGCGACCCGGCGGGACCGCGGGGCGGCAGCTCGACGGGAGCTGCCCGTACTGCGCCGGACCCCTCTTCAAGGAGAGCTGGGTGCTGCGCTGCCCGCGGGACCATCGGTTCCGGGCGACGTTGCGGCGCGCCGATGCGGCCGGCGGTTCGCCGCACGACGTCCTCGTGCTGCAGGTCGTCGCGCACCCCGACCGCGCCGAGATCGGCGCGCAGCACGCATACGACGTCCCGTCGGCGGCCGCCGCGTCCCCGCCGGTCGAGATCGCTCCGGACGGGGCGCCGCCCGGCCGCGGCATCGATCGGGTCGCTCCGTGATCGCCGACTCGCCCGACGCGGCGACCGACCCGGCGCCGGGATGGACGCGCGTGGGGGTGTTCGGGGGGCTCTACAGCAACGCGCCCGCACTCGAAGCGCTGCTGGAGGACGCCGCCCGGCGGCGGCTCGAGGCGCTCGTCTTCCTCGGCGACGCGGGTGGCTTCGGTCCCCATCCCGACCGCGCCGCGAGGATGCTGCGCGGCTGCGGCGCCGTGTGCGTGCAGGGCAACTACGACCACTCGGTGGGGAACGCGCTGGGGGACTGCGCCTGCGGCTACACGGACCCCGCCGACAACCGCTACGCGCGGGTCGCCTATCGATACACGCTCGACGGCACGTCCGCGGGGAGCCGCGCGTGGCTGGCCTCGCTGCCGGCGCAGCTGCGGCTCCGGATCGGCGGGCGCCGCGTGCTCCTGTGCCACGGCTCGCCGCGGCGCACGAACGAGTTCCTCTGGGAATCCACCAGTCCCCCCGCGTTCCTCGGGCGGCTGGTCCGCGACGCCGCGGCCGACGCGGTGCTGGTCACGCACACGGGCCTGCACTGGCAGCGCACGCTTCCCGGCGGCGAGCTCTTCGTGAACGTCGGGGCCCTCGGCCGGCCCGCGAACGACGGCCGCACGTGCGTGTGGTACGCCGTCCTGGAGCGCCGTCCGGACGCCGCGGGAGGCGGGCTGCGGGCGGAGCTCGTGCCGCTCCGCTACGACCACGAAGGCCTCGCGCAGGAGATGGAGCGGGAGGACCTCCCGCCGGAGTTCGTCGAGACGATCCGCACGGGCTGGTGGACGACCTGCCTGGAGGTGCTCCCCGGCCGCGAGCGGGGTCGCGGGAGGCATTGAAGACGGCGCCGGACGGTCGAACGCGGCGCCGCCGCCTCGCGATCATCGGCGGCGGTCCCGTGGGCCTCGGCGCGCTCGCACGGGCCCGGCGCGACGGCTGGAACGCCCGGCTCTACGAGCGGGGACGGATCGGCGAGAGCGTCCGTGCGTGGGGGCACGTGCGCATGTTCTCGCCCGCGTCGCTCAACGAGATCGCCGTCACGGAGCGGCGCGGCCGCGGCGGGGGCGAGCTCCTGACCGGGGCCGAGTACGTGGGCCGGACCCTCGAGCCGCTCGCCGGGCGCGGAGATCTCGCGCCACGCCTCGTCACCCGGACCGCGGTCGTCGCCGTGTCGCGCGACGGTCTCCGGAAGGGCGACGCCATCGGCGCCCCCGAACGCGCCGACCGGCCGTTCCGCCTGCTGCTCGACGGCCCGGACGGCGAGCGCGTCGAGGAGGCAGACGTCGTTCTCGACGCGTCCGGCACCTTCACGACCCCCAACTGGCTCGGGCGCGGGGGCGCCCCGGCGATCGGCGAGCGCGGCGCGGGAGACGCGGTCACCCGCCGCCTGCCCGACGTCTGCGGGCGGGACCGCGCGCGATTCGCGGGGCGTACGACCGTCGTGGTGGGCGCGGGCCACTCGGCGGCCACGGCGCTCGGCTGGCTGGAGCGCCTCGCGGTGGAGGCGCCGGACACGGCGGTGACGTGGCTCACGCGGTCCGCCGCGCCGCGGCCGGTGGCGGAGGTGCCGGACGATCCGCTCCCGGAGCGGGCGCGCGTGGCCGCGCGCGCGAACCGGCTGGCGGAGCGCGGCGCGCCGTGGCTGGAGCGGCTCGCCGGCGCGGCCGTCCTCCGGGTCGAGCGGGACGCGGGCGGCGTGCGGCTCGTCGTCGCGGCCGGCCGGGCGATGCACGAGATCCGGGCGGCCCACCTGCTCGCGCTGGTCGGCTACCGCCCCGATCTCGAGATGACCCGCGAGCTCCACGTGCAGACCTGCTGGGGAACCGAAGGGACGTACCCCCTCGCCGCGGCGCTCCTCGCGCGCGAGGGTCCCGCGGCAGTCGACTGCCTCGCCGCACCGGCCGGCGGAGCGGAGACGCTGCGGCATCCCGAGATCGGCTTCTACGTCGTGGGTGCCAAGAGCTACGGCCGGAATCCGAACTTCCTGATCCGCACCGGCCTGCAGCAGGTCGAGGACGTGCTGCGCGCGCTGCGGGCACGGTCGGTCTGACGGGCTCCGCCGCGCGAGGGCCGACGGAGCGCGCGCGTCGGATCCGCACGATCCTCCTGGACGTCACCGGCACGCTGATCGAGGTCCGCGGCGGGGTCGAACGGCTGTACCTCGGCCTCGCGCCGCGCCACGGTCTCCGCCTGGATCCCGCGCGCGTGGGGCCGTCGTTCGCCGCCGCCCTGGGAGCGGCGCCGCCGCTCGCATTCGGCGCGCTCGAGCCCGACGCGCGCCGCGCGAGCGAGCGGCGCTGGTGGCGTGAGGTGGTCGGGCGGACCGTCGCCGCGTCGGCCACCTCTCCCGACGTGTCGCGGGCCGACGCGGGGAGCGCCTCGCCGGTCGGGGACGGTCCGCAGCTCGACGCCTTCTTCGACGACCTCTTCGCCGCCTTCGCGCGGCCGGAGGCCTGGAGCGTCCTGTCCGGCGCGCGGGAGGTCCTGGCGGAGCTGGCGCGACGCCGCTACCGCCTGGGCGTGCTCTCGAACTTCGACACCCGGCTCCCCGACCTGCTGGCGGGGCTCGGGCTGGCCGGGCATCTTGCCCTGATCGCGACCTCCTCCGAGCTCGGGTACGCGAAGCCGGACGCCCGAAGCTTCGGCGCGGCGCTGGCGCGGCTCGGCGAGATCGCGGCCCGGAGCGCCTACGTCGGGGACACGCCGGCGACCGACGCGGCCGGCGCGGCGTCGGCGGGGCTCCTGCCGGTGCTGCTCGGCGCGCCGTTGCCCCCCGGCGTCGCCGGGTTCGAGATCTCCGGGCTCGCCGACCTGCTGGACCTCTTTTCCGGACCTGCTGCGTGAGACCTGCCACGACCCGCGACCGAACCCTCCGAGCGCCGGCGTCCCGCAGCGTCACGCGCGCCGTCGTCGCGGCAGCGCTCCTGGTCTCCGGCTGCGGCGAGCGCGCGGCGGATGCCGCGGCGTCGCGCTCCGCCGAGACCGACAGCATCGCCGCGGCCCTCGAGGCCGCGGTGGCCGAGGACCGCGCGAAGCACCCCGAGCGCTACGCGGAGGAGCCCGTCCCCGTCGTGGAGGTGGCGGAGGTGTCGGCCCTGCTCGCCGAAGGCGCGGACGTGCTGCTCGTGGACGCCCGTGAACCCGAGGCGTTCGCCCGGGGACACCTGCCGGGCGCCGTGAACTTCCCGTACGGGAACTGGCTGCAGGAGGGAAAGCCGCTGCCGCCGCGCGACCGCGACGTCATCGTCTATTGCAACAACCGGGACTGCCCGATCGGGCGGCTGTGGTCGCAGCAGGCGGTGCAGCGGGGCTACACCCGCGTGCGGCACATGAAGGCCGGATACGCGGGCTGGCAGGGGGCCGGCCTGGAGATCGAGACCGGCCCCTGATCGCCGCGCCCTCCCGCCGGCGCATCCGGCGGACCCCGGCGCGTCCGATCCGATTCAGCTCGCCGTCACCGTCAGCGTCCCGCCGGCGAAGCGCTCGCCGCTCAGGGGAGCGCCGCCCACGCCGAAGAGCGAGCTCGTGGCGGAATCCAGGGTGATGACGTTCGAGTAGCTCCCCGCGCCCAGCGTGAGCGTGATCGTCCCCAGCACGCCGGCGCCCCCGTGGCCGCTCGTCAGGTCGCGGCGCGCGAAGACGGCGATCACCCGTCCCGGCTCGCCGGGCACGACGGCTGCGCGCGCGATCCCGCCGGCCGCCGCTCCGCCCGCGGCGGCGCCGGACAGCGACAGCGTGCCCGGATCGAACCGGAGCTCGACCGCGGCGCCGGTCACCGCCTGCGAGGGGTTGCGGAGCTCCAGGTTGAACGTGGCCGTCCGGTCGTCGGACCCCTGGAGCGTCAGGACCAGCGCGTTGGCGGTCGCGCCGCCCTGGCCGCTGAACGCCACGGCCGGGGCGCCGCCCAGGTTCGGCGCGCTGGGCCCGCCGGATCCCGAGGAGCAGCCCGCGGCGGCGAGGAAGCCGGCCGCCAGCACGGCGGCCGTGACACGGGTCGTCATCCGGATCGCTCCTTGCCGCTCGCGTCGCGGCGTCACGGGTGGGTTCCGAAGCCCGCGAGCACGGCGTCCACGTCGGCGGCGTTCACCGTACCGTCGCCGTTGACGTCGAAGCGCAGGTCACCGGACTGGATGCCGGCCAGGATCGCCATCACGTCCCAGCCGTCGATGCGCGCGGCGCTCCCGGGCGACCCTTCGTCCACGTTGATGCGGTCGAAGGCCTCGCCCCCGCCCGCTCCTCCGCCGCCGGAGTTGCCCGGCGGGGCGACGACCAGCGTCACGTTCACGATCTGCGGCGAGTTCGCGGTCCCCGCCGGCGCGGTGATCCGGAACTGCCCCTCGAACGTGCCCGCGCTGCCGCCCTCGAGATCCAGCGCGACGGTCAGCGTCGCGGGTCCGCGTCCCGACTGCGGGCTCACGTCGATCCAGCTCTGCGGCGACGACACGGTCCAGGTCACGTCGGGATCGCCGGTGGTGAGCGAGATCTGCTGCGGCGTGCTCACGCCCTCGAAGGTCGCGCTGAACGCGAGCTCGTCCGCCGACACGCCCAGCGCGGGCGTCCCGCCTCCGGGAGGTGGCGGCGGAGGCGGAGGAGGGGGCGGCGGGGGCGGCGGAGTCCCGCCGGGGCCGTCGATGGTGAGCGTCACCGCGACGGAGCGCGACGCGCTGCCGGGCGCGCTCACGGTCACCGTGGTCTCGTAGACCCCGGCCGCGCGGGAGCCGACCGCGGCCCGCAGGGTCACGGTGGCGGCGCCGCTGCCGGAGGCCGGCGTCGCGGAGAGCCAGTCGGCGTTCTCCGAGACGGTCCACGACAGCGTTCCCGTGCCGCCCTGCTGGTGGATGCGGAACGACTCGGGCGCCGGGTCGGCACTCCCGGCAGCCGCGGTGAACTCCACGTCCGACCGACTCAGGCCGATCTGCGGGGGGCCGGCTGCGGCCCCGACGTTGAGCACGACGGCCACCGATCGGCTCGAGGCGCCCTCTGCGGAGATCGTGACGAGCGCCTGGTGCGTGCCGGCTGACACGCCCGAGGGGTTCGCGGTGAGGGTCACCGTGCGCGCGCCCGTTCCGGAGCGCGGGCTCGCCGACAGCCAGCCCGCGTTCTCGGCGAGGCTCCACTCAAGCGTGCCCTGGCCCGCGTTCGTGATGCGGAAGGTCTCCGTCTGCTCGGCGGTCTCGCCGGCGGTGGCGCTGAACGCCACGGAGGTCGTGCTGAGCCCGATGCTGGGGCTCTCGGCAGGCGACAGCGTGAGCGTCACCGACACCGTCTTCGACGACGTGCCCGTCGCCGACACGGTCACGGCGCCGGTGTGGGTGCCGGCCGGGAGCCCGTCCGTGTTGACCGAGACCAGCACGCTCTTCTCGTCGGTCCCGGATGCGGCGTTCGTCGAGAGCCACGACCGGTCGTCGGAGACCGTCCAGTTGAGCGTGCCGCTCCCTGCGTTCGTGATGCGGAACCGCTGGCCGTCCGGATCCGCCGCTCCCACCGTGCCGCCGAACGAGAGCGACGTGCGGCTGAGCCCGATGACCGGGTCGCCGGGGGGCGGCGGCGGCGGTGGCGGCGGCGGTGGCGGCGGTGGCGGCGGCGGTGGCGGCGGAGGCGGAGGCGGCGGTGGAGGCGGAGGCGGCGGCGACGTCGAGCCCTGGACGGTGAAGGAACCATCGTTGTTCCGGACGGCCAGCGTCGTGAGCGCGCCGCTCGTCACCGACGCGACGCCCATGTCGAGCGCGGTGCTTCCGCTCGCGGCTCTCACGCGGAACGCGAGGGTGAGGATCGTGACGTTCCCGCGCGGCCCGTTGGTCGTGAAGTTCGCGAACCGGATCCGCCCGTTGTCGGCTTCGCCCACGTTCGTCACCGGGCTGCCGAACGAGGGGTCCGTCTTCGAGCGGTACTCCAGGATCGTAGGATCCCAGCGGAACACGCCGTCGTAGGCGCCGAGCACGTCGTCGGGCGCGGAGATGCCGGAGAGGTCGAGGCGCAGGGTGACCGTGACGGTCTCGCCCTGCGCGGCCGACGTGGGGGAGGCGGCGACGCGGGCGTTCACGGTCTGGCCGGCGGCGGGGACCGCCCCCGCGATCACGAGCGCGGCGGTCGCCGCGAGGCGGCCGGCGGAGCGGCTGGGCATCGAGGTCTCCCTGCGTGCGGCCACCTGCCACGGCGGCGGTTCGCGGCTCGTCGTCCGCCGGCGCCCGCGGGGCGGACGGTAGCGCGGCGACGGCGCGGAGCAACGCACGGGAGACACGGAGGGACGGCGACCCCTCGCCGACGGCCGCGATCGACCGGCCTGCGGAGATCGGCGGACCCTGGCGAGACGACGCCGGGACGTCCCTCTGCGCCGGAGTTTCGGCAGCCCGGCCGTCTTCCGGTGCGGAAGACCCGTGGCTTTGTGCCCCCGCCTCACGACGGGTTTACCGTGTCGTGCTCCTGGCGGGGCGGCCGCAGTGCAGAGAGCGTGCCCGGGAGGGAACGGCGCGTGGCGCGGATCTTCCGCAGGGACGCCGGGGTCTGGACTTGGGCGGGGCGAACGAGAATCGTACGGAGCCGGCGGCGCCATCTCGCGCGCCGCCTTGCATTTCGCCATCGCAGGACGGCGCTCCGGTCACGCCCGGGCCGGGTCGGGGGCGCCGCGCCCGGCCGACCGCCGGGCGGAGCGGCGGTCCGTCCCACGCCCGATGGAAGCCCCCTTTGGGGGCGCCTACGTTCCGCCGCGAAGGGCCGCCCGGCCCGTTCCCGCGGGGGGAGGGAACCCGGTGTACACGAAGACGTTCGGTCTGCGCGAGAAGCCCTTCACGATCGCGCCGAACCCGCGGTTCCTCTTCCTGAGCACCCAGCATCAGGAGGCGCTGGACCACCTCCGGTACGGAATCCAGGAACGGATGGGGTTCGTCGTGCTCACGGGAGAGGTGGGCACGGGCAAGACGACCCTGCTCCGCTCGCTCCTCGATTCCCTGGGCGGCGACACCGACACGGCGTTCGTCTTCAACACGCGCATCTCCGCCAAGCAGCTGCTCAAGCAGATCCTCACCGATCTCGGGCAGGAGGCGGGCGGGCTGGAGAAGGAGGAGATGGTCGAGGCGCTGAACGAGTTCCTCCTCGGCCAGCTCGGGCGGCAGCGCAACACGGTGGTCGTGATCGACGAGGCGCAGAACCTCGGCCCCGAGGTGCTCGAGGAGCTCCGGCTCCTCTCGAACCTCGAGACCGAGGACGCGAAGCTCCTGCAGATCCTGCTCGTCGGGCAGCCGGAGCTGAACTACCTGCTGAACCTCCCGCAGCTGCGGCAGCTGCGGCAGCGCATCACGGTCATGTACCACCTCCAGCCGCTGTCCCTGGAGGAGACCGGCGAGTACATCCGCCACCGGCTGGCCGTCGCCGGCGCGCGGCGTTCGGACCTGTTCACCGTCGAGGCCGTGCAGGGGATCCACTTCTACGCGCGGGGCTATCCGCGTCTGATCAACATCCTCTGCGATCGCTCGCTGCTCGCCGCCTACGCCGACGAGCGGAGCCAGGTCGACCGCGAGCTGGTCGACGAGGTGCAGCGCGAGATGGAGTTTTCCGGGACGGGGCGCGGCGGCGACGGGCGTCCCACGGGGTGGAACCCGAACGGCGGGGAAGACTGGAGGCCCGAGGAGCAGGCGCCGATCGGGCTCGAGGCGGGGCTCGGGGTCGAAGGCCAGGAGGAGCTGATCGAGCGGCTGCGCAAGCTCGACGCGATCGAGGCGTCGCTGCGGGAGGTGCGCGCCTCGCTCCGGAACCTGGAGAACCTGCTGAACTTCAGCCTCTGGGTGGACCGCAACGTCTGACGCGTCCGCGTCCGGCGGCCCGCCCCGCGAAGGAGCCGCGATGGCCGAGGTCCTGCCGATGACGATCCTGCCCGAGCCGCCGCTCGAGGTCTCGATCGTGATCCCGGTCTACAACGAGGTGGAGTCGGTGGAGGACCTGGTCGCCCGGGTCACGGAGGCGATGCGGGAGGTCACCGCCGAGTACGAGCTGGTGGTCGTGAACGACGGGAGCCGCGACGGCACCGGGACCCTGCTGAAGCAGCTCGGTGCGCGTCATCCCGAGCTCCGCGTGATCCACCTGCGGCGGAACTTCGGGCAGTCGGCGGCGATGGCGGCCGGCTTCGACGCCGCGCGGGGCCGCATCGTCGTCACGATGGACGGCGACCTGCAGAACGAGCCGCGCGACATCCCGCGGCTGCTCGAGAAGATGGAGGAGGGCTACGACGTCGTGAGCGGGTGGCGCGCCAACCGCCAGGACCGCTGGCTCTCGCGCAAGCTGCCCTCGAAGGCCGCCAACTGGCTGATCGGACGCGTGACCGGCGTGCGGCTCCACGACACGGGCTGCTCGCTCAAGGCCTACCGGGCGGAGCTCATCAAGGACGTGCACCTGTACGGCGAGATGCACCGCTTCATCCCCGCTCTGGCGAGCCAGCAGGGCGGCCGCATCGCCGAGATCAAGGTCACGCACCATCCGCGCACGCGCGGCAAGTCCAAGTACACGATCATGCGGTTCTTCCGCGTCGTGCTGGACCTCATCCTCGTCAAGTTCCTGCTGAGCTACTCGACCCGGCCCATCCACCTCTTCGGGCTTCTCGGGATGGGCTCGCTCGCCCTCGGCTTCCTGATCACCGGCTGGCTGAGCTGGCTGCGGCTCACGCAGGCGGTGCCGCTGCAGAACCGTCCGATGCTGCTCCTCGGCGTGCTCCTGATCATCATGGGGGTGCAGTTCATCAGCATGGGGCTGCTCGCCGAGATGCAGGTCCGGCTCTACCACGAGGCGCAGGCCAAGCCGATCTACCGCATCCGGGAGATCTCGTAGCCGGGGAGGACGTGCGCGTGCGAGGAGGGGTCGGGGCCGGGAAGGACCTGCGCGGCCCCGGAGGCGCCGAGGCGCCCGACGGCGCGGCGACGACCACCGGGACGGGGGCGCTGCGGCAGCTGGAGCAGACGCAGGCGATGCTGGGGCGGGTCGACCCGGCCGCGCTCGAGAGGCTCTGCGCGGCGGTCGTGCGCGTCCACGAGCGCCGCGGCACGATCTTCGTCTGCGGGAACGGCGGGAGCGCCACGACGGCATCCCACTTCGCCCAGGATCTCGCCAAGAGCACGCTGCTCGGCCCCGACGACGCCGACCGCCTCCGGGTCGTCGCCCTCACCGACGTCTCCGTGCTGACCGCGTGGGCCAACGACCACGGCTTCGACACGGTCTTCGAGCAGCCCCTGCGCGCGCTCGCCCGCCCCGGCGACCTCCTCGTGGCGCTCAGCGGGTCCGGCAACAGCGCCAACGTGCTGAACGCCGTGCGTTGGGCGAACGCCAGCGGGATCGAGACGTTCGCCGTGACCGGCTTCGACGGCGGCGAGCTGCGGCGGCTGGCCGCCGACGCCGTGCACGTGGACGTCGCCGACATGGAGATCGCGGAGAACGTCCACCTCGCGGTCGCCCACGTGGTCGTCTGCGCCACCCGGGAGTGGAAGCGGGAGCGGCGTGGCGGGTGAAGGAGTGACGGCCGTTCGGCGGGCGGAACGCGAGGTCGGTGAGCGTGGCGAGAGGCCGGCCGGCACCCGGTCGAGCGAGCGGGCGGCCGATTTTCAGACGCCCCACGGCGTGAGTTTTCTAGCGGCGGCGCCCGCCGCGGGTTAGGTTCCGCCCGCCGCCGGCCGGAGCGTCCCCTGCCACAGGCACCCCGACTTCCCGACGCGATCGCCCCCTCACGGTCCGCCCGCCGCCCGCGGGCGGGCGGCGGGCCTGCCGTGCTCCAGCTCGTCCTCCCTCTCGTCCGTCGATCCCGGTCCGGTCTCCTCGCGCTCGTGTTGACGGCGCCGGGGGCGGCTGTCGCCGGGGCTCAGGAGGATCCCGACGCGATCATCGTGTCGCCCAGCGACGGGGCGACCTTCGAGGTGGGGGAGCCGGTGGACTTCGCGGGCGACGCCACGGATCCGGATGGGGGGACCACCTTCCAGTTCTCGTGGGACTTCGAGGACGGGAACCCACCCAGCGCAAACGGGCAGACCGTGAACGGCGTCACGTTCTCCACGCCCGGGACGAGGACGATCACGCTGAACGTCCTGGACGAGCAGAACGAGCCCGGTCAGCAGCAGATCACCATCGAGATCGAGGAGCCGGCCAACCAGCCGCCGACCGCCACGATCGACCAGCCTAGCGGCAACGTGACCATCGACGCGGGGCAGTCCGTGAACTTCCAGGGAACGGCGGACGATCCGGACGGCACGATCCAGGACCACACTTGGGACTTCAGCGGCGGCCCGGGCGCGCCCCCCGACGAGGACGTCGAGGACCCCGGAAACGTCACCTTCCCGACGGCGGGCGCGTTCACGGTGACGTACATCGTCACCGACGACGACGACGACACGAACCCGAGCCCGCCGCAGCGGACCATCACGGTTCAGGCGCCCGACGTTCCGCCGACGGTCACCATCGACGAGCCCGACAACAACGACAGCTTCGCTCCCGGCGAGCAGGTCGACTTCGAGTCGACGGCGTCCGACCCCGACGGAGGCCCGGTGACCTACGCCTGGACGTTCGGGGGCGGGAGTCCATCCTCGAGCACGGCGCCGGACCCCCAGAACGTCACGTTCTCCGCCCCGGGCCCCCACACCGTGACCGTGGTCGTCACGGACGACGAGAACGACACCGACCAGGACCAGATCACGATCCAGATCACGAACCAGGGGCCGATCGTCAACATCGACAGCCCCGTCAACAACGCGAGCTTCGGCTCTGGCGTGCAGATCGACTTCGAGGCCACCGCCTCCGATCCGGACGGAGGCCCGGTGACCTACGCCTGGACGTTCGGGGGCGGGAGCCCGTCCTCGAGCACGCAGCAGGACCCCGAGAACGTCACGTTCGCCGCGCCGGGTTCCCACACCGTCACGCTCGTCGTCACCGACAACGAAGGCGACACCGCTCAGGACCAGATCACCATCCAGATCAACAATTCCTCGCCGCTCGCGAACATCTCGAACCCCTCCAACGGCTCCACGTTCGCGCCCGGGCAGCAGATCGACTTCACGGGCACCGGCTCCGATCCGGACGGGGGCGCGGTGAGCTTCGCGTGGACCTTCCAGGGCGGCAGCCCGGGCACGAGCACGTCGCAGAACCCGCAGAACGTGACCTTCACCGCGCCCGGGCCTCACAACGTGACGCTGACCGTCACGGACAACGAGGGCAGCACGGCCCAGGACCAGATCACGATCCAGATCCAGAACCAACTGCCGAACGGCACGATCACCTCGCCCGCCAACAACACCGTCGTCCAGCCCGGTCAGCAGGTGGACTTCGCGGGGAACGGCTCGGACCCCGACGGCGGCGCCGTCACGTTCGCCTGGACGTTCCAGGGCGGAACGCCGTCCGCGAGCTCGTCCCAGAATCCCCAGAACGTCACCTTCAGCGGCGGCGGAACCCACCTGGTCACCCTGACGGTGACCGACAACGAAGGCGCGGCCGATCCGACGCCGGCCACGATCAACATCCTCACGAACCAGCCGCCGAACGCGCAAAACGACTCGGCGACGACGTCCGAGGACACCCAGATCACCATCAACGTGCGGACGAATGACAACGACCCGGACGGCGACGCGCTCACGGTGACGGCGGTGACACAGCCGGCGGGCGGCGGCAGCGTGGCCATCGGCAGCGGGGGTCAGAACGTCGTCTTCACGCCGACCCCGAACTTCAGCGGATCCGCGAGCTTCACCTACACGGTCGAAGACCCGGGCGGCTTGTCCGACCAGGCCACCGTGAACGTCGCCGTGACCGAAGTGAACGATCCGCCCGTCGCGGCTCCGGTGTCCGTGACGACCCAGGAGGACACTCCGGTCACCACCCAGGTGCGAGGCAGCGCGACGGATCCGGACCACCGGAACACCGAGCTGGGCTTGACGTGTCAGGGGGCGCAGAACGGGTCCGTCGACGAGACGAGCGGCACGCCGCACAGCTGCACGTTCACGCCGAACCCGAACTTCTTCGGCACCGCGCGCTACACGTACACCGTCACGGATCCCGCCGGCGACTCCGACACCGGGACCGTGACCGTGACGGTCACCTCGGTCAACGACCCGCCGGTGACGACGAACGACGCCGCCAGCACGCTCGAGGACGTGCCGGTCACGACGAACGTCGTGCAGAACGACACCGACCCGGACGGAACGCCGCGCGTCCAGTCGTGCCAGAACGCCTCGGTCGGCTCGGTCGCGCGCCTGGATCAGAACAGCTGCCGCTACACGCCGCCCACCGACTTCGTCGGGACCGCGACCTACACGTACACGGTCATCGACGGCGACGGGGGCTCCGACCAGGGACAGGTGACGATCAACGTGGGCTCCACCCAGGACCCGCCGGTCGCCGTCAACGACGCCGCGACGACTCCGGAAGACACGCCGGTGACGGTCAACGTGCGAGCGAACGACACCGACGCAGACGGCGACCCGCTCACCGTGATCTCGGTCACGCAACCGCCGGCGGGGGGAACCGCGGCGGTCGGCGCCGGCGGCCAGAACGTGGTCTTCACGCCGGCGCCGGACTTCCACGGGACGGTGAACTTCACGTACACGGTCGGGGACGGGCACGCGAACACCGCCAGCGCCAACGTGAACGTCACCATCACGCCCGTGAACGACCCGCCCGACGCCGTGGACGACGGCGCGAGCACGCCGGAGGACACGCCGGTCACGGTGAACGTGCTGGGCAACGACGTGGACCCCGACGGCGACCCGCTGACGATCACCGGCGTGAGCAATCCGACGAACGGCACGGCGCAGGTGGTGGTTGGCGGCACGGGCGTGCGCTTCACGCCGGCGCCGGGGTTCAGCGGCACCGGCGGGGTGAGCTACACGGTGAGCGACGGGCAGGGTGGAACCGACACCGCCCGCCTGACGGTGTCCGTCGGCGCCGTGCAGGACGCGCCGACCGCGGTGGAGGACGCGGCGACCACGCCCGAGGACGTGGCGGTGACGATCGGCGTGCTGTCGAACGACATCGATCCCGACAACGACCCGCTCCACGTGCAGAGCGTGGGGATCGCCGCGAACGGCACGGTCGCGATCGTGAACGACGGGGCCGCGGTCCGGTACACGCCGAACCTGAACTTCAACGGCACGGACTCGTTCACCTACACGGCGACCGACGGCGGCGGCAGCTCGAGCGCGACGGTGACGGTCACGGTGACGCCGCTGCCCGACCCGCCGGTCGCC
>DATBJZ010000014.1:0-22759 GCA_036556125.1 Gemmatimonadota bacterium | reverse complement strand
GGCGGGAGATGCTCGGGGCCTTCGACGGCATCCGCCGCGAGCTGGTCGCGCGGGACGCACCGGCCGAGGTGGCGGAAGCCCTGCGGCGGCTCGCGACCGCCGGCGCCGCCGCGGCGGCGTCTGCGTCCGGCGCACCGTGAGCGCGGGAGCGGCGGGCGCGGCCGGGCCTGACGGACGGGCGCCCGCCGGGGGCCGGTCACGGGAGGACGACGGTCCGCCCGCCCGGCTCCACGGCGGCGCGTCGCACGCGCGGCTCCGCCGCGTGGAGCGCTTCCTGTGGTCCGCGTCGCGAGGCGCCGGGGCGGGCTGGCTGGCGCCGGCCGGCGCGGCCGTCGGGGCTGCGGCCGCGGCGCGCGGCGCCCTCGCGCACGCCTCGCGCGCACGCCTGGCGCGGCCGGTCGTGAGCGTCGGCGGGCTCAGCGCGGGGGGCGCCGGCAAGACGCCGGTCGCCCGTCTCGTGGCCGAGATGCTGAGGGCGCACGGCGCGCGGGTGGCGGTCCTCACGCGCGGCCATCCCGACGTGCGGCGCGGCGATCCTCCCCTCGTGGTGCTTCCGCCGCGGGAGGGGCGGCCGCCCGGCCGGACCGGGGGCGGGGCGGAGGGAGGCGCGCGCCCCGCCGGCCCCGACGCGGCCCCCGGCGGCGCGCGTCCGGCCGGCGCACGCGCCGTTCCCGACGAGGCGCTCCTGTTCGCGCGCGACGGGATCCCGGTCGGCGCGCACCCCGTGCGCGCACGGGCGGCGGCGGCGCTCGCGCGCGCGGGCGCGACCCCGGACGTCTACGTCCTCGACGACGGCTTCGGCCACCGGTCGCTCGAGCGCGAGCTCGATCTGGTCGTGCTCTCCTGGCGTGACCTCCACGCGCCGCCCCGCCCCTTCCCGGCGGGGCCCTTCCGCGAGGGGTGGACGAGCCTCCGGAGGACCGCGCGCGTGGTGATCGCCGGCCTCGACGCGTCCCGCGCCTCCGCGCTCGTGGCCGAGGCGCGGTCGGACCCGCCGCTGCACGGCCCGCGGCGCCGGGGCGGAGACCGCGCGACGGGCGGTGCGGCGCCGGCCGCGACGGACGCGGCCCTCGCCCGCGTGACGGCGGCGGCCGGCGAGCCCCCGATCCTGGCGGTCCTGGAGCCGGCCCCGGCCGTCGAGCTGGAGGCGTGGCGGACCGGCGCCGCGGACGCCGCGGTCGCGCCCGGCGAGGCGGCGGCGTTCTCCGGGATCGCCGACCCCGCCGCCTTCGAGCGCACCCTGGCGCAGGCGGGATGGCGCGTGCGCGCGCACCTCGTGTTCCCCGACCACCACCGGTACGGCGCGCGCGACCTCCGCCGCGCGGCGGATCTCCGCCCGCGCGGCGGCGTGCTCGTCACGACCGAGAAGGACGCCGCGCGCCTGCCGCCCGGGGCCTTCCCGCCGGGCGCCTGCGCGGTGCTCCCGGTCCGGGCGCGGATCGTGCGCGGCGCGGACGCGCTCGCCGGCGACCTGGCCCGGCTCACCGGCGGGGCGCCGTGAGCACGCTCGAGACGCTCCGCACCGACGTGCTGGTGGTCGGGAGCGGCATCGCGGGACTCTTCTTCGCCCTGCGCGCCGCCCCGCACGGCCGCGTGCTCGTCCTGACCAAGAAGGACCGGGCGGACTCGAGCACGAACTGGGCGCAGGGCGGCCTCGCGGCCGTGATGGATCCCGAGGACTCCGTCGAGGACCACGTGCGCGACACGCTCGAGGCCGGCGACGGTCTCTGCGACCCGCAGGTCGTGCGCGCCGTGGCCGAAGCCGGGCCGGCACGGGTGCGCGAGCTGATGGAGCTGGGTGTCCGCTTCAGCGCCGCCCCGGACCGGGCCGGACTCTCGCTCGGGCGCGAGGGCGGGCACTCGCGCCGGCGCGTCGTGCGCGCCGGCGACCTGACCGGCCGCGAGATCGAGCGCGCCCTCCTCCAGGCCGCGGCCGCGCAGCCCGCGATCGACCTCCGCGAGCACTGGCTCGGCGTGGACCTCCTGCTGCGGCTCGAGGGGGGCGTGCCCGTGTGCGCCGGGGTGCTCGCGCTCGACCTGCGCGAGCTGCGCTTCGCGCACGTGCTCGCCGGCGTCACGGTGCTCGCGACCGGCGGCTGCGGGCAGGTCTACCGCTACACCACGAACCCGCCGATCGCGACCGGCGACGGCATCGCGATGGCGTACCGAGCCGGCGCCGTCGTCGCGAACATGGAGTTCATGCAGTTCCACCCGACGGCGCTCTACCCGGCGGACGAGGAACCCTTCCTGATCTCGGAGGCGGTGCGCGGGGAGGGGGCCGTCCTGCGGCGCCGCGACGGGGAGCCCTTCATGGGGCGCTACCACCCGCTGCGCAGCCTCGCGCCGCGCGACGTGGTCGCCCGCGCGATCGACCGCGAGATGAAGGACCACGGCGACGACTTCGTGCTCCTCGACCTCTCGCCGGTCCCGCGCGACACGCTGCTCGAGCGCTTCCCGAACATCCTCGCGGAGTGTGCGCGCCGCGGGTACGACCCGCCCGCCGAGCCGCTCCCGGTCGTCCCGGCGGCGCACTACATCTGCGGCGGCGTGCGCACGGACCTGAGCGGCCAGTCGTCGATCCCGGGGCTGCTGGTGCTGGGGGAGGCGGGGTGCACGGGGTTGCACGGCGCGAACCGGCTGGCGTCGAACTCCCTCCTCGAGGCCGTGGTCGTCGCCGGGAACGCCGGCCGGCGGGCGGGCGACCTGCTGGCGGGCGGCGCGCGCGAGCGGGCGGAGCGCGCCGCGCCGCCCGCGGAGCCGCCGCCGGCCGCGGCCGCGGGCGTCGAGGCGGTGACCGCCCGGGAGGGGCCGTACCGGCGCCTCCGGGAGGCGATCCGGCGCATCCTGTGGGACGAGGTCGGGATCGTGCGGCGCGAGGCGCGGCTGCGGCGCGCGGTGTCCAGGCTCGCGGCCATCGGCCGCGAGCTGGAGGAGGCCGCGGCGTCGCGCCCGTTCTCGGAGGGGCGCCTCGAGCTCGAGAACCTGCTCGGCGCGGGCGCCCTCATCGTCGAGTCCGCGATCGCGCGCCGCGAGAGCCGCGGGCTTCACCACGTGGTGGAGTACCCCGACAAGGCTCCGGGTCCGCCGCGCGAGACGCTGCTCGCCCTGCGCGCTCGATGACGCGGCGCCCGGGCGGGATTGACGCACGGGGGCCTCGCGGTAGCTTGGAGCCCGCCTCCAGCCGACCTGCGCCCGGAGCTCCGGTGACGACCGTCGATCGCGGCGTCGTTCTCGACGAGACGAACCCGTTCGAGTCCATGATGTCGCGCTTCGACCGCGCGGCCGAGCTCCTGGACCTCGATCCGGGCCTCTACCGGATCCTCCGCACCCCCGACAAGCAGCTGATCGTCGCGATCCCGGTGCGCCTCGACAGCGGCGAGCTGCAGGTGTTCACCGGCTACCGCGTGCACCACAACATCGCGCGCGGCCCCGCGAAGGGCGGGATCCGCTTCGCGCCGCACGTCACGCTCGAGGAGGTCAAGGCGCTGGCCGCGTGGATGACGTGGAAGTGCGCGGTCGTGAACATCCCGTTCGGCGGCGCGAAGGGCGGCGTGGTCTGCGACCCCGCCACGCTGAGCCAGCGCGAGCTGGAGCTGATCACCCGCCGCTACACGGCCGAGATCATGGACCTGCTGGGCCCCGAGACGGACGTCCCCGCGCCGGACGTGAACACGAACGAGCAGGTGATGGCCTGGATCATGGACACCTACTCGATGCACGCGCGGCGGACGGTCTCCTCGATCGTCACCGGGAAGCCGATCACGCTGGGCGGCTCGCTGGGCCGCCGCGAGGCGACGGGGCGCGGCTGCCTGTTCGTCATCCACGAGGCGCTCGCGCACCTCAAGATCCCCGTGGCCGGCGCCCGCGTGGCGGTCCAGGGCTTCGGCAACGTCGGCGGCGTGGCGGCCGAGCTCCTGGGGCGGCAGGGGCTCCACGTCGTCGCCGTGAGCGACATGTACGGCGGCGTGTACAACCCGCGCGGCCTCGACGTCCCCGCGCTGGTCGACCACGTGCGCACGGCGAAGGGCGTGGCGGGCTTCCCCGGCGGCGAACCGGTGACGAACGAGGAGCTCCTGCTCCTCGATTGCGAGGTCCTGGTCCCCGCCGCGATCGAGAACCAGATCACGAGGGCGAACGCGCCGCAGATCCGCGCCCGCGTCATCTGCGAAGGCGCGAACGGCCCGACCACGGCCGCCGCCGACGAGATCCTCGACGCGAAGGGCGTGTTCGTCATCCCGGACATCCTGGCGAACGCCGGCGGCGTCACGGTGTCGTACTTCGAGTGGGTGCAGAACCGCGAGGGGTACTACTGGAGCGAGGAGCGGGTGAACAGCCGCCTGAAGAAGATCATGGTGAACAGCTTCCGCGACGTGCTCGAGTCCTCGCTCACGCACCACGTCAACATGCGCACCGCGTCGTACATGGTGGCCATCGACCGCGTGGCGTTCGTGCACCGCCTCCGCGGCATCTATGCGTGACGCCGCTCCGCCGGCGGCGTGAAGCTCCGCATCCTCGCGGTCGGACGGCTGAAGGAGGCCTGCAGCCGCGACGCCGCGGAGGACTATCTCGGCCGCGTCCTCCGCTACCTCCCCTGCGAGGTCGTCGAGGTGAAGGACGCGGGCGGCGAGGGCGAGGAGACGAAGATCCTGGCCACCGAGGCGCGGCGCCTCCGCGAGGCGGCCCCGGACGGGGCGTTCCGCGTCGCCCTCGACGTGCGCGGCAAGAGCTACTCGTCGGTCGAGTTCGCGCGGTTCCTGGGCGACCGGATGAGCCACGGCGGCGGGGACCTCGCGTTCCTGATCGGCGGGCCGTGGGGGCTCGAGCCCGGCCTGCGGCGCGAATGCGACCTCCAGCTCTCCCTCTCCGCCCTCACGTTCCCGCACGACCTGGTGCGCGTGATCCTGCTCGAGCAGATCTACCGCGCGCTCACCATCCTGCGGGGCGAGCCGTACCACAAGTGAGGCCGCGCGCCCGGGCGGCCGCGCTGGCCGCGTCCGCCGCGCTGGCCGCGGCCGCGTGCGGCGTCGGGGGAGGGGCGCGCCCGACGGCGCCGGAGCCCGCCCCGGCCGGTCCGGACGTGCAGGTCCGGCTCGAGGCGCGCGACCTCTTCGTTCCCGGGCGCCCCCGCGTGAGCGGCGGGTCGCTGCTCGTGGACGGAGCGCCGGCGGCGGGCCGTGACGGGTCGTGGATGCTGGAGCTCTCCCCCGGGCCGCACCGCCTGACCTTCTCGCATCCCGGATATCGCCCCGACCTGGCCGTGCTGCGCGCCGCCGGGGCGGCCGAGCCCCTCGCGCAGACGGTCGCGTCCCCCGTGCTGGCGTTCGAGGTCGGGAGCGACGTGCCCGACCTGGAGCTGCTGCTGGTGCAGCGCACCCTCGACGTGCCGCACTTCGTGTCGTACCTCGAGCACGGCGTGAGCCGCCGCTGGCCCGCGGGCCGGGTCGGGCTGCACGTGGACCGCACTCCGACCCGCTCGGGCTTCGTCCTGCCGCCGGAGCGGGTGCCCGAGGTCGCCGCCTTCGTGGACTCGGCGCTCGACGAGATCTCCGGCGGCGCGCTGCGCGTCGGTGAGGTGACCACGGGGATCGCCGGGCTGGACTGGGAGGCCTTCCTCGAGGGCGAGATGCGCGGCGCGATCCGCATCCAGTTCGCGGACCTGGTCTCGGTCTTCCGCAACGAGCCCGGCGGGTGGGGGCTCGCGCGCGACGAGCACGGCCATCCCGGCGTCCTCCGCTCCGCCAACGTGCTGCTGGACGACACGCGCTTCCGCGCGTCGCACGACGTCCGCCCCATCCTGGGTCACGAGCTGGGGCACGCGCTCGGCCTCCAGCACCCTCTCCCGTGCCGGCGCTGGAGCCGGATGGACACCGGCGCGGCGTGCCCGCGGCCGATCGAGACCGGAAGCGGCTCCGGCGGCTTCTGGTCGCCGGCCGACCGCGAGGTCGGTCTCCTCCTCCACGCGTTCCGGCCCGGCACGGACTTCTCGGGCCTGCCCGTCGAATCGCCGTCGCCGTGACGGCGACCTCCGCCGCCGTGCGCCGGTTCGCGTTCTCGCGCCGGGGGACGTCCCGGCTCCTCGAGCGTCTCGAAGCCGACCTCAACGACGAGCAGCGGGCCGCCGTGGTGGCGGGTCCCGGTCCGAAGCTCGTGATCGCCGGCGCCGGGACCGGCAAGACGCGCACGGTCACCTGGCGCGTCGCCTGGCTGGTGGACCGCGGCGAGGCGCCCGACCGCCTGCTCCTCGCGACCTTCACCAACAAGGCCGCGCGCGAGATGCTCCGGCGCGTGGAGTCCATCACGGGGACCGCCTCGCGGGCGGTCTGGGGCGGGACGTTCCACTCGATCGGAAACCGGCTGCTGCGGATCCACGCGTCGAAGCTCGGCTACGGCCCGGGCTTCTCGATCCTCGACGGCGAGGACCAGGAGGACCTGCTGCGGGTCTGCATCACCGCGGCGGGCGTCCGCGTGGGCGAGCGGCGCTTCCCGGCGCCGGCCGTGCTGCGGGACCTGCTGAGCCTCCGGTTCAACACCGGGACGCCGCTCGAGACGCTGCTCGCCGAGCGCGCCCCGCACTTCGTGCCGCTCACCGCCGAGATCCTGCGCGTGGCCGAGGCCTACCGCGAGCGGAAGCGCCGGCAGGACGCGATGGACTACGACGACCTGCTCGGGAACTGGCTGGCGCTGCTCCGCGACCATCCCGACGTCCTGGCGCAGCAGGCGGGCCGCTTCCGCCACCTGCTCGTGGACGAGTACCAGGACACGAACGCCGTGCAGGGCGAGATCGTGGAGCGCCTGGCCGCGGCCGGGCACGGCAACCTCATGGCGGTGGGCGACGACTGCCAGTCGATCTACGCCTTCCGCGGCGCGGCGTACGACAACATCCTCCGCTTCCCCGAGCGCAACCCGGGGACCGAAGTGTTCCGGCTCGAGACGAACTACCGCTCCACGCCGCAGATCCTGGACTTCACGAACGCCTCGATCCGGAAGAACCAGCGGCAGTTCGAGAAGACCCTGCGCTCCATCCGTCCGCCCGCGGAGAAGCCGGTGCTGGTGCCCCTCACCGACCCCTACGAGGAGGCGGCGTTCGCCTGCGAGCGCATCCTGCAGCTGCGCGACGAGGGCGTCCGGCTCGACGAGATCGCGGTCCTCTACCGCGCGCACGGCCACGCCGCGCTGCTGGAGACCGAGCTGGTCCGGCGCGACGTGCCGTACGAGATCCGGAGCGGCGTGCGGTTCTTCGAGCGGGCGCACGTCAAGGACGTGGTGGCGCACCTGAAGGTGCTCGCGAATCCCCGCGACGAGACCGCGTGGCGGCGGCTCCTGCGGATGCTGCCCAAGGTGGGGAACGCCCGCGCGGCCGCGCTGTGGGAGGTGCTCGAGTCGCAGCCGGACCCGCTGGCCGCGGCCGCGGGCGAGGCGGTGGCCGCGCGGCTGCCGGCGCCCGCGCTGCCGGCCTGGACGCGGTTCGGCGAGGACCTCGAGCGCCTGCGCGGGCTGGCCGCCGGCGGATCGCCCGAACGTCTCGTCGAGGCCGTGCTCGAGGGCGGCTACCGCGAGGTCCTGACCACGCAGTACGACGATCCGCAGGCCCGGCTGGAGGACCTGGAGCAGCTGGCGCTGTTCGCGGCGCGCTACGAGTCCTCCGAGGCGCTCGTCGCCGACCTCGTCCTGATGGGCGAGCTCTACGGCCAGGACGTGGCCCGCGGCGGCGGCGAGGAGGAGCGGCTGGTCCTCTCCTCCATCCACCAGGCCAAGGGGCTCGAATGGGACGTCGTGATCCTGATCCGGATGTGCGAGGGATCGTTTCCGGCGCCGCGCTCGCTCGGGGAGGAGGGGGGCGAGGAGGAGGAGCGGCGCGTCTTCTACGTCGCCACGACCCGCGCCCGCCGCGAGCTCTACCTGCTCTACCCGCTGATCGAGGCGCACGCGCGGTCGGGGCTCCTGCTCCGCCCTTCGCGGTTCGTGCTCGAGGTGGACCCCGACCTCTACGACCGCGGCGAGGTCGAGGGTTGATGAGCTCCGTGCTCGCCGCGGCCCTGGCCGCCTCGGCGCTGGCGGGCGCGGCGCTGGCGGTGGTCCCCGGCACGGGCGCGGCCTCGGCCGCGGCCTTCACGCTCGCGGGCTTCGCGCTGGTCGGCCTCGTGGTCCGCGTGAACGCGCGGCTCCGGCTCGAGGGCCTGGGCGGCGAGGGCCTCGCGGGCGCGGCGGGCGTGCTCGGCGCCGCGCTGGTCCTCCTCGGCAGCAGCTTCTCCGCGGCGCCGTACCTGACCGGCGATCCGGTCCCCGCGGTCTTCACGCGCATCGAGCTCGCGGGGTTCGCGCTCACGGCCGCGTGGCTGGGCGCGGCCGGGCGGGGGCTGGCCCGGCTGTTCGCGCCCTCGCGCGCGGTGGCGTGGGGGAGCCTGGGTGCGACCGTCGTCGTGGCGGCGCTCGCGGCGTGGAGCGCGCTGCGCCCGCAGCCGGAGCACGGCGGGCGCGGCGCCGCGGCGTTCCTGGCGCTCGGCCTCTGGGCCGCCGCGCTGGCGCTCCTGCTCCGCTTCGGCCGCGCGGCGGAGGGCGAGGGCGCGGCCGAATGAGCGCGCGCGGGGGGGCGGCGGCGGACGTCGCCCATGCCGCCGAGGATCCCCGCTTCCGGCCGCTGCTCCGCGTCCTGGGCGTCTTCACCGGGGTGGCCGTGGCGGTGAGCGGAACGATCGGATCGGGGATCTTCCGCACGCCCGGCATCGTCGCCTCGCAGCTGGGCGATCCGGTCGCGATCCTCGTGCTGTGGGTCGCGGGCACGCTGGTCTTCCTGTGCGGAGCGCTCACCTACGGGGAGCTCGGGAGCCGCCGCCCCGAGTCCGGCGGCCTCTTCCCCTACATCCGTCTCGCCTACGGTCCGGGACCGGGGTTCGTCTACGGCTGGCTGTTCGCGCTCATCATCGGGCCGGCGCCGGCCGCGACGCTCGCCGTCGTCTTCGGAGAGTACGGGGAGCGGCTGGGGCTCGCGCCCGACGTGTCGCTGCGCCTGCCGGGCCTCGGCCTGGTCGCGCCCGAGCCGGGCAAGGTGCTCGCCGGCGGCGCGGTGCTCCTGTTCACGGCGATCATCCTCGCGGGCGTGCGCTGGGGAGCGCGGGTCCAGAACGCGCTCGTGGTGGCCAAGGTGCTGGGGCTCCTGGCCCTCGTCGGCGCCGCCTTCCTCCGCGAGCCCGCTCCCGGCGCCGGCGCGACGTTCGGCGGCGCGGCCCGGTTCGAGCTCGGCCTGCTCGCCGCGGCCGCGCTCGCGTTCCAGTCGGTGATCTGGGCCTTCGACGGGTTCAGCGACCCGCTGAAGGTGGGGGAGGAGATCCGCGACCCGGGGCGCAACGTGCCGCGCGCGCTGGTCGGGGGCGTGCTCGTGATCGGCGGCGTGTACCTCCTGGTGAACGCCGCCATCCTGTGGGCGCTGCCGCTGGCCGAGACGGCGCGGTCCAACCTGCCGGCGGCGGAGGCGGCGCTGCGGCTCTTCGGCGACCGCGGCGACGAGATGGTGGCGGCGCTCGCGATCGTCTCCGTGCTGGGGACGCTCCAGACCTCGCTGCTCGCGAACCCGCGGATCTCGTACTCGATGGCGCGCGCGGGCCTCCACTTCGCGGCCTTCCGGCGCGTGAGCGAAGGCGGCACCCCCGTCGTCGCGACGCTCTTCAACTCGGCGCTGGCCTTCGGGATCGCGTTGAGCGGCACGTTCGACCAGCTGCTGGCGCTGGTCGCGTTCGCGCTGGCGCTCGGCGAAGTGGCGGCCGCCGGATCCCTGTTCGTGTTCCGCCGCCGCCACCCCGACGTGACCCCCGCCTTCAGGGTGCCGCTCTACCCCGCGGTCCCCGTCGTCTTCCTCGCCGTCCACGCGGCCGTGATCGTCAGCATGCTGCTGCTGAGGCCGGGGGAGGCTGCGGTCGGGTCGGTCGTGGTCGCGGTGGCGGCGGTGACGTACCTGATCTGGCGCCGGGCGGCGCCGTCGGCGGTGGCAGCCGGGACGGGACCCTAGCTCAGGCCGGGCGCGGCGTTCGTCCGCCGCGCTCGCGCCGCTCGCCCTCCTCCTCGCGGCGCTTGAGGTCCTGACCGGTGTCGTGACGCGGCGCGTGCTCCGGGCGCTCCGGCTCGCGCGGCTCGGTGGGCTCCGCGGTGCCGGGACCGGGCTCCTCGCGGGCGGAAAAAACTACACGCCTTCCGGATCCCGGGTCGCACGCCCCCGCGCGAGGGCCGGTCACTCCTCGTCCCCCTCGTCGTCCCCCTCCTCGTCCTCGCCGAGCTCATCGTCCTCCGTGTACTCGTCGGCGCACTCCTCGGAGCAGAACGTGAGGCCGTCCTGCTCGACCGCCTCGAGCTCGTCGACCTCCGTCCCGCAGTAGGCGCAGGTGCTCTCGGTCACGGGTGGTCCTCCGTGCAAAAAGGTGGGGCCGCCGGAGCCCCCGTCCGGGTGCGGCTCCGTGCGGACCCGCGGAGCGCAAGGGTCGAGCCAGTCGGGGACGGCGCCGCGGCCGGGGCGCCGTGCGGTCAGGTCGGGGCGCGCCGTGCGGTCGGGTCAGGTCGGGGCCGGGTCGCGGTGCAGGTCGGCGCGGGTCGCCGTGGGGCCGGGACCCTCGGCCGCGGTGCGGTCAGGATTCGGGCCGGACCGCCGCGGTCAGGGATCCGGCGCCCGGCCCCGCGGTCAGGGTCGGGGCTCGCCGGGACAGGCGCGGCCGCCGCAGCGCGGTCCGGCGAGCTTGGGCTTGCCCACCGGCTCGAGCGGACCCTCCGAGGCGCACCCGGCCAGGGCCGGGGCCGCGAGGAGCGCGAGGAGGAAGAGGACCTTTCGCATCGCACGCGCACGATGCGCGGCGGATCCCCGGCCACGCCGTCCGGCCGTGGGGCGAGGCGCCTCGAACGGCGGGACTAGTCCTTCCTCCTTCGCCCAAGCGCGTCGAACGGCGGACCGGTCCTTCCCTCGCCAGGCGCGTCGAACGGCGGACCGGTCCTTCCAGCGTCAGGCGCGTCGAGCGGCGGGACTAGTCCTTCCTGCGCGAGGCGGGTCCGGCGGACGCAGGTGACGCAGCACGTCGGGCGCCTCGCGCCGCGCGCGCCGGGGGCGCGGGGCGCTCCGGCAGCGCCGGCGCCCCTCCGCGCTCCGCCTCCTCGAGGATCCGCAGGAAGGCCGGCTCGTCCACGATCGCGAGGCCCAGCTTCTGCGCCTTCGCCAGCTTGCTGCCGGCGCCCGGTCCGGCGACCACGACGTCCACGCGCTTCGAGATCGCCGCCGCGGCCGCGCCGCCCACCGCCTCGACACGCGACTGGGCGTCGGTCCGGCCCATCGACTCGAGCGCGCCCGTGAACACGAACGTGCGCCCCGAGAGCGGACCCCGCGGCCGCGATTCCGCGCCCCGCGGCCGGACGCCGCGCTGGCGCATCAGCCGGATCACCTCGCGGGTCTCGGGCTCGGCCAGGAAGCCGTGGATCGCCGCGGCCATGGTCGGCCCCACACCCTCGACGTCGAGGAGATCGGCTTCCGAGGCCTGCAGCAGCCGCTCGAGGGAGCCGAAGTGCGCCGCGAGGTCGGCCGCCGTGCGACGTCCGACGTCGGGGATCGAGAGCGCGTACAGGAAGCGTCCCAGCTCGGTCGTGCGGGCGCGGTCGATGCCGGCGAGGAGGTTGCCGGCGGACACGTCTGCGAATCCATCGAGTGCCAGGAGCTGCTCGCGCGTGAGCGCGAACACGTCCGCCAGGTTCCGCACGAGCCCGGTCTCGACCAGCTGCCGCGCCGTCTGCTCGCCCAGCCCCGCGATGTCGAGGGCGTGCCGGGACCCGAGGTGCTCGATCCGGCCTTCCAGCTGCGCCGGACAGGCCAGCCGGTTGGGGCACACCGTGAACGGGCCGCGTTCCTCGACGGCCGCGCCGCAGCGCGGACACCGCTCGGGCATCCGGAACCTGCGCGCGCGCCGGCCGCCGCCCTCGTGCTCCACGCGCTCGACCACGTAGGGGATCACGTCGCCGGCGCGCTCGACACGCACCCAGTCCCGGTCGCGGATGTCCTTGCGCGCGACCTCCTCGCGGTTGTGGAGGCTCGCCTTCGAGATCGTGACGCCGCCGATGTCCACCGGCAGCAGCATCGCGAACGGCGTCAGGACGCCGGTCCGCCCGACCGACACCTCGATCTTCAGGATCCGCGTCACCTCCTTGCGCGACTCGAACTTGTACGCGAACGCCCACCGCGGATGGTGGCTGGTCGCGCCCATCTCGTCGCGGGCGCGCAGGTCGTCCACCTTGATCACGAGCCCGTCGAGCTCGTAGGCGAGCTCGTCGCGCAGCGCGACGAGCCGGTTGCGCACCGCGATCGCCTCGTCGATCCCGTGCACGAGCTCCGCCCGGGGCACGGGCCGCAGGCCCCACGACCGGAACGCGGCGAGCGTCTCCCAGTGGGTCGGCAGCGCGACGCCCTCGCCCGCCATCATCTCGTAGACGAAGATCTCGAGGCCGCGGCCCGCGGCGACCCGGGGATCCAGCTGACGCAGCGTCCCGGCCGCGGCGTTGCGGGGGTTGGCGAACGTCTCCTGCCCCGCCTCGGTGAGGGCGGCGTTGAGGCGCTCGAAGGCGCGCAGGCCCAGGAACACCTCGCCGCGGACCGCCAGCAGCCGGGGGACGGGGCGCTCGTCCGCGCGCAGCGCCAGCGTCGCGGTGCGGATCGTCCGCACGTTCTCCGTCACGACCTCTCCGCGGATGCCGTCGCCGCGCGTGGCCGCCTGCACGAGGAGGCCGCCCTGGTAGACGAGCTCGATCGAGAGCCCGTCCAGCTTCGGCTCCACCACGTACCGCGGCCGCTCCTCGGCCAGGAGCTGACGCACGCGCGCGTCGAAGCGCCGCACGTCCTCCTCCCTGAGCGACGAGTCGAGGCTCAGCATCGGCGCCACGTGCCGGGCCGAGGGGAGCGACTCGAGCGGGGCGCCGCCCACGCGCGCGGTCGGGGAGTCGGGACTCCGGAGCTCGGGGTGCGCCGCCTCGAGCGCGAGCAGCTCGGTGAACAGGGCGTCGTAGGCCTCGTCGGAGACCACGGGTGCATCCAGCACGTAGTAGCGCCAGTCGTGCTCGCGGATCGTCCGGCGGAGCTCCTCCGCGCGGGCGGCGAGGGTGGCGGGGGCTCGGGGCGAGGGGGACCGGGGCATCGGCGGAGAGGCGGCCTTCGAGGCCGGCGGGCGGCGAACGGGCTAGACTAGACGCCGTGCGCGACGGCGCGCAACCCGCGGAGTCGCGCCGGCGTTGCGCGGCCCGGCGGCGTGCGAGAGGCTGGACCGCCGCGCCCCTTGCCAGGAGGTTCGTCGATGACGATCGCCCCGAGTTCCGCCGTGCCGCGCCCGCCGGCGGTCGCCCGCCGTGCCGTCCTGGCGGCCGCGGCCGCGCTCGCGTGGTGCCCGGCCGCCGACGCGCCGTCCGCCGCCGCGGCCCAGGAGGCGGCGCCCCGCAGGCCCGTCCACACCTACTCGATCGTCGCGCGCGACTCCGCGACGGGCGAGCTCGGCGCCGCCGTCCAGTCCCACTGGTTCTCGGTCGGCTCGAACGTCGTCTGGGCCGAGGCCGGCGTGGGGGCGGTCGCCACGCAGTCCTTCATCGAGCCGTCCTACGGGCCCCTCGGACTGGACCTGATGCGCGCGGGGAAGACCGCCCGTCAGGCGCTGGACGCGCTGATCGCCGGCGACGAGCACCCCGAGGTGCGCCAGGTGGCGATGGTGGACGCCGCCGGGAACGTCGCCGCCTGGACGGGGGCGGGCGCGATCATCGAGGCGGGGCACGTCGAGGGGCGGGGCTTCTCCGCGCAGGCGAACCTGATGGGGAGCGACCGGGTCTGGCCGGCCATGGCCGAGGCCTTCCGGACGGCGGAGGGCGACCTCGCCGCGAGGATGCTCGCCGCGCTCGAGGCGGCGCAGCGCGAGGGAGGCGACATCCGCGGCCGCCAGTCGGCCGCGATCGTCGTCGTGCGCGGGACGTCCACGGGGCGGCCCTGGGCGGACCGGACCGTTGACCTCCGCGTGGAGGACCACCCCGATCCGCTCGTGGAGCTGCGTCGGCTGCTCGCGCTCGAGCGCGCGTACGACCTGATGAACGACGGCGACGCGCGGATGACGGAAGGCGACGTGGAGGGCGCCGTCGCCGCGTACGGCGCCGCGGAGGAGCTGGCGCCGGAGGTGGTGGAGATGGTCTACTGGCACGCCGCGACGCTCGCGGGCGCGGGCCGCGTCGAGGAGTCGCTGCCGCTCTTCGAGCGCGTCTTCCGAGCCGAGCCCCGGTGGGCGGTGCTCACCCCGCGGCTCCCGGCGGCCGGCCTGCTGCCGCCGGACGACGCGCTGATCCGGCGGATCCTCGCCGTGGAGGGCGGCGCGCCCGGGCTGCGGGAGATCGACCGGCTCGAGGCGCAGGGCCGCTACGGTCCCGGCGCCTGGCAGGCGCCCGCCGGGCAGGCGGCGGAGGAGGGCGCCGACGGCGGCTGACGGCGGCGGCGCTCGGCCCCCGGCCGACCTCGAGCGACGGCGGGAGCTCGTCGAGGACGTGATCACGTGCGCGCGGTGCCCCCGGCTCGTGGTCTGGCGCGAGGCGGTCGCGGCGGCGCCCCGCGCCTCGTTCCGCGCCTGGCGGTACTGGGCGCGCCCCGTTCCCGGCTGCGGAGACCCCGACGCGTGGCTCTGGATCGTGGGGCTCGCACCGGCCGCGCACGGCGGAAACCGCACGGGGCAGGTCTTCACCGGCGACCGGAGCGGCGAGTGGCTCTTCGGCGCCCTCCACCGTGCCGGCCTGGCGCGCCTGCCGCTCGCGGAGAGCCGCGACGACGGCCAGCGGCTGACCGGCGCCTGGATCGGCGCGGTGATCCGCTGCGCCCCGCCCGCCAACCGGCCGCTGCCCGCGGAGATCCTGAACTGTCGCGAGTACCTCCTGCGCGAGCGCGCGCTGCTCCCGCGCCTGCGCGTGGTCGTCGCGCTCGGGAAGCTGGCGTTCGACGAGGTGCTCCGGGTGCACGAGGCCGGCGGCGCGCCCCGCGTGCGCCCGCGGCCGCGGTTCGCCCACCTCGCGCGCGCGCCGCTCCCCGGGTGGGGCGCGACGCTGATCGCCTCGTACCACCCCAGTCAGCAGAACACGTTCACCGGCAAGCTCACGCGCCCGATGCTGGACGCCGTGTTCCGGGCCGCGCTGCGCGCGCGCGACCGGTCCCCGGCGGGCCCGCGCGGGCCGGCGAACCCGCCGCCTCGGCGCGGGTAGCATTGACGGTCCGGGGGGGCGCGCCTACTCTCCCGCGTCCGCCGGCCCCGGCGCGCCCCGGCCGCCGCCGCGCGCCGGGCTCCGCCCGCCCCGCTTCCCAGGAGGTTCCGTGCCGATGCCCGCCCTCGTGATGCGCGTCCGCCCGCTGCGGCGACGCTGGTTCCTCGCGGCGGTCGCGATCGCCGCGCCGGCCGCCGCCGCCGCGGCCGCCGCTCAGGAGACCTACGTCGAAGCGCGCACCCACACCGACGAAGTCAGCGTGATGGGCCGGACCGTTCCGGCGCGGGACGGCACCACCCGCACGTGGATCGGGGAGGACCGCATCGCGGTCCAGGACGAGGCGGCGGGCAACACCGTGATCCTGCGCGCCGACCTCGGCCGGATCTACGTCGTGATGCCCGAGGCGCGCACGTACTACGAGTCGCCGATCCCGTTCCAGTTCCCGCCCGAGATGCAGCAGATGATGCAGGTCCTGAACCCGCAGGTCACGGTGACCCCCACCGACGAGACGCGGGTGGTGAACGAATGGACGGCGCGGCTCACGAAGGTGCACGTGACGATGATGGGGCAGGACGTGGCGATGGACATGTGGATGTCGCCCGACGTCGGGGTGCCGACCGAGCGCGTGCGCGCGCTCACGCAGGCGATGTTCTCGGCGAACCCGGCCTTCAGCGAGCTCGGGGCGAAGATGGCGTCGATCGAAGGCTACCCGGTGCGGGTGGAGAGCCGCGTCACCGTGATGGGCTCGAGCTTCGGGAGCTGGCAGGAGGTGCAGACGGTCGAGACGCGAGAGGCGCCGCCGGGCACCTTCGAGGTCCCCGCGGGCTACGAGAAGACCGACCGCCTCCCCACCGCAGGCGGCTGAGCAGGGCCCCCCCGGCGGCGACGTCCGCCGGGCCCGCGCGTCCCGCCATCGCCCGATCCGGCCGCTGCCGGCGACGGCACTAAGGGCGCCCCGATCCCGCCGCGGGAATGAAACCGCCCCTCGCGTGTAGCACGGAAGACCCGGATCGCGCCGCGGCGGACGAGGCCCGCCTCGTCCGGTCGGCGCTGGCGGGCGAGACGCGGGCGTGGGGCGCGCTCGTGGACCTCCACGGCCCCGCGCTCCACCGGACGTGCCTCCGCCTCCTCGGCGATCCCGACGACGCCGAGGACGTGGTGCAGGAGGCGTTCGTGCGCGCCTGGGTGCGCCGCGCGGACTTCGATCCCGCTCGGCCGTTCCATCCCTGGATCCACCGCATCGCCCGCAACCTGGCGCTGAACCGCCTGCGGCGGCGCCGGCTCTGGGGGCTGCTGCCGCTGTCCGGCGTGCGCGAGCCGACGGCGGCGGAGCGCACCGAACGCGAGGCGGAGGACGCCGAGCTGGGTCGCGCCGTCGCCGCGTGCCTCGCCGCGCTTCCGCTCCCGCTGCGCGAGTGCTTCGCGCTGCGGCACGAGGAGGAGCTCGCCTACGCCGCCATCGCCGGGATGCTGGGGGTCCCGATCGGCACGGTGATGTCGAGACTGTCCCGCGCCCGCGCCCGGATGCGCGAGTGCCTCGAATCGAAGGGGGTGACCTCGCCGTGACGCACGACCCCTCGGCGCACGTCGGCGCGCTGCTCGACCGCTACCGCACGGGCGAGCTCCCGCCCGCCGAGCGCGAGCGCCTGGCGGCGCACCTCGCGGAATGCGAGGCGTGCGCGGGCGAGCTCGCCGCGCTGCAGTCCTTCTCCGCGACGGTCGCCCGCGGTCTCGCCGCGTCGCGATCGGCCCCGGACCCCGCCGGGCGCCGACGCGCGGTCCTGAACCGGATCGCGGAGCTTGAGCGGGCGCGCGGGCGGGGCCGTCTCGGCGGTCTGCCGCGCTGGGCGCCGCAGGCCCTCGCGGCCGTCGTGGGGGCGATCGCGGTCGGCGTGGTCCTGCGCACCGGCGTCTGGCCGCCGGGCGGCCGCGAGGATGCCGCCGTGCAGCAGCGCCCCGTGACCGTGGCCGAGGACGAGACGTCGGGCGATCGGACGGCGGACGGACGCGTCACCGAGGAGCGCGACCGCACGCCCGAGCTCGAGATGCTGCGGAAGGAGGCGGAGCAGCCGCGCGGTGCGGAGGATGCGCGGAGAGCCGTGGCCGCGCCCGCCGCCGGCGCACGACGCGAGGACGGCCGTGACGCGGCCGACGAGCTCGGAGCCGCCGCGCCGCCGCCCGAAGGCGCGGCCCGCACCACGGCCCCGCCCGGCGACGCGGACCGCGCGGCTGCGGGGGAGGCCGGTGCCGGCGCGCCGGAAACGGAGCGCCGCCGGCAGGCCGCCGTCCGGGAGGAGCCGCCGGCGGAGCCCTCCGCCGTCGAGACGCGCGAGGAGAACTTCGCGGGGGCCGCCCCGGCCGCGGCCGCGCCGGAGACGAAGGCCGACGGGGCCGCTCCCGCGGCGCAGCGGGTCGAGGCGGCGGTCGCGCGCAGCGAGGGCGAGCGCCTCCTCTCCGTGTTCGAGGACCGCGCCCGCGCCGCGATCGCCGCGCGCGACGCCCGGGCCGGCGGGGCGGCGCTCGCGATGTGGGCGGACAGCGTCGCCGATCGCGACGACGTGCCGCCCGCGGGGCTGGAGTCCGGGCGGGCGCTCGCCGACAGCCTCGAGGATCTCGTCGCCTCGGCCGGAGACAGGCCCGACTGACCCGGCTCGAGGCGCGGCGTCGGTGGAGCGCTCGAGATGCGCGAAGCCCGCCACGGTGCGCCCCTGCGCACCCGCGGCGGGAATAACGGGACGCTCCGGCTGTAGGGAGATCGAGACCCCGCGCCGGAGCTCCCGGCGAAGGGACCTTGTACCCCGACGCCGGAGACCCCGATGCCCCGCTGGCCGTTCGCCCTCCTCCCGCTCCTGACGCTCCCGCTCGTGCTCGGCGGCCCCCGCCGCTCGGCTGCGAACGTCGCCGATCCGCCCGCGGAGCGCGTCGCCGTGACCATCTACAACGGCGACCTCGGCCTCGTCCGGCACGAGCGCAGCGTCGCGCTGGAGCGCGGCGTCCACCGCCTCCCGTTCCCCGGCGTCTCGGCGCGGATCGATCCCACGTCGGTCGCCTTCCGGGCGCTGGAGAGCCCCGCCGACGTCGACGTCCTCGAGCAGAACTACGAGTACGACCTGCTGACGCCGGAGGCGCTGCTCGAGAAGTACGTCGGGCGCGAAGTCACCCTGGTCACGACCCGTGAGGACCGCGACACCGCGGTGCGCGCCCGGCTGCTCTCCACGAAGGGAGGCGCCGTGTACCAGATCGGGGACTCGATCGCGCTGAATCCACCCGGGCGCGTGGTGCTGCCCGCCCTGGAGGGGGACCTCGTTCCCGAGCCCACGCTGGTCTGGACGCTGGGCAGCCGGAAGGACGGCCCGGAGCCGGTGGAGGTCTCGTACCTGACCGGCGGCCTCGACTGGCGCGCCGACTACGTGGCCACCGTGTCGCCGGACGGCCAGGCGCTCGACCTCGGGGGCTGGGTGACGCTCACGAACGCCACCGGCGTCACCTACCGCGATGCGCGCCTCAAGCTCGTGGCCGGCAGCCTGCACCGGGCCCGGGAGGAGGGCGCGATGCGGAAGATGGAGATGCTCGCCGCGGCGGACGCGGCGCCCAGCGCGGCGCAGTTCGAGGAGCGCAGCTTCTACGAGTACCACCTGTACGACCTGCCGCGGCCCACCACGCTCCGGAACAGCCAGACGAAGCAGATCCGCCTCCTCGCGGCGCAGGGCGTGGACACCGAGCGCACGTACACGCTCGCGGGCGCGCCGTGGTACTACACGCAGCAGTACGGCGGCGAGGCGGGACTCAAGGTGGGCGTCTACCAGGAGTTCGAGAACGGCCAGGCCGGCGGCCTGGGGATCGCACTCCCCGCCGGGGTCGTTCGGCTCTACCAGGCCGACGTGGACGGCACGCTGCAGCTCGTGGGGGAGGACCGCATCGATCACACGCCGAAGGACGAGCGCGTGCGCCTCAAGGTCGGCGAAGCGTTCGACCTGGTGGCGGACCGTCGGCAGACGGAGTTCCGGGTGCTCCAGAGCGCGCACCGCTACGAGGAGGCGTTCGAGGTCACGCTGCGCAACCACAAGACGGAGCCCGTCGTCGTACGCGTGGTGGAGCCGATCCCCAGCGAGTGGGAGATGCTCTCGAACAGCCATCCCTACCGGAAGCTCGACGCCTTCACCGTGCGGTTCGACGTGCCCGTTCCGCGCGACGGCGAGGTGACGCTGCGGTACCGGGTGCGCGTGAAGTTCTAGCGCGGGCCGCGTCTGCGGCGGCCCGCGGGCCGCGGCGAGAGCGGCCGGCGGAGCACGGCCGCGGCCGGCTGGGCGCGCCGCTTGCAGGGGAACCTCGTGGGGCTCGGGGGGTCGTCAGGGCGGACCGCTTCTCTTTGAGCCGCAACGTCCTCCGCGGCCCCGCCCCGTCCAGGAGGTCTCCGCGCTTGGAAAAAATCACCTCCTCCACCCGCTCCGGAGTGCCCGGGAAGCGGGCGGTTCTCCACGCCGGACGCCGGCTGCTCGTGGGGGCCGCGCTGGCCCTCGTGCCCTGCGTGGCGGCGGACGCGCAGGACGGCAAGGGCGGCGCGCCCCGCGCAGCGGGTCAGGTCGTGGTCGAGAACCGGCTCGAGCGCGAGGTGAGCCTCTGGGTCAACGGCCGGACCGAAGGCCGCTGCCCCGCCGGCGAGGCCTGTCGTCTTCCGGGTGTGCCTGCCGGCGCGCTGAGGCTCAAGGCCGCGACCGACGCGCAAGGTCCGGTGGCGAGCGAATCCCTCGTGCTGGACGCGGGCGAGACCTTCACCTGGACGCTCTACCCGCTGCTCGAGTGGGGCGAGGAGAAGGGAACGGGAACGGTCGTGCTCGTGAATCGGCTCCGCGATCCCGTCACGGTGCTCATCGGCGGGAATCCGGCGGGCACGCTCCGGCCGGAGGGTACCCGCGCCTACCCGCGCGTCGTTGCGGGAGAGGTCGAGATCCGCGTGCAGGACCCCGAGGGCCGGGAGGTCGCGGCGCGAACCGTCGAGCTGCGCGCGGGGACGCTCGAGCGCTGGGAGATCGGCGCGCCGGCGCGGGCGGCGCCGGCCGGGAGGCGCGCGCCCGCACCCGACCGGCGGACGCCCGCCGCGCGCTAGCCAGCCGCTCCCGCCCGCGCGCCGGCGCGGGATCCGTTCGGGCGCCGCCGCAGACGCCCGTCCGTCGGACGCCCTAGCCCGGGGCTCCCGCCGCGCCGCAGGTCGCGCACGGGCACAGATCGCGAAGGTACTCCAGGGAGTAGAGGCCGGTGTCGTGGCCGTCCTCCCACGTCAGCCGGAACGCGTACCATCCCACCCAGCTGACGTCGGCGAGCAGCGCGCGCTCCGGCGCCGTCGCCGGCAGGACGCGAAGCGGAGAGGCGGCCGGCGCCGACTCGCGCTCGTTCCGGCACGTCGCGCAGGGACACGCCCGCCGCAGGTCGTCGAGCGCGTACTCGCTCCGGTGGCCGTCCGCCCAGTCGATGACGAGCCTCCGCTCGTCACGCTCCATCGCGACGGGGCGCACGCGGGGGTTGGGGCGCCTCCGGGCGCCGCCCTGCATCGAGTCGGACATCGGCGGAACCTCCACGTCCAACCTAGCGCCGCGCCGGCGTCGCCGCTCCCGGCGCGGGCGGACATATTCAGCCGTGCTCGTGCGCGGATTCGAGACGCTCGTGAGGGAGAGCGCCGCGCTCGGTCTGCTGCTCGACCGGCTGGCCCCGGTCGGGGACGTCGAGGAGCTGTGGCTCGACGAGGCGGACGGGCGCACGCTGGCGGACGAGGTGCGCGCGGCCGTGGACCTTCCGTCCTTCGACCGCAGCGCGATGGACGGCTGGGCGGTCCGCGCCGAGGACACCGCCGGCGCGACCGCGGCCGGACCGGTGCGGCTGAGGATCGCCGCGGCGGCGGAGCCCGGGGCGG
The DNA here is from genome assembly GCA_036556125.1 of Gemmatimonadota bacterium. GTDB lineage: Bacteria > Gemmatimonadota > Gemmatimonadetes > JACCXV01 > JACCXV01 > DATBJZ01. The sequence continues at coordinate 1,617 of DATBJZ010000014.1, read as the reverse complement.
CGGTTCCGGTGCACACCGGATCGCCCCTGCCGCCGGGGACGGACGCGGTGCTGCCGGTCGAGGACGCCGAGCGCGCCGACGGCGGGCTCGACGTCGTGCGGCGGCTCCGCGCGGGCGAGAACGTCGGCCGCCGGGGGGAGGACGTCGCGGCGGGGGAGCAGCTGGCCGCGGCCGGGCTGCGACTCCGGCCGCAGGACCTGGCGCTGCTCCGCGCAGGGGGCGTCGAGCGCGTCGCGGTGCTCCGCGCGCCGCGCGTGCGCGTCGTGCCGACGGGCGAGGAGCTGGTCCCGGCGGGGACCCCGCCGGGGTCGGGGCGCACGATCGACAGCAACGGCGTCCTTCTGGCGGGGCTCGCGGCGCGGTGGGGAGCGCTGCCCGACCTGCGTCCGGTCTACTCCGACGATCCCGCCGCCGTCGCCGAGGCCCTCGCCGAGGCCGCCGGCGCGGCGGACCTGGTCCTCACGAGCGGTGGCACGTCCGTGGGCGAGCGGGACCAGGTCGTGGAGGCGCTCGCGGCCGCCGGCGAGGTGGCCTTCCACGGGGTGGCCATCCAGCCGGCGCGTCCCGTCGCGGCCGGCACGCTCCGCGGCGTCCCGGTCCTCTGCCTGCCGGGCTCTCCGGCCGCCGCCTTCGTCGCGGCGTTCGCGCTCCTTCGCCCGGCGCTCGCACGCCTCGCCGGGTACCACCTCCCGGAGACGCCGCGCCTGCGCGGCCGGCTGGCGCGGAAGATCGTGTCGCCGCCGGGCCTCCGCAGCTACACGCGTGTCCACGTCTCCGGCGCCGTCGTCGAGCCGGTCCGCACGTCCGGGGCCGGCATCCTCTCGTCGCTGGTCCGCGCGAACGGGTTCGTCGTCACTCCCGAGGAGCGGGAGGGGGAGCCCGAGGGCGCCGAGGTCGAGGTCCTCCTCTTCTGAGCGGCGCGGCGCGGCGCGAGTTCCGCACGCTGGTCTCCCTCGACGAGGCCCGCGCCCTCGTCGCGCGTCTCGCGCTGCCGCGCCTCGCCGAGACGCTGCCCGTGCGCGCCGCGCTGGACCGCGTCCTCGCGGCCGACGTCGCCGCGGCGCGCGACGTGCCGCCGTTCACGCGCTCGACGATGGACGGCTACGCGCTGCGCGCCTCCGACGTGGCGGAGGCGGACGAGGCGCGGCCCGTGCGCCTGCGCGTCGCCGGCGTCGCGGAAGCCGGGCGGCCGGCGGCCGCGGTGCTCGGCGCGCGCGAGGCCGTGGAGATCGCGACGGGCGCGCCGCTGCCCGCCGGTGCGAACGCCGTGGTCCCGGTGGAGCGCACGGACCGTGAGGGCGACGCGGTGCTGGTGCGACGCGGGGTCGCGCCCGCGGAGAACGTGATGGGCGCCGGCGACGACCTGATGCTGGGGGACGTGCCGCTCGCCGCGGGCACCCCCCTCGGTCCCGCGCAGCTGGCGACGCTCGCCGCGCTGGGCGTCGAGGAGGTCGCGGTCGTCGCCCGCCCGGACGTGGCGATCGCCTCCCTCGGAGACGAGATCCGTCCCCCGGGCGCTCCCCTGGGCCCCGGACAGATCCACGACGTGAACTCCGCGTTCCTCGAGGCCGCGGTCACGCGCGCGGGCGGAAGCCCGCGGCGCCTCGGCATCCTGCC
>DATBJZ010000013.1:0-10222 GCA_036556125.1 Gemmatimonadota bacterium | reverse complement strand
CCCGCAGGTAGCGCCCGGTGAGCGACTCGCGGCTCGCGAGCACGTTCTCGAGCGTTCCCTCCGCCACCACCTCACCTCCGAAGCGCCCGGCACGCGGGCCCAGATCGATGAGGTGATCCGCCGCGCGAATCGTGTCCTCGTCGTGCTCGACCACGATGACGGTGTTGCCGAGGTCGCGGAGCTGCTTCAGCGTCGCGAGCAGCCGCGCGTTGTCGCGCTGGTGCAGCCCGATCGACGGCTCGTCGAGGATGTACAGCACGCCGACGAGCCGCGAGCCGATCTGCGTCGCGAGGCGGATGCGCTGCGCCTCGCCGCCGGACAGCGACTCCGCCGAGCGGTTGAGCGTCAGGTAGTCGAGGCCGACGTCGATCAGGAAGCGCAGCCGCTCGCGCACCTCCTTGAGGATCGGGCCGGCGATCTCGGCCTCGCGCGACCCGAACCGCAGGCCGCCGAAGAACTCGAGCGCGCCGCGCACCGGCTGCGCCGCCGCCTCGGCGATGTTCCGGCCGCCCACCCGCACGGCGAGGCTCTCCCGGCGCAGCCGGCTGCCGCCGCACTCCCGGCACGGCAGCACGGCCATGTACGCCTCGATGCCCTGGCGCACGTGCGTGGAGGCGGTCTCCTCGTGGCGCTTCTGGAGGTTCGCGAGGATCCCCTCCCACGGCGCCTTGTAGCTGCCCGCGAAACGGCGGCCGTGATAGCGGAACTCGATCTCCTCGCCGCCCGAGCCGTGGAGGAGCGCGTGCCGCACGTCCGCGGAGAGGCGGCCCCACGGGGTATTGGGATCGAAGCCGTACCGGACGGCCAGGGCGGGGATCACCGTGTTCGCCAGGTGCCCGCGGGGCTCGCCCCACGGCAGCACGACGCCCTCGAGCAGCGACACCCGGTCGTCGGCGATGACCCGGTCCGGATCCACCTCGAGGCGCGTCCCGAGACCGCCGCACGCGGGGCACGCGCCGTACGGGCTGTTGAAGGAGAACATCCGCGGCTCGAGCTCGGCGTAGCTGATGCCGCACGCCACGCACGCCAGCTCCTGCGAGAGGAACACGTCCTCGCCCTCCTCGCCGGGCCGCATCCGGTGCACGATCGCCGCGCCGCCCCCAAGGCGGACGGCGGTCTCGAGGGAATCGGCCAGCCGGCGTGCCGAGTCCGGACCGGAGACGAGCCGGTCCACCACGACCTCGATCGAGTGTTTCCGGTTCTTCGCGAGCTTCGGCGCCTCGTCGAGCGCGTACACCTGGCCGTCCACCCGCACGCGCAGGAAGCCCTCGCGGCGCGCCTCCTCGAAGACCTCGCGGTACTCGCCCTTCCGCCCGCGGACGAGCGGCGCCAGGACGAGGAGCCGCGTCCCCTCGGGCCAGCCCGCCACCAGGTCCACCATCTGGGAGACGGTCTGCCGCGTGATCGGCCGGCCGCAGTTGTGGCAGTGCGGGACGCCCACCCGGGCGTAGAGCAGGCGCAGGTAGTCGTAGATCTCGGTGACCGTGCCGACGGTGGAGCGGGGATTGCGGGCGGCGGTCTTCTGCTCGATCGCGATGGCCGGCGAGAGCCCCTCGATCGCGTCGACGTCCGGCTTCTCCATCAGGCCGAGGAACTGCCGGGCGTAGGCGGAGAGCGACTCCACGTATCGCCGCTGCCCTTCCGCGTAGATGGTGTCGAAGGCGAGCGACGACTTGCCGGATCCTGAGAGACCGGTGATCACCACCAGGCGGTGGCGCGGGATCTCGACGTGGAGGTCCTTGAGGTTGTGCTCGCGCGCCCCGTGCACGATCAGGCGGTCGGCGGGGCCGGCGGAGGCGCCCGCGGGCCGCAGGGCGGCGGACGGCGGGGCGCCGCCGGCGTCGAACGCAGCGGCGGCCTCCTCGCGGAGGATCGGGTCGGAGGCCGCCGCTGCGGTCCCCGCCGTCGCGCCGTCGCCGTCGGCGGCCGTCGACGTGGACCCGCCGCGGGGCGCGGCCGGAGTGATGTCGTCGTTCATGCCGGGAAGTCTCGAGGGAAGCGTCGCCGCCGCGCGATCGCGGGGAGACGAACCATCCAACTTAACCTTCGGCCGAGGCTGATAGAAGCGGTCGGGACCCACGTGGTCCTGTCCGCCGTCGGGTCGAGGGAGACCGGGGGGCGGGAGAGGCCGGACCCGGACCGCGCCCCCCCCGAACGGGGGCGGCGCGGGAACCGCCGGAGGACCGCGCAGCATCGCGCGCGACGCGGGAACCGGCGAAGGGACCCGGGAACCGGCGAAGGGACCGCGGGAACCGGCGAAGGGACCGCGGGAGAGGCGAGGGACCGCGGGGGGAGACGGGGAACCGCGAGGGGGAGACGGGGAACCGCGGGAGCGCGGGGACGGCCTCGCGGCCGTCCCCGCAAGGGCGGATGGGAGACCGGACTCCCGGCCGCCCCCTTGCACCCCCGTCGGGTCAGGTGGCTCTAAGGTTGTGCACGCGGCACGGGCTCCGCTACCGCGACTTTTCATCCCGAGGTACGAGCGGCCGGGGCCCGCCGGGACCGCCGATCGTCCGGAAACCCGACGGCCCTCGATGCGCTCCGCCGCGCACCGGACCCGCAGGGGCACGGCGTCCTTGCCACGGCCGTCCCGCCGCACGAAAAAGGGGGGCCGCCGCCGGCGGCCCGCGCAACTCCGATCCCCCGGGGCCGTCCGTGATCGCTCCCGACGTCGTGCTGGGCCGGAACGTGACGATCCCCCGTCCGGAGCTGGTGAACCTCTACGGCTGCACGATCGGGGACGGGACGCGCATCGGCGCCTTCGTGGAGATCCAGCGCGGCGTGGTCGTGGGGGCGAACTGCAAGATCTCCAGCCACAGCTTTCTCTGCACCGGCGTCACTCTCGAGGACGGCGTCTTCGTGGGCCACGGCGTGATGTTCATCAACGACCGCTATCCGGCGGCCGTGAACGACGACGGCTCCCCTCAGGGCGAGGCCGACTGGACGCTGCTCGCCATCCGGGTCCGGACGCGGGCCTCGATCGGCAGCAACGCCACGTTGATGGGCGGGGTGGAGGTCGGAGAGGGCGCGCTCGTCGGCGCGGGAGCGCTCGTCACCCGCGACGTGCCGCCGCACGCCATCGCCGCCGGCGTTCCGGCCCGGACGGTGGGGGACGCCCGCGACCGCCGGCGGACCCGCCCGGCGGGAGAGCGCGCGTGAGCGACGCCCTCGGCGTGGGAGTGGTCGGCTACGGCTACTGGGGACCGAACCTCGCGCGGAACTTCGCCGAGGTCCCCGACGTGCGGGTGGCCGCGGTGAGCGACGTGCGCGAGGAGCGCCTCGCCGAGGCGCGGCGGCGGGTGCCGGGGGCCGCGCTCACCCGGAGCGCCCGCGAGCTCATCGCCGACCCCGCGGTGGACGCGGTGGCGATCTCGACGCCGGTATCGACCCACTTCGAGCTGGCGCTCGACGCGCTGCGCGCGGGCAAGCACGTGCTGCTGACCAAGCCGATGACTGCCAGCGCCGACGACGCCGCGCGGCTGATCGACGCGGCGGCGCAGCGCGGGCTCGTGCTGATGATCGACCACACGTACGTCTTCACCGGCGCCGTGCGGCGCATCCGGGAGATCGTCCGCGACGACGGCTTCGGGCCCGTCTACTACTACGACTCCGTGCGCGTGAACCTGGGCCTGTTCCAGCACGACGTGAACGTGATCTGGGACCTGGCCGTCCACGACCTCGCGATCATGGACCACGTGCTGGGCACCCGCCCCGCCGCCGTCTCCGCCACGGGCATGGCGCACGTCCCCGGCGGCGTGGAGAACATCGCCTACCTGACCGCGTTCTTCGACACCGACACCATCGCGCACATCGGCGTGAACTGGCTCGCGCCGGTCAAGGTCCGGCAGACGCTGATCGCCGGGCCGCAGCGCATGATCGTCTACGACGACCTGGAGCCGAGCGAGAAGGTGAAGGTCTACGACAAGGGCATCACCGTCGGCGTGGACGAGAGCCCCGAGCGCCTGTACCGCCTGGCCGTGGGCTACCGCACGGGGGACATGTGGGCGCCCCGGCTCGCCACCACCGAGGCCCTGCGCGTGGAGGCGGAGCATTTCGCGGACTGCATCCGCGGCGGCACGACCCCGATCACCGACGGGGAGGCAGGACTGCGCGTGGTCGAGGTCCTCGAAGCCGCGAGCCGGTCGCTCCGCGAGCGCGGCCGGCCCGTCCGCATCGGTCAGCCGGTCCGCGCGAGGTGACGCCCGCGCTGCCGACTCCCCCGAGGACCGTGCGGCCCGGCCTCCGTTGACGGCGCGCGACCTGGTCGTGATCGGCGCCGGCGGCTCGTCACGCGAGATCGCCGAATCGGTCCGCCGGCTGACCGCCGCCGGGCCACGCTGGCGGCTCGCGGGATTCCTCGACGACGACCCGGCTCTCGAAGGGCGCACGCTGGATGGCCTGCCGGTCCTCGGCCCCCTGCGCCTCGCGCGGGAGAACCCCGGCTGGAGCCTCGTCATCGGCGTCGCGCACCCGCGATACCCCGACGTCCGCCGGCGCATCGCCGCCGCGCTCGGCCTCCCCGCCGCGCGCTTCGCCGCGCTGGCCGACGCCACGGCGACGATCGCGGGGAGCGCGCGGCTCCGCGCCGGGTCCGTCGTTCTCGCGCACGCCGTCGTCTCGCACGAGGCCGACGTGGGGGAGCACGTCCTCGTGAGCGCGCTCTGCAGCGTGAGCCACGGCGTGCGGCTCGACGAGGGGGTGACCCTGGCGGCGGGCGCGATCGTGAGCGGCTCGTCCCGCGTGGGCGCCGGTGCGTACCTCGGGGCCGGCTGCGTGGTGCGCGACGGCCTGACCGTCGGCGCGGGCGCCGTCGTCGGACTCGGGGCCGTCGTCGTTCGCGACGTGCCGGCGGGCGCCACCGTCGTCGGCAACCCGGCGCGGCCGCTTCCGCCCCGCGCGTCGGCCGTGAGCGAGCGGGACCGGCGCGAAGGTGCGGCGGCGACGGAAGGGGCGGACCGGCAGGAGGCGGTGGGCGGACGCACGCCAGCCGAGGACCGGCGCCCGCTGGACGCCGGGTCCGCCCGCCCGTGACCGTTGCCTCGGCGGGCCCGCTGCGCGGCGCGCGCGCCCTGGTGACCGGCGGCGCGGGGTTGGTGGGATCGCACGTGGTGGACGCCCTGCTGGCCGCGGGCGCGGCCGAGGTCCTGGTCCTCGACGACTTCAGCCGCGGCCGGCGCGAGAACCTGGACGACGCCGCCGCCCGCGGCGGGGTGACCGTCGTGGAGGGCGACATCCGCGACCGGGACCTCGTCGCGGAGGCCACGCAGGGCGTGGACCTCGTCTTCCACCAGGCGGCCATCCGCATCACGCGCTCCGCCGAGGAGCCGCGGACGGCGCTCGAGGTCCTCGTGGACGGCACCTACAACGTCGTCGAGGCCGCCGCGATTGCCGGCGTGCGGAAGCTCGTGGCGGCGTCGTCCGCGTCGGTGTACGGCATGGCGTCGGCCTTCCCCACTCCCGAGCACCACCCGCCCTACGCCAACCGGACGCTCTACGGCGCGGCGAAGACGTTCGGCGAAGGCCTCCTGCGGAGCTTCCACGAGACGCACGGCCTGCCCTACGTCGCGCTGAGGTACTACAACGTGTACGGGCCGCGCATGGACGCGCACGGCGCCTACACCGAGGTCCTGGTGCGCTGGATGGAGCGGATCGCGGCCGGGCTCCCCCCGGTCGTCTTCGGCGACGGCCGCGAGACGATGGACTTCGTCTACGTCGAGGACGTGGCGCGCGCGAACCTCCTGGCGGCCGCCGCGGACGCCGCGGACGACGTGTTCAACGTCGGGAGCGGCGACGAGACGAGCCTCGCCGAGCTCGCCGCGCGACTCCTGCGCGCGATGGAGTCGGACCTTCCGGTGGAGCACGCCCCGAGGAGGACCGTCAACGCCGTGCCCCGGCGGCTCGCCGACGTCTCGGGAGCCCGGGAGCGCCTCGGCTTCACCGCCGAGGTCGGGCTCGACGACGGCCTGGGGCGCCTCGTCGGCTGGTGGCGGAGCGTCCGCAGGACGCAGCCGGCGCGTGCCTGACGCGGTCCCGATCACCCGGCCCTGGATGGACGAGCGCGAGGCCGCGGCCGCCCGCCGCGTGATCCTCTCCGGGTGGGTCACGCAGGGGCCGGAGGTGGCCGCGTTCGAGGAGGAGCTGGCGGCGTCGGTGGGGGCGGACCACGCGTGCGCCGTCTCGAGCTGCACGGCGGCGCTGCACCTCGCGCTGCGCGCGCTCGGCGCCGGTCCGGGCGACGAGGTCGTGACCGCCAGCCACTCGTACGTCGCCACCGCCAACGCCATCCGCCACACGGGCGCGGTGCCCGTGTTCGCGGACGTGGACGCGGCCACCTTCAACCTCGATCCGGCGCGGGTCGAGGCGGCCATCACGCCCCGCACGCGCGCCGTGCTGTGCGTGCACCAGATGGGGCTGCCGTGCGACCTCGCGGGCGTGCTCGCGGTCACGCGTCCACGCGGCGTCGCCGTCGTCGAGGACGCGGCCTGCGCCCTCGGGAGCCAGATCCGACTCGACGGCGGCTGGGAGGCGGTTGGACGTCCGCACGGCGACGTCGCCTGCTTCTCGTTCCATCCGCGCAAGGTGATCACGACGGGGGACGGCGGGATGCTGACGACCCGCGACGCGGCGCTCGACCGGGCCTTCCGCCGCGCGCGTCAGCACGGGATGAGCATCCCGGACACCGTGCGGCACCGCTCGCCGCGCGTGCTGCACGAGGCGCACGAGGAGCTGGGCTGGAACTACCGGATGACCGACGTCCAGGCCGCGATCGGGCGCGAGCAGCTGCGGCGCCTGCCCGAGATCCTCCTGCGCCGGCGCCGCCTCGCCGCGCGCTACGCGGAGCTGCTCGCCGACGTGCCCGGCCTCACGCTTCCGCGCGAGCCCGAGTGGGCGCGCGGGAACTGGCAGAGCTACTGCGTGCTGCTGCCGGCCGGCTGCGACCGCGACCGTCTCCGGCAGCGGCTCCTCGACCGCGGGATCGCCACGCGCCCCGGCATCGTCTGCTCGCACCGCGAGCCGGTCTACGCCGTGGAGCCCTGGCGCGAGGGACCCGGCGGACTGCACGCGAGCGAGGACGCGCAGGACCGGGGGCTGCTGCTGCCGCTGTTCCCGCTCCTGAGCGACGACGACCAGGCGCGGGTCGCCCGCGAGCTTCGCGAGGCGCTCGCACCCGCGGCGGCGGAGGAGCGCGGCCCCGCCGCTCCGGGTCGGCGCGAGGGCGCCGGCGCCCGGTCCCGCGGCGCGGCGTCCGGGTGACGGACGCGGCCGCGGTCGCGGCGACGGATCGCGCCGGCGGGCCCGTCGTCTCGCTCGTCACGTCCGCGTACGGCGAGGCCGAGAACCTCCCGGTGCTCTACGAGCGTCTCACCGCGGTCCTCGACCGGGACGGCGAGGACTGGGAGTGGATCGTGGTGGACGACCACTCGGCGGACGGCACGTTCGCCTGGGTCGCGCGCACGGCGGCGGCCGACCCGCGCGTGCGCGGCGTCCGCCTCTCCCGGAACGTCGGCTCGCACGCCGCGCGGCGCTGCGGTCTGGAGGAGGCGCGGGGCCGGTGCATCGTGGGCCTGGCGGCGGACCTCCAGGATCCGCCGGAGCTCCTCCCCGAGCTGCTCGCGCGCTGGAGGGCGGGTGCGCAGGTCGTGCTCGCGCAGCGCCGGCGCAGGCCCGGCGAAACCGTCGCGACGCGGGCCTTCTCCCGGCTCTACCACGTCCTGCTGCGCGTCCTCGGCGCCCCGCGGGACGCCGCCGCGGCGGCGGGCTACTGGCTGCTCGACCGCGTGGCCGCCGACGCGATCCGGAGCTTCCCCGAGACGCACCTGCCGCTGAACCTCGCGATCGCATCGGTGGGCTTCCGGCGGGACGAGCTGCCGTACGACGCCCCTCCGCGGCTCCACGGCCGGTCGGGCTGGACCCTGGACAAGAAGGTCGGCCTCGCGCTGGACTCGTTCACGGCGGTCGGCGACCGGCCGCTGCGCTGGATCGCGGCGTCGGGCGCCCTGCTCACGGCGCTCGCCGCGCTCGGCCTCCCGGCGCTGGGCGCGGCCGCGCTGCGGGGCGCCGTCGTGCCGGCGGCGGCCTGGATCGTCGTCTCGGCCGTCGGGCTGGCGGGGTTCCAGGCGCTCCTCTCCGGCCTCCTCGGACAGTACCTGTGGCGGGCGCTCGAGGAGGCGCGGCGCCGGCCGCGGTTCCTGGTGGAGGAGCGCACCGGACGCGGCGGCGCGTCGGGACCGCCGCCGCGGCGGTGACGGCCGTGATCGAGCGCCCGCAGCCGGACGTGACGGCGATCACCGTGGACGTCGAGTGGGCGCACCCCCGGATCGTCGCGGAGGTGACGGCCCGTCTCGACGAGCGCGGCCTGCGCGCGACCTTCTTCTGCACCCACGCGGGCGTCGACGTGCCGGGCCACGAGCGGGCGCTGCACCCGAACTTCCGCCGCTGCGGGAACAGCCTCCTCGACTCCCCCGGCGGCGTCGAGGCGGCCCGCGGGGCGGACCGCGACTTCTACCGATTCGTCGTGGAGACGACGCACGCCTTCTGCCCCGAGGCCGTGGGCGTCCGCGCGCACAGCCTGTTCTTCGACACCGACGTGCTCGCCGAGTACGCCGCGCGGGGGCTGCGCTACGACAGCAGCTACTTCCTGCCGCTCGCGGCCGGGCTCGCCCCGGTGCGGAAGCACCGGCGGGTCCTGGAGCTGCCCCTCTTCTACATGGATCACTGGGACATGGTGGAGGCCGGAACGAACTTCGAGCTCGCGCGCGTGACGCCGCCGGGGGGCGGGCTGCGGATCTTCGCCTTCCATCCCAACCTCGTCTACCTCAACGCCTCGGAGCCCGCGCACTACGAGGCCAGCCGGGCCTGCTACCACGACGTGGACGCTCTGCGGAAGCTCGTCCGGCCGGGACGCGGCGTCGGCACGCTGTTCCTGGAGCTGCTGGACCACCTCGCGAACGGCGGCGGCGCGGTCGCGACGATGGCCGAGATCGAGGAGCGGTGGCGCGCCGGCGAGTCGCGGGCGACGGAGTCCGTCGCGTGCGGTTGAGCGAGGTCGCCGGACCCGGCGGGCTCGAGGTGGTGCGCGACGGGACGTTCGCCACCCTCGGGCTGCTCTCGCACCGGCTGCCCGGGATGCTGGTCTCCGCGCACGAGCGCGGCGCCGTCGAGCGCGAGCTCCCCGGCAACCCGGACGTGGCGTGCGTCCTGGCCGCGCCGGCGCTCGCCGCCCTGGTTCCCGAGCGGTGCGGCCTCGCGCTCGCCGCCGATCCGCTGCGGGCGTTCTGCGAGCTCCACGCGCACCTCTGCGCGAGCGGATTCTACGGCGCCGACGAACCGAGCGTGGTCTCCCCCACGGCCCGGGTGCACCCGGCGGCGTGGGTCGCGCCGCGCAACGTCCGGATCGGGGCCGGCGTCGTCGTCGAGCCCGGAGCCGCGGTGCTCGAGGGCTCGCGGCTCGGCGAGGAGGTCGTGCTGCGCGCCGGCTGCGTGGTGGGCGCCGAGGGGTTCCATCCGCGGACGGTGGCCGGCCGGCTGCGGCTCCTGCCCCACGCCGGGGGCGTGGACCTGGCGAACGGCGTCGAGGTCCAGTCGAACGCCGTCGTCTGCCGCGCCCTCTTCCGCGGCGACACGCGGATCGGGGAGGACACGAAGCTGAGCAGCCTGGTCAACGTCTCGCACCACGTCCGGATCGGCCGGCGCTGCCGGATCGGCGCGGGCGCCGTCGTCACGGGCAGCGTCGAGATCGGGGACGACGTGTGGATCGGTCCCCACGCCACGCTGCGGAACCGGATCCGTGTGGGCGACGGGGCGTCGGTCTCGCTCGGCGCGGTCGTCGTCGGCGACGTGGCGCCCGGCGTCCGGGTGACGGGCAGCTTCGCCGTCGAGCACGCCGCCTTCCTCCGCGAGTGGCGGGCCGCGCGCCGTCGCGCCGCCCCGCGGAGCCGGCCCGGGACGGACTGAACGCGGCCCGGGGCGACGGCGTTCGGCGGTGCCGCCGACGCGCGGCGCGGGGGCCCCGGCCCGATCCACGCGCCGGGGTCCTACTCCGTGGACGCGGGCCGCCCGGGGCGAACGTGGAACAGCTCCTGGGCCCCGCGCACGCCGACGAGCCTCACGTCGGCGCGCTCCTCCGCGAGCCTGCTCACCAGCCAGGCGAACGGCGAGCCGGTCGTGTAGACCAGGAACTCCCGGTTGGCGCGCCGGAAGGGGGTCAGCTCCTCGGCGCGCA
>DATBJZ010000012.1:0-6024 GCA_036556125.1 Gemmatimonadota bacterium | reverse complement strand
GCGCGCGATGTACTCCTTGAGCACGTCGTTCTGGACGGTCCCGCGCAGGTCGCGCTCCTCGAGTCCGGCCTCCTCCCCCACCAGGAAGTACAGCGCCAGCAGGATCGGCGCCGTCGCGTTGATGGTCATCGACGTGCTCACCCGGTCCAGAGGGATGCCGTCGAGGAGGGCGCGCATGTCCTCCAGCGAGTCGATCGCGACCCCCACCCGCCCGACCTCGCCGGCCGCGCGCGGGTGATCCGAGTCGAGTCCCATCTGGGTCGGCAGGTCGAAGGCCACGGAGAGGCCGGTCTGCCCCCGGTCGAGCAGGAAGCGGAAGCGCCGGTTCGTCTCCTCGGCCGTCCCGTAGCCGGCGTACTGCCGCATCGTCCAGGGCCGGCCCCGGTACATCGTCGCGTACGGGCCGCGCGTGAACGGGAACGTCCCCGGGTCGCCGAGGTCGCGCCCGTAGTCGAGCCCCGCGACGTCGGCGGGACGGTAGACCGGCGCCACCTCCGTGCCGGAGGAGGTCAGGACCCTTCCGTCTCGATCGCGCACAGCTCCTGGTCTCCCTCGACGGACACGCCCGGTGCGACGCGGATCCCGCGCACCGCGCCGGCGCGGGGCGCCCGTACCTCGTTCTCCATCTTCATCGCCTCGATCACGAAGAGGCCCGCGCCGGCCTCGACCGCCTGCCCCTCCCCGACCTCCACCGCCACGACGCGGCCGGGCATCGGGGCGCGCACCGGCAGCCGGGCGCCCGTGCCCGGGCGCGGATGCGCGCGCTCGAGTGACGCCTCGCCCTCGGAGAGGACCTCGACCGGCCAGCTCTCGCCCCCCGCGGCGATCCGCAGCGACCCGTCGCCGCCCCGCGACAGCCGGCCCTCGACGGGCTCGCCGTCCAGGAGGAGCGCCCCGTCGCGCGAGCCGGTCACCCGCATCTCCCGGGCGCCGTCCGGCCCCTCGACCCTGACGGTCGCGACCGGCGCGCCGCCCGCCAGCGTCACGCGGTACTCGCGGCCGGCGAGCCGCACCACGCGGACCGTGCCCGTCCGGCGGTCGCCGGCGCGCTCGCCCCCCGCGAACGTCTCCGCCGCGTGCGGCGGCGGCGCTCCCTCCGCAGCGGGCCGCCTGCGCCGGTCCCGACCGGCGGTCGGATGCGGAGCGGGTTCCGTCACCGCGCGGACCTCAGCGCACCCAGACGAACGGCGGCGGCTCCGCCCGCCAGCGCGACGGGCCGGAGCGCCCGCCGCCGCCGGCCGCGGGCGGCGTTCCGCCGGGCCTGCCGTCTCCGCCGCGCAGGCCGCCGTCGAGCGCCAGCGCCGCCAGCGCAGCGAGCCGCTCGGGCCGCGGCGGAGCGGCCGAGAGGAGGCGCGCCGCGGCCTCCTCCACGAACCCGGTGTGCAGGTCCGCGCGGCGAAACGCGGCGTCCGCCACGAGCCTCCGCAGGAACGCGAGGTTCGTCCGCACGCCCTCGATCCGGAGCTCGGCCAGCGCCGCCGCGAGGCGGTCCAGGGCATGGTCGCGGCCCTCGCCGCGTGCGACGAGCTTCCCGAGGAGCGAGTCGTAGTTCGGCGTGACGGCCGTGCCCTCCTCGACGCCCCCGTCCCAGCGCACCCCCGGTCCGCCGGGGAGCCGCAGGCGCCGGACGACCCCGGTCGCGGGAAGGAAGGCGCGCTCGGGGTCCTCGGCGCACACGCGGACCTCCACGGCCCACCCGTCCAGCTCGGCCTCGGCGACCTCGCTCGGAACGGGCTCGCCCGCCGCGATCCGGAGCTGCGCCGCCACCAGGTCCAGCCCGGTCACGAGCTCCGTCACGGGATGCTCCACCTGGAGGCGGGCGTTCACCTCGATGAAGTGGACGGCGCCGCCCCCGTCCAGGAGGAACTCGACCGTCCCGGCGTTCCGGTAGCCCACGGCCTCCCCGGCGCGCACGGCGGCGTCGAGCAGGGTCGCGCGCAGCCCGGCGCCGTTCACGCTCGAGGACGGCGCGTTCCAGGGACCGGCCGCCGGCGACGGCGCCTCCTCCACGAGCTTCTGGTGGCGGCGCTGGATCGAGCATTCCCGCTCGCCGAGCGCGACCACGCGCTCCCCGTCGCCCACGATCTGCACCTCGACGTGGCGCACGCGCCCCAGGTGGCGCTCGACGTACACGTCGGGATTCCCGAACGCGCGCTCGGCCTCGCGCGCGGCGGCGGCGAAGGCCGCGTCCATCGCCGAGGGCTCGCGCACGAGCTTCATGCCCTTCCCGCCGCCGCCGCCGGCCGGCTTCAGGAGGACCGGCCACCCGACGTCGTCCGCGACCCGGACGGCGTCGGCGGCTCCAGCCACGGGCCCGTCGCTGCCCGGGACCACCGGCACCCCGGCCTCCCGCATCCGGCGGCGGGCGGCGGTCTTCTCCCCGACGGCGGCGAGCGTCTCGGGGTCGGGGCCGACGAAGACGATCCCGGCCTCGCGGACCGCGCGCGCGAACGACGGCTCCTCGGCCAGGAAGCCGTAGCCCGGGTGGACGGCCTCGGCGCCGGAGCGGCGCGCCGCCGCCAGGATCGCGGCCGCGTTCAGGTAGCTCGCCGAGGGCTCGCCGGGACCGATCTCGTGCGCCTCGTCGGCGAGCCAGACGTGCGGCGCCTCGCGGTCGGCCTCGGAGTACACGGCGACCGTGCGGATCCCCATCGCGCGCGCGGTGCGGATGACCCGCAGCGCGATCTCCCCGCGGTTCGCGACCAGGAGCGTCCGGAACACGTCAGAGCGGGATGTTGCCGTGCTTCTTCGGCGGGTTCGCGTCGCGCTTGTTCGCGAGCGTGCGCAGGCCGCGGACGAGCCACGAGCGGGTCTTCGCCGGGTCGATGACGGCGTCCACGTAGCCGCGCTCGGCGGCGACCCAGGGGTTCGCGAACCGGTTCCGGTACTCCTCCGCCCGCTCCCGCGCCGCGGGGGCGCGTTCCCCCTCGGGCAGCGCATCCAGCTCGCGGCGGTACACGACCTCGACGGCCGCGTCGGGACCCATCACGGCGATCTCGGCCGAGGGCCAAGCGAGGTTCAGGTCTCCGCGGACGTGCTTGGAGCTCATCACGTCGTAGGCCCCGCCGTACGCCTTGCGCGTGATGACCGTGAGCTTCGGCACCGTCGCCTCGCAGTAGGCGTAGAGGAGCTTCGCGCCGTGGCGGATGATCCCGCCGAACTCCTGCGCCGTCCCGGGGAGGAACCCCGGCACGTCCACGAACGTGACGATCGGGACGTTGAAGGCGTCGCAGAAGCGGATGAAGCGCGCGCCCTTGACCGACGCGTTGATGTCGAGGACGCCGGCGAGGACCGCGGGCTGGTTCCCGACCACGCCGACCGGCCGGCCGTCCAGGCGCGCGAACCCCACGACGAGGTTGGGGGCGAAGGACTCCTGGACCTCGAGCCAGTCGCCGCCGTCGACCACGAGGCCGATCACGCGCTTCATGTCGTACGCGCGCGCGGCGCTCTCGGGAACGATCTCGCGCAGGGCCTCGGCGTCGCGCCCGGGATCGTCCGTGGCGGCGGCGATCGGCGGGTCCTCGCGGTTGTTGGACGGCAGGTAGCCCAGCAGCCGGCGCACGGTGCGCAGCAGCTCCGCCTCGCCGTCGGCCACGAAATGGGCCACCCCGCTCCGTGTCGCGTGGGTCTCGGCGCCGCCGAGCTCGTCGGCCGAGACCTGCTCGTGCGTGACCGTGCGCACGACGTTCGGGCCGGTCACGAACATGTGGCTGGTCTGCCGCGTCATCAGCACGAAGTCCGTGATCGCGGGCGAGTACACGGCCCCGCCGGCGCAGGGCCCCAGGATGGCCGAGACCTGCGGCACGACGCCCGACAGCAGCGTGTTGCGCAGGAAGATCTCGGCGTACCCGCCCAGGCTCACGACGCCCTCCTGGATCCGCGCGCCCCCCGAGTCGTTGAGCCCCACCAGCGGCAGTCCGTTCTTCAGCGCCAGGTCCATCACCTTGCAGATCTTCTCGGCGTGCGCCTCCGAGAGGGAGCCGCCGAACACCGTGAAGTCCTGGCTGAAGACGCACACCGTGCGGCCGTCGACGTCGCCCCACCCGGTGACGACCCCGTCGCCGGGGATGCGGCGGTCGCCGAGGCCGAAGTCGGTGGCGCGGTGGGTGACGAGCCGGTCCAGCTCCGTGAACGTGCCGGGGTCGAGGAGCAGGTCGAGCCGCTCGCGCGCGGTGAGCTTGCCCTTGGCGCGCTGCGCCCGGACGCGCTCCTCGCCGCCCCCGCGCAGGGCCTCCGCGCGGCGGCGCTCGTGCTCGCGCAGGGACTCACGCACCGGGATCCATCCAGCGCAGCACGACGGAGCCCCCCTGGATCTGCGAGACGACGGGGACCTTCCGCACGACGCCGTCGCGGATCCGGTACGTGGCCGCGGCGCCGACGACCGTGCGGTCCGCGACGGGCGGCGCCGAGCCCGCGTCCGGAGCGTCCGCCCCGCCGCTCCTCAGGTGACGCATCGCGAGCGTGGCTGCGTCGTACCCCCAGGCCGGGAAGAGGCTCGAGACCGACCGTCCGTAGCGGTCGAAGTAGCGCGTCCGGAACTCCCACCAGCGGCTGACGGTCGGCTCCGGCGAGAACGTGTCGGCGAAGAGCGCGCCCTCGGCGAACGAGCCCGCGCGCCGCAGGAAGCGCTCGTCGCGCCAGACCTCGGTCCCGAGCATGCGGAAGCCGCCGCCGGCGTAGTAGCCCGTCTGCGAGAGCACCGTGAGCACCTGGTCCGCGCTCCGCGTGGGGAGGAAGAGCGCCTGCGCGCCGTGGCGCCGGGCGAGCCGGAGCGCCGCCCCGAAGTTCGTCGCCCCGCGCGGGAAGAGCTGCTCGATCACGACGGAGCCGCCCTCGCCCGCGAACGCGCGCCGGAAGCCCGCCGCCTGCGCACGGCCGTACTCGTCGTCCGCGCCGATGATCGCGGCGCGCAGCACGCCCAGCTCGCGGCCCGCGTAGCGCCCCATCGCCTCGCCCAGCTCGCCCTCGACCGCGTTCGGCGCGGCGACTCCGGGTCCGAGGCGGCGGAGCGCGGGATCGGTCGCCGTGGGGCTGACGAGGAGCACGCCCTTCTCGAGCGCGACGCGCGCGGCGGCGAGCGCGTCCTCGCTCCCGAGCGGGCCGATCACCGCCCGCACGCCGCGGTCGGCCAGCGCCGCGACGCCGGCGCTCACCGACTGCGGGCCGATCTCGGGGACGACCTCGAGCCCGGCGGCGCCGGGCGGCCCCAGCTCCTCGAGCGCCAGCCTGACGCCGTCCTCGATGTCGCGCGCGACGCCGGCGAGCGTCCCGCCCGAGGGGAGGATCGCCGCCACCGCGGGGGCCGACGGCGCGCGCGCCGCCGGCGGGGCCGCGGGGACCGGCGCCTCGCCGCCGCCCAGGCGGTCGGCCGCGCGGGCGAGCCCGGCCGCGCGCGCCGGGTCCGTGGCGCGCACCTCCTCGGAGGCGCGCCGGAGCAGCGGGGCGAGGTACGGGCGCTCCGGCAGCTCGCCCGCGAGGCGCGCCGCCTCCCCCTCGGCGAGCCCGCGCACGGCGGCGCCCGCGACCAGGCGCGCCCCGTCGGGAGCCGCGGCCTCCTCGGGGAGGTACCGGACCAGGGCCCGCAGCGCGTCCGCCGGATGACCGTCGCGCTGGAGCGCCGAGGCCAGCACGACCGCGGTCTCGGCGCGCTCGTATCCGGGGGCGCGCACGAGGATCTCGCGCAGGTCCGTCGCGGCCTCGGCGTGCCGGCCGAGGCGGTACGCGGCGAGTCCCCGCTCGCGGAGGCTGGCCGTCGACGGGCGGGCGGCGGGATGGAGGCGGACGACCGAATCGAACGCGGCCCAAGCCGCCTCGTCCCTGCGCCCGGCCGCGGCGTCGAGGCCGCGTTCGTGGAGCTCCAGCGCCTCGCGCTCCGACCCCGCGTCCGCGGCGCCGGCCTCGAGGGGGGGCGGGAACCGCGCGCCGCCGAGGCAGGCGGCGAGGACGAGCACGGCGGCGACGGCGCAAAAAAAGGTGTGGCGGAGACCACACCTCGTCCGGCGCGCAGGCATCATCCGGCGGACC
>DATBJZ010000011.1:0-19889 GCA_036556125.1 Gemmatimonadota bacterium | reverse complement strand
GGGGCACTATCGCGTCCTCAAGGTGCTGGGCCGGGGCGGCATGGGCATGGTCTTCCTGGCGGAAGACACCAAGCTCGATCGCCAGGTGGCGCTCAAGGTTCTCGGGCTGTTCGCCCCGGAGCTGGGTGAACGGATGGTCCGCGAAGCCCGGATCCTGGCCCGGCTCGAGCACCCCGGCATCGTCCCCGTCCACGAGGTCGGGACGCTTCCCGACGGGCGGCTGTTCTACACGATGCGGCTCGTCCACGGGAGCCGGCTCGATCGCATCGTCGGGAGCGGCGCCCCGCTCGAGGACCGCCTGCGCGCGTTCGAGCGGCTCTGCGAGGCGGTGGCCTTCGCGCACGCGCACGGCGTCATCCACCGCGACCTGAAGCCCGAGAACGTGATGGTCGGCGCCTTCGGCGAGGTCCTCGTGATGGACTGGGGCGTGGCGAAGGTGCGCGCGGCGCCGGACGGCGGAGCCGCACCGGGCGTGACGCGGTCACGCGCCGCGCCGCCGGTCGCCGACCGCCCGCTCTCGCGCGACGACGATTTTACGAAGGGGACCGCAGCGGCCGCTCCGCGGGCCGGCGAAGCGCTGCCGCCCCGGCGCGGGGCGACCGCCCCGGGCGCGGTTCTCGGCACGCCCGGATACATGGCGCCCGAGCAGGCGCGCGGGGACGCCGCGGCTGCGGACGAGCGCAGCGACGTCCACGCGCTCGGAGCGATCCTCTGGTTCCTGCTGAGCGGCCGCGCGCCCGAGGCGTCGGCCGGAGCCCCGGTGGCGGGACGTGGGGACTCGACCGCGATTCCGCCGCCCCTCGCCGCCGTGTGCCGGAAGGCGCTCGCGGCCGATCCCGCCGAACGCTACGTCGGCGCCCGCGAGCTCGCGGACGACGTGCGGAGATGGCTCTCCGGGCTGCCCGTCGCGGCCCATCGGGAGGGGCCGCTGGAGCGGGTCGCGCGCCTGGCGCGCCGCCACCGCACCGCGCTGCTGCTCGTCGGCGCCTACCTGGTCATGCGCCTGCTGCTCGGCCTCCTGGCCGGGGTCTGACCGGCGGAGGCCGTGCGCCCGGGGCCGCGAAGGATCCGCGGCGGACGTGTAAGGGAAGGGAGGCGGGCCTGGGCGCCCGCCCGCGCACCGTGAGCTTCGTGACTCCAGGGAGGAACCCATGAGCAAGCCCGTCTTCGGCCTCCTGCTGGGAGGCGTGCTGGGGATCTTCGACGGCCTGTCCGCGCTCGTCTCGGCGCCCGAGGTGGCGCCGCAGATCGTCGGCATCGTGATCGGCTCCACGATCAAGGGGTTGATCACCGGCGTCCTGATCGGCTGGTTCGCGCGCAGGGTCCACTCGCTGCCGCTCGGCATCCTCTTCGGCCTCGCGGTCGGGCTCGCGCTCGCCTTCGCCGTGGCCGCGATGCCGGATCCGAGCGGCAAGCACTACTACTGGCAGATCATGCTGCCCGGCGGGATCCTCGGCATGATCGTGGGCTACGCCACCCAGCGGTACGCGGCGCACACGTCGATGCCCGCGCCGGTCCGATGAGCGCGGCCCGGGCTCGGCGGGGGACGCGTTCCGGGGCGGCCGAGGCGATCGCGAAGTCCCGGAGCGCCGGCGCGACGGGGGACCGCTCCCGCGGACGGCGCGGCGCGGTGGTCGCCGCCGCGGCGTGCGTGGCCGGACTGCTCCTCGGCGGCGCCGCCGGCGCCGCGCTGCGTCAGCCGAAGGAGGTTCCGGTCGGCGGGTTCGAGCTGAGCTACGAGCTGGTCCTTCCCGGCTCGCCGGAGGTCGTCTTCGACGCGATGACCGGCGACATCTCGGACTGGTGGGACCACAGCATTTCGCGGCATCCGCGCTCGCTCGTGCTCGAGCCGACGCCCGGCGGGCGGTTCCTGGAGGTCTTCGACGACGCCGGGAACGGGGCTGTCTTCGCGCGGGTCCTCGGGGTCGACCGCGGGAAGCGGATCGTCTTCAGCGGCCCCTTCGGCTTCATCGGCGAGCCGCTCGAGCTGACCACCACGTACGACTACGAAGCGGCGGGCGACAGCACCCGCGTGAAGGTGCGCGTCGCCGGTGCGGGCCGTCTCGACCCGGAGTGGCCCGCGCTGATCGACGGCGCGTGGAAGCACTTCCTGTTCGAACGGCTGGAGCCGCACGTGAAGGCCGGCGGACACCTGCGCGGCTGAAGGGGGCGGACGTGGCGCTCGAGATGCGCGACCGGTGCGAGCGCTGCGGGGCGCCGCTCGGCCACGGCGCGGAGGCCCACGTCTGCAGCTGGGAGTGCACGTTCTGCCCGCGCTGCACCGCGGAGCTCGGGGCGGTGTGCCCGAACTGCGGCGGCGAGCTCGTGCGCAGGCCGCGCCGGGCAGCGGCGCCCGGACCGTCGTCGTGAGCCGGGCCCCGCCGGGGGCGGCGGCCGGACCATCGTCGTGAGCCCGCCCCCCGGAAGCGGCGACCGGGTCGCGGGACCGCACACGGGGGCGGCACGACCCGTCCCCACCGCGTCGGCGAGCGCCGAGAGGGGCTTGACGCCACGTGCGAGTGACACAACCGTGATGTCGTGAACGGCACGGTTGTGACATCGACATCGGACGGCGCGCGGCGCCGCGCCCCGTCGCCACCCCCGTGGCTCCTCCTCGTCCATCAGATCCCGCCCAAGCCCGACGCCCTGCGCGCCCGCGTCAGCCGGCGTCTCCAGCGGCTCGGCGCGGTCGCCATCAAGAACTCCGTCTACGTGCTCCCCAACGTCGAGGAGTCCCGCGAGGACGCGGGCTGGCTCCGCGCCGAGATCGTCGAGGCCGGGGGCGAGGCGCTCGTCTGCGAGGCCGCGTTCGTGGACGGGCTCACCGACGAGGAGGTGAAGGCGCTCTTCCGCGCCGCGCGCGCGGCCGACTGGCTCGCGATCGCGGGCGAGGCCCGGTCGGTCGCCGCGGGGCTCGCGGCCTCCCCCCGCGGCCGCCCTCGGAAGGGCGAGGAGGCCGCGGAGGCGCGGGCCCGCGCGGAACGGGGGCTGGTGCGCCTCGCGAGGCGGGCGGCGGCTGTCGAGGACCTGGACTTCTTCCGCGCGCCGGAGCGCGAGGAGGCGACGATGGCGATCGAAGAGGCACGAGCGGCCCTGCGGCGGGGCGCCGCCGGCACGGAGGCGACGCCCGGGGAGAACGCCGCGGCGGCGGCGGACCGGCCGCGCGGCCGCACCTGGACGACGCGCCGGAACCCGCGCGTGGACAGGATGTCCAGTGCGTGGCTCATCCGGCGCTTCGTGGATCCGGAGGCCCGGTTCCGCTTCGTGGACCCCGCGGACCCGCGCCGTCGGGGCGAGCTGCGCTTCGACATGGCGGACGCGGACTTCGGCCACGAGGGGGACCGCTGCACGTTCGAGACGCTCGTGAGCCGCTTCGCGCGGCGGGACGCAGCCCTGCGGCAGGTGGCCGAGATCGTCCACGACGTGGACCTGAAGGACGCGAAGTTCGGGCGCGAGGAGGCGGCCGGCGTCGCCCGGCTCGTGGACGGCATCGCCGCCACGGCTGCGAACGACGCCGAGCGCCTCGAGCGGGGAGCCGCCGTGTTCGAGGCGCTGTACGCCGCGTTCGGAGGCCCGGCGCCGCCCGGGGCGCTCGGCACGTCGAGCCGGCGCAGGCGGCGGACGGCATGACGCCTCCGGCGCACGCCTCGGAGCCGCCGGCCGACTGGCGCGTGCGATTCCCGGCGCTCGCCGAGGAGATGAACGGCCGTCCGATCGCGTACCTCGACTCGGCCGCGACGACCCACCGCCCGGACCCGGTCATCGAGGCCGTTGCGGAGTTCTACCGGCGCGACAACGCCAATCCCGCCCCGGCCCTCCACGGCCCCGCCCGCCGCGCCCACGGCCTGCTGGAGGACGCCCGCGCGACGGTCGCGCGGTTCATCGGGGCGGGCGACCCGCAGGAGATCGTGTTCACGCGGGGGACGACCGAGGGCCTGAACCTGATCGCCTGGGCCTGGGCGGGGGAACATCTCCGCCCGGGCGACGAGATCGTCCTCACGGTCGCCGAGCACGCGTCGAACCACGTGCCCTGGCAGCTCGCCGCACGCCGCACGGGGGCGGCCCTGCGCTTCGCGGACGTGGACGGGGACGGCCGGCTCGCGCCGGAGGCGGTCGGCGCGCTGATCGGTCCGCGCACGCGGCTCGTGGCCCTGAGCCACGTCTCGAACGTGCTCGGGATCGTGAATCCCGTCCGTGAGGTGAGCGCACTCGCCCGCGCGGCGGGCGCGCGGGTCGTGGTGGACGGCGCGCAGGCGGCGCCGCACCTGCCGCTCGACGTCCGCTCGCTCGGCTGCGACTTCTTCGCGTTCTCTGCGCACAAGATGCTCGGGCCGATGGGCACGGGCGTCCTGTGGGTCGCGGCCGACGCCCTGGAGGAGCTCCCGCCGTTCCACGGCGGCAGCAACATGGCGCACGAGGTGGACCTCGAGAGCGCCGTGTTCGAGCGCGGCGCCCGCCGCTTCGGCGCGGGCACGCCGGACGTGGCGGGACCCGTGGGACTCGCGGCGGCGATCCGCTTTCTCGAGGGGGCGGGCCGCGAGCGCGTCCGGCTGCACGAGGCGGCGCTCGCGGCCCACGCGTCCGCCCGGCTGCGGGAGGTGCCGGGGCTGCGCGTCCTCGGCGCCGCCGGCGGCGAGCGCGTCCCGGTCTTCTCGTTCGCGATGGACGGGATCCCGGCGTCGGCCGTGGTGCGGGAGCTCGACGCCGAGGGGATCGCCGTGCGCGGCGGCGACCTCGCGTCGCTCCCGCTCCTCCGTCGCTTCGGGCTCCGGGAGGCCGCGCGGGCGTCCTTCTACCTCTACAGCACGTCCGGTGAGGTCGACCGGCTGGCCGACGCCCTGATGGCGCTGAGGGAGCGGCACCCGCGCGCCGCCTGAGGGGTCGGGGACGGGCCCCGCGAGGAGCGGCCCTTCCAGCTCGGCGCTCACGGCGCCTCGCCACAAGACGGTTGCCGTCGCGGCCGCCGTTCCGAAGCTTGAGGGCGTCTTTCGTCCCTCACGAGGTTCCCTTCAGCTCCGTGCAGCGCATCCGCCCCGCGAACGCCCGCGGCGGCCGGTCGTGATCGCCCCCGAGTCCGGCAGGAAGACCGCCGCCGACATCCCGGCCGCCGGGATCCTGGAGATCGGCCCCCGCGGCTCCGGATTCCTGCGCCAGCGCGGCCGCAGCTACCTGCCGGGTCCCGACGACGTCCACGTCCCGCAGGGGATGGTGCGCCGCCACCGCCTCCGCACCGGGGACGACATCGACGGCTTCGCGGAGCCCGGCACGCGCGGGCGCAACCCCGTCCTCGCCACGATCGTCGCCGCGAACGGCGGCGACGCGTCCGCGCTCGCGCGCCGCCCGGACTTCGACCGGCTGAGCGCGATCCACCCGCACGAGCGCCTCACCCTGGAAGGCGGCGCCGCGCCGGGCCTCAAGGGCACCGTGAACCGGCTGATCGACCTCCTCTGTCCCTTCGGGAAAGGGCAGCGGGCGTTGATCGTCGCCCCGTCGAAGGCGGGGAAGACGACGATCCTCCAGTCGATCGCCTCGGGCGTGGCGACGAACCATCCCGAGGCCCTGCTCCTGATCCTCCTCGTCGAGGAGCGGCCGGAGGAGGTCACCGAGATGGAGCGCTGCGGCTTCGGCGAGGTGGTCGCCTCGAGCTTCGACTTCCCTCCGTCCCGTCACGTGGCGGTCGCCGAGATGAGCCTCGAGCGCGCGCGACGCAGGGTCGAGGCGGGCGGCGACGTGGTCCTGATCCTCGACTCCATCACGCGCCTGGCGCGTGCGTACAACGCGCTCGAAGGCGGCACCGGGAAGACGCTCTCGGGCGGGTTCGAGGCCACGGCCATGGAGAAGCCGAAGCGTTTCTTCGGCAGCGCGCGAGCGGTGGATCCGGCACAGGGCGGCGGGTCGCTCACGATCATCGCCACCGCGCTCGTGGACACGGGCTCCCGGATGGACCAGGTGATCTTCGAGGAGTTCAAGGGGACCGGGAACAGCGAGCTGGTCCTCTCGCGCGAGCTCGCGGACCGGCGCCTGTTCCCGGCGGTGGACCTTCCCGCCAGCGCGACGCGGCGCGAGGAGCGCCTGCTCACGCAGGACGAGCTCGCCGCCGCGCACGCCATCCGCCGGCGCCTCGCCGGCAAGCCGCCGGCCCAGGCCCTGACCGAGCTCCTCGCCTGGTTCGAGGGGTCGCCCTCCAACGCCCAGCTCGTGCAGCGGATCGCCTCCTGAGCGTCGGCCGGCCACGGCGGCCGGCAGCCCCGCCCCGCGCCAGCACCTCCACCGGTCCCGTCGTCCATCGGCGCGGTTCTACGGCCGTGCAGTGGACCCCGCGGTTCTCCGTCCGTGCGGTGGACCACCGCGCCTTCGCGGAGCGGCCCTCACCCGTCCGCTTTCGCCCGTGGGAGCCGCCGTCCCGCAAGCGAACACCGGCCGCGGAGGCGGCCGCCCGGATCCATCCAGCTAGCTTCAACGGCCGCAACAGGTTGCGCCGACGTACATTCGTGGCACGCGGCTCGCATTCGGGCTCCCCCGAGGGCGCGGCAGGACGGCGCCCGGGGAGAACTCGGAACCATCGAAGGAGAACCCGAAGTGAACCGCTCCGACGCTACGCTGCTCGCCGAGGTCATGACCACGATGGCGCTGGTCTTCGGCCCGATGCTGGTGGCCGCTCTCGCGCTCGCGACCCGCGCGGTCTGAGTCGTGAGAGAGGTCCGGGGGACGACGGGAGGGGCGACGGCGCGATGCCGCCGCGAGGCCGCGCGGCGGCTCGCGCCCGTCTGCCTCGCGCTCCTGACGGCAGCGGCCCCGCACGCCCCGAGCCTCGCACAGGACGCCGCACCCCCCGACTCGCTCGCCGCGGCGGCTACGCCCGCCCCGCCGAGCGCGCCGGACTCGATCGGAGGTCCGGTGCCGGCGGATGCCGCCGGCGCGGCCCATCCGCTCCCACGCGCCGCCGCGCCCGACTCGGCGGTCACCCTCGGACCGGACGGGGCCGTTCCGGACGCCGCCGGTCCGGCCGACGCCGAGGGCCACCGGCCCGCCGCGGCCACCGACACCCTCACGCTCGACGCCGCCGTCCGCACCGCGCTCGCACGAAGCCCCGCGCTCCGCGAAGCCGAGGGCGCGCGCATCGGCGCCAAGGCCGCGCGCTGGGACAGTTGGGGCCGCCTGATCCCGTCGCTCAACCTCACGACCGGCTTCACGCAGTCCGACGTCCTCCAGCGCACGGCCGAGGATCCGATCACCGGCGCGATCGTGGAGCTGCCCGATTCCCTCGTCCGTCCGCAGGAGAGCTGGGAGACCGTGGCCGTCCTGGACGCGAGCTGGACCGTCTTCGACGGCGGCCGGACGTTCTGGGAGGTGCGGAAGGCCGGCGCGGAGTCCGCCGCTGCGGACCTGGCCTACGACGCGGCGCGGGCGCGCGTCGCGGCCGGCGCGACGCTGGCCTACCTCGACGCGCTCGAGGCGGTCGCCCTCGAGGACGCGCGACGCGTGCAGCTCGAGCACGCCCGCGAGCTGGCGCGCCTGGCCGCCGAGCGGTTCCGGGTGGGCGAGGTCCCGCAGCTCGACGACCTGCAGGCCCGTCTCGCGGAGAGCGACGCCGAGATCGCGCTCCTCGAAGCGGAGTCCGCGACCGACGCCGCGCGCCTCCAGCTCTTCGAGCACCTGGGGCTGCCTGCGACCGCGAGCGTCGCGCTCGTCGAGCCGGCCGCGGCGAGCGAGGGCTGGTCCTGGGACGAGGAGGAGCTGCGACGCCGCGCGCTCGAGGGCAGCACCGAGATCGCCGCGCTCGAGAAGAGCCGCACCGCCGCCGAGCGCGGGCTGGACGCGGAGCGCTGGTGGTTCCTGCCGTCGGTCACGCTGGGCGCCACCTGGGTGCGCTCCGAGTTCGGTCAGACGCGCGACGCCTTCACGCTCGATCCGCGCAACGAGCAGACGTACTACAGCCTCGGGCTGTCCTGGGACCCCTTCGACACGCCGGGCGCGCTCGTCGCCGAGCGCCGCCGTGCGCGCGCCGCGCTGTGGACGGCGGAGGGGCGGCTGGCGGCGCGCCGCGCGTCGCTGGCGCGCGAGGTGGAGGTCGCGATCGGCCGTCTCCGCCGCGCGCGCCTGCTCGAGGAGAAGAGCGTGCTCAACGTCGATCTCGCCGCACGGCAGCGGGAGCAGGCGTCGGAGCGCTACCGCCTCGGCCTCGCGCCGATCGTGGAGCGGCTGAACGCCCAGGCCCTCTTCGCCGAGGCCGAGCGCCAGGCCATCGCCGCGCGGTACGCGACCCTCCGGGCCGCCGCGGAGCTCGAGCGGGCGGCGGGGATCCGGCTGACCGGACTCGGCGCCGGCGCCGACTGACGGGCGGGAGGGCGCCACTCCCCTGACCGGAGACCCGCCGCCCGCGAGCGTCTGACGAGGCACGGCCGCCGGCTCCTGCACGGAGATCGCCGGCCGAGCGGGTCGCGCCGCCGCCGGCGCCCGCCGAATCCTGCGCCCGTGGCCGCCCCCGCCCACGCACCCCAGATTCCGACCGCTCCCGATGCCCACCCAGACCACCGCGCCCGCTCCACCCGCGACCGCCGCGCCGGCCGGTCCCGCGCCCCGGATCCTGATCGCCGACGATCAGCCGCCCGTGCTCGAGGCGCTCCGGCTGCTCCTCAAGGGCGAGGGCTTCGAGACGGAGTCGGCTTCCTCGCCGGCCGGGATCCTCGCGGCGCTCGACGACCGCGACTTCGACGTGGTGCTGATGGACCTCAACTACGCCGCCGACACGACGTCCGGCCGCGAGGGGCTCGACCTGCTGCTCGAGATCCAGGCCCGCGACTCGACCCTGCCGGTCGTCGTGATGACGGCGTGGGCCAGCGTCGAGGGCGCGGTCGAGGCCATGCGGCGGGGCGCGCGCGACTTCGTCGAGAAGCCGTGGGACAACGCGCGACTCCTCGCCACGCTCCGCAGCCAGGTCGAGCTCGCGCGGGCGCTCCGCCGCAGCCAGCGGCTCGAGACCGAGAACCAGCTCCTGCGCCGCGACCGGCGGCCGCAGATGGTGGCGGGCTCGCGCGCGATGGAGCCGGTCCTGCGGATGATCGAGCGCGTCGGGCCTTCCGACGCGAACGTGCTCATCACCGGCGAGCACGGCACGGGCAAGGAGCTGGTCGCGCAGGAGCTGCACGCGGCCTCGCGCCGCGCGCAGAAGACGCTCGTCACCGTCAACGTGGGGGGGCTCTCGGACGGCGTGTTCGAGAGCGAGCTCTTCGGGCACGTGAAGGGTGCGTTCACCGACGCCCGCACGGACCGCGTCGGGCGGTTCGAGCTCGCCGACGGCGGCACCCTGCTGCTGGACGAGATCGCGAACGTCCCGATGGGTCAGCAGTCGAAGCTCCTGCGCGTCCTGCAGACCGGCGAGCTCGAGCGCGTGGGCTCCTCGCGCACGCGCCGCGTGGACGTCCGCATCCTCTCGGCCACGAACGCGGACCTGCAGGCGGAGGTGGGCGCCGGCCGCTTCCGCGAGGACCTGCTCTTCCGCCTGAACACGATCGAGATCCACCTGCCGCCGCTCCGTGACCGCCGCGAGGACATCCCGCTCCTTGCCGCGCACTTCCTGCGCGGGTACGCACGCCGCTACGGGAAGGACCTGGCGGACTTCGAGTCCTCCGCGATGCAGGCGATGCTGGAGCATCCCTGGCCGGGAAACATCCGCGAGCTGGACCACGTCATCGAGCGTGCGGTGCTGATGGCGAGCGGACCGGCGATCCGCGCCTCGGACCTGGGGCTGCGGGCCGCCGACCGCGGCGCGCGCCTCGAGGACATGAGCCTCGAGGAGGCGGAGGCGTTCCTGATCCGCAAGGCGCTCGGCCGGCACGAGGGCAACGTGAGCCACGCGGCGAAGGCGCTGGGGCTGTCGCGGAGCGCCCTGTACCGCCGGCTCCAGCACCTCGGGCTCTGACGACCGGCGGTCCCTACCCGGCCTGGCCCGCGCCCCGCCGCTCGGCGGGTGCGACCCGCCACGAGCGCCGCGTCCTGCTCCTCGCCCTCCTGGGCGGTCTCCCCGCCACCGCGCTGGCGCTCGGCTTCCTCTGGTTCGGCGATCACGAGGCGAAGCTGCGCTGGACCGCGACGCTGCTCCTCGGCGCGTGGTGGATCGCCTTCGCGTTCGCGGTCCGCTCCCGCGTCGCGTTCCCGTTGCAGACCGTCTCGAACCTCCTCGCCGCGCTGCGCGAGGGCGACTACTCGATCCGCGCGCGGGGGGCCGGCCACGGCGACGCGCTCGGCGAGGTGCTGGCCGAGGTCAACGTGCTGGGGCAGACGCTCCGCGAGCAGCGTCTCGGCGCGCTCGAGGCCACGGCGCTCCTCTGGCGCGTGATGGCGGAGATCGAAGCCGGCGTCTTCGCGTTCGACGACCAGGACCGGCTGCGTCTCGTGAACCGCGCGGGGGAGGTGCTGCTGGGCAAGGGGTCGCCCCAGCTCCTGGGCCGCACGGCGGCGGAGCTCGGCCTGGCCGACGTGCTCGAGGGCGACGTGCCGCGGATCGCCGAGAAGACCTTCCCCGGCGGCGGGGGCCGCTGGGAGGTGCGCCGGGGCGAGTTCCGGCAGGGCGGGCTCCCGCACCGGCTCCTGATGCTCTCCGACCTGAGCCGGGTGCTCCGTGAGGAGGAGCGCCAGACGTGGCAGCGGCTCGTGCGCGTGCTCTCGCACGAGATCAACAACTCCCTCGCGCCGATCCAGTCGCTGGCCGGCAGCCTGGAGGGCCTGCTGGTGCGCGAGCCCGCCCCCGACGGCTGGCGCGAGGACCTGGGGCGGGGGCTCTCGGTCATCGCCGAGCGCGCCCGCGCCCTCGGACGGTTCATGGCGTCCTACGCGCGTCTCGCCCGCCTTCCGCCGCCGCGGCTCGAGCCTCTGGACGTGGGTGCCTGGGTGCGGCGTGTCGCGCTGCTCGAGACGCGCCTGCCGGTGGCGGTGAAGCCGGGTCCCGAGATCGTCGTGCGCGCGGACGGGGACCAGCTCGACCAGCTCCTCATCAACCTGATCGCGAACGCCGCCGACGCGGCGCTCAAGACCGGCGGCGGCGTGGAGGTCAGCTGGCGCCGCAACGGCGGCGACGTCGAGGTGCGGGTGACCGACGAGGGCACCGGGATCTCGGACTCGGCGAACCTGTTCGTGCCGTTCTTCACGACCAAGCCGCGCGGGAGCGGGATCGGTCTCGTTCTGAGCCGCCAGATCGCCGAGGCCCACGGCGGCACCCTGACGCTGCGCAACCGGACCGACGCGCGCGGCTGCGAGGCCAGCCTGCGGCTGCCGGTGTAGGGGTGGGCCCGGTCCCGCATCGGGCGCGAACCCCTCGTTCGACCCCCATCAGGAGCTGACGCCGATGACCGAACTCCTCGACGCGCTCCGCGGCGCGCTCGGCCTCGACGAGCCGCGGCTCGGCGCCGGCCACATGGCGCTCCGCGCCGTCGTCGTCTTCGTCTTCGCGGTGGCGCTCGTCAGGCTGGGCAACCGGCGCTTCCTCGGCCGGAGCACGGCGTTCGACCTCGTGCTCGGCTTCATGCTCGGCTCCGTGCTGAGCCGCGCGATCACCGGCAACGCGCCGTTCGGTCCCACGCTGGTCGCCGGCGGCGCCCTCGTGGGCCTCCACTGGCTGCTGTCGGCCGTCGCGTTCCACTCGCACCGCTTCGGCGTGCTCGTGAAGGGGCAGCCTCGCGACATCGTGAAGGACGGCGCGCCCGACGCCGCCGAGATGCGGCGCGCCCATCTGACCCGCCGCGACCTTCTCGAGGCGCTGCGCCTCGGAGCGGGGATCGACGATCCGCACGTCGTCCAGCGCGCCGTTCTCGAGCGGAACGGGGAGGTCAGCGTGCTGCGTCGTCGGGCGGAACCGCGGGTCGTCGAGGTGGACGTCCGCGACGGCGTTCAGCGGCTGCGGATCGAGCTCGCGTGAAGCAGTCCGTCCGACGCGACGAGCGAACGCGGGAGCTCCGCCGCGTCTCTCCACCTCGGCGGCCGCAGACGAGGGGGGCGCGTTTCTTGCCGCTCCCGGACGCGGACCCACCGCCTGCCTGCAGGGGTAGAAGCTCGCCCTCGCGCCCGATCCCGCGGAACGCCCCTCTCCTGTCGCCATCCTCAGGAGGTGTCTAGCTTTGGCGCCCATGCGACTCCGGCTTCCCGAGCCGCTCCGGCCGCTGGCCGATCTGGCGTTCAACCTGCGCTGGACCTGGAACGGGGCCGCGGCGGACCTGTTCCGCCGGATCGACTCCGAGCTCTGGGAGGCGACGAACCGCAGCCCGATCCGCCTGCTCCGGCTGGCCGACGCGGCGCGCCTGTCCGAGCTCGCGGCCGACGAGCGCTACCTCGCGGCCCTGCGCGAGTGCCTCCACGAGCTCCACGAGCACCTCGAGAGCCCCGGCTGGTTCGCGCGGGTCCACGGCGAGGCGCGCGACCTGCGGATCGCCTACTTCGCCGCCGAGTTCGGCCTCGCCGAGTCCGTGCCGCTCTATTCGGGCGGCCTGGGCATCCTCTCGGGGGACCACCTCAAGTCGGCGAGCGACCTGGGCCTCCCGCTCACCGGCGTGGGGCTCCTCTACCGCCACGGCTACTTCACGCAGCGGCTCACGCCCGAAGGGGTGCAGCGCGAGCTCTACCCGGTCACCGAAGCCGAGGACCTGCCGCTCGTCCGCGAGCTCCTTCCGGACGGACGCGTTCTCCGCGCCGGCCTGAACTTTCCCGGCCGCGAGGTCTTCGCCGAGGTCTGGCGGGCGCAGGTGGGGCGCGTGCGGCTGCTGCTCCTCGACACCCGGATCGACGGGAACCGTCCCGAGGACCAGGTCGTCACGGGTGCGCTCTACGGCGGCGACCGCGAGAACCGCCTCCAGCAGGAGATCGTGCTCGGCATCGGCGGCATCCGCGCCCTGGCCGAGCTCGGCATCCGCCCCGACGTCTGCCACCTCAACGAGGGCCACGCGGCCTTCCTCGTCCTCGAGCGCATCCGCCAGCTGGTGCGCGAGGACGGCCTCACCTTCGCGCAGGCGCGCGACGCGGCGCGCGAGGGGAACGTCTTCACGACGCACACGCCGGTGCCGGCGGGGTTCGACGCCTTCGCCCCCGACCTGCTGCACGCGTACTTCGCGGGCTACGCCGAGGAGCTGGGCCTCGGCTGGCGCGAGTTCCTCGCCCTCGGCGGCAGCGACGGCACGTCGCCGTTCTCGATGGCGGCGCTCGCGCTGGGGAACAGCGCGCGCTGCAACGCGGTGAGCCGGCTGCACGCCGAGGTCAGCCGGTCGCTGTTCCGCAGCTTCCACCCGCCGCAGGAGCTGGCGGCCGAGGAGCTGATCCCGATCTCGAACGGCATCCACACGGCGACCTGGTGCGCCCGCGAGATGAAGGAGCTCCTCACGCGACACCTCGGCCCGCGCTGGAAGGAGGAGCCGCACGAGCCGGACGCCTGGGCGGCGGTCGAGACCATCCCGGACCGCGAGCTCTGGACCGCACACACCGCCCTCCGGGCCGGACTGGTCGAGTGGGTGCGCGGCCGGCTGCCGCACCAGCTCGAACGCCGCGGGGCGGACCCCGCCGACCACGCCTGGGCGCGCTGGGTGCTCGACCGCGAGGCGCTCACGATCGGCTGGGCGCGCCGCTTCGCGACCTACAAGCGCGCGACCCTGCTGTTCCGCGACCGCGACCGGCTGCGGCGCCTGCTGGGCGAGGCCGGGCGGCCCGTGCAGATCGTGCTCGCCGGAAAGGCGCACCCCCACGACGACGAGGGCAAGCGGATGATCCGGGAGATCGCCTCGCTCGCCTCCGATCCGGCGCTTCGCCTGAAGGTCGTCTTCCTCGCGAACTACGACATCGGGCTCGCGCGGCGGCTCGTGCGCGGCGTGGACCTGTGGCTCAACACGCCGCGCCGCCCGCTGGAGGCGAGCGGAACGAGCGGCATGAAGGTCGTGGTGAACGGCGGCCTCAACCTGTCCGTGCTGGACGGCTGGTGGGCCGAGGCCTACGATCCGGAGGTGGGCTGGACGGTCCCCGAGGCGGAAGGCCAACCGGATCCGGATGCGCAGGACCACGCGGAATCCCAGCGGCTGTTCTCGGTCCTGGAGGACGAGATCGTGCCGCTGTTCTACGAGCGTGACGGCGACGGAGTCCCCGTCGGCTGGGTCCGGCGGATGAAGGCTTCGCTGCGCCGGCTCGCGCCCTACTACAACACGCATCGAATGGTCCGCGAATACGCCGAGCGCCTCTACCTGCCGGCCGCGATCGCGCACGACGCGCTCGCCGGCGGAGCGCCCGTTCGGGAGCCGGCCGCCGGATGACGCCCCGGGGCCGCGGCGGACGCGGGCTGGGACCCGGAGAGCAGGGGCGGGTGCTCGAGGTCGAGGACTCGACCGTTTTCCGCGCGGGCGAATCGGCGACGCGCGTCGCGCTCGAGGAGACGCTACTCCGCAAGGGCTGGCGCGTGCTCTGGTTCGAGGACACGGTCGGCCCGCTCGAGGGCGCGGACCGCGCCCGCCTCCTGGACGGCGTCGCCGTGCGGCTGCGTCCCGGCGAGGACGAAGCCCTGGAGTTCCGGCTGCTGCGCGTGCAGAGCGGGACCACGGAGATCCCGGAAGGGGCCGTGGACCGGATGCAGCGGGTGACGGACTCGCTCGAAGCCAGCTGGCTGCTCGCCGCCTTCGACGGCGAGCAGATGCGTCTCGTTCCCGACCCCGACGGCGATCGCGTCGAGCCCGCACGTGCGCCCTCGCGCGGCGAGCGGCAGCCGTCCCGCGGGCAGCCGCCGCCGGAGCGGGGTCGCAGCCAGCAGCGGGAGCCGCCTCGCGGGGAGCCTGCGCCGCCCGAGCACTCCCCCGGCGGACGGCCGCGGCGCCGAGGTGGGGCGCGGCCGCGGCCGGCGTCCGAGCACGCGCCGAGTCAAGCGTCCCAGGGGCGGCCGCAGGAGCCCTCCGCAGCTCAACGGACGGGTCCGTCCAACGGACGTCGCCGCGGCCGGCGCGGCGGTCGGGGGCGCCGCCGCTAGGTCGAGGAGGTCCGCGTGACGGTTCACGTCCCGCGGCCCGCGCCCCCCAGCGCGCGGCCGCGCCCGGGCGACACGTCGCCCTTCCAGGCCGTCAACCAGTTCTTCCACGAGGCCGCCGACCGGATCCGTCTCGACGACGAGCTCCGTCCGCTGCTGACGACGCCGTTCCGCGAGACGCGAGTCGAGGTGCCCGTCCGGATGGACGACGGCCGCCTCCAGGTCTTCATCGGGTACCGGATCCAGCACAACGGCGCGCGCGGGCCGTACAAGGGCGGCGTGCGCTACCACCCTACCGCCGACGTCGACGAGATCCGCGCCCTCGCCTCGCTGATGACGTGGAAGACCGCGGTCGTCGACATCCCGTTCGGCGGAGCCAAGGGCGGGATCCAGTGCGAGCCCAAGACGATGAGCCGGCGCGAGCTCCAGGAGATGACGCAGCGGTACACCCGGCACATCTCGTACGTCATCGGACCGAACCGGGACATCCCCGCGCCCGACATGAACACCAATGCCCAGATCATGGCCTGGATGATGGACGCCTACGGGCAGAAGCACGGCTACACGCCGGAGGTCGTGACGGGGAAGCCGATCGAGCTCGGCGGCTCCTACGGGCGTGAATCCGCCACCGGCCAGGGCCTCGCCTACGTGATCGAAGCGATGCAGGAGGACTACGGGTTCGTGCTGGACGAAGCGGACGTCGCCATCCAGGGATTCGGCAACGTCGGCTCGTGGGCGGCGCGGATCCTCCATCGGATGGGCGCCCGCGTCGTCGCGGTCAGCGACGTCGTCGGGGGCGTCCACGACCCGCACGGCCTCGACGTGCCGGCGCTGCGGACCCACTTCGCGGAGGCGGGAACGGTGCGCGGATTCCCGGGCGCCGACGCGGTCACGAACGACGAGCTGCTCGCGCTGCCCTGCACGCTGCTGATCCCCTGCGCCGTCGGCGAGGTGATCCACTCCGGCAACGCCGACGCGATCCGGGCGAAGATCATCGTCGAGGGCGCGAACCATCCGGTCACGCCGAACGCCGACCGCCTCCTCGAGGCGCGCGGCGTTCCGATCATCCCCGACATCCTGGCCAACGCCGGCGGGGTGACGGTCTCCTACTTCGAGTGGGCCCAGAACGTCCAGCGCCACCGGTGGGAGCTGGAGCGCGTCGAGACGGAGCTCAAGCGCACGCTCACGGCCGCCTACCGCGAGGTGTTCCGGACGGCGCGGACCCACGGCGTCACGCTGCGGATGGCGTGCTTCATGATCGGCATCGAGCGGGTCGCGACGGCGACGCGGCTGCGGGGGTTCGTGTGAGCGCCGGGGCGTTCTACAGCCTGACCCCCGTTCTCGTCGTGGACGCGATCGAGCCCAGCCTCGACTTCTGGGTGGATCGTCTCGGCTTCGAGAAGACCGTCGAGGTGCCCGAGGGAGAGCGCCTCGGCTTCGTGATCCTCCAGAAGGGGCCCGTCCAGGTGATGCTGCAGACGCGCGAGAGCCTCGACCACGACGCGCCGAGCGTCCTGCCGCCCGGCCCCTCGCCCGCCAACCTGTTCGTGATCGTGGACGATCTCGACGAAGTCGAGCGCGTGATGATCGGCATCGCGCCGGTCCTGCCGCGGCGGAAGACCTTCTACGGGATGGACGAGATCGGCTTCCGCGAGCCGGGCGGGCACGTCGTGGTCTTCGCGAAACCGGTGGGGGAGGACGCGTAGGCGAACGGCCGGGCCCGGCCCTTCCGCGCAGGGGATGCGTGAAACCGTGCCCCGCCGCTCGGGCGCGGGGGACTCGCGCCCGCGTGGTTCAGGGAGGTGACGATTGGCGACGATGCGCGCGGTGCAGGCCTCCCGCCCCGGCGGCCCTCTCGAGCTGGTCGAGCGGCCGATCCCCGACCCCGGCGTCGGCGCGGTGCGGGTGCGGGTCCAGGCCTGCGGCATCTGCCACAGCGATTCGATCACGAAGGAAGGGCTGCACCCGGGCCTCCAGTACCCCCGTGTGCCGGGGCACGAGATCGCCGGCGTCGTCGATGCGGTCGGCGAGGGGACCCTCCCGTGGCAGGAGGGTCAACGGGTCGGCGTGGGATGGAACGGAGGGTACTGCGGCCGCTGCGAGCCGTGCCGCCGCGGCGATTTCTTCGCGTGCGTGACCCATCAGGTGACCGGCATCACGTACGACGGCGGGTACGCGGACTACATGCTCGCCCCGGCGAGCGCCGTCGCGCGGATGCCGGACGGGCTCCCGCCGGTGGACGCGGCGCCGCTGATGTGCGCCGGCCTCACCACGTTCAACGCGCTCCGGAACAGCGACGCCCGCCCGGGCGACCTCGTCGCCGTGCTGGGGGTGGGCGGCCTCGGCCATCTCGCCGTCCAGTACGCCGCGCGGATGGGATTCCGCACCGTGGCGATCGCACGCGGGACGGACAAGGAACCGCTCGCCCGCGAGCTCGGAGCGCGGGACTTCATCGACAGTCGGGGGCAGGACGTCGCGGCGAGGCTCCTCGAGCTCGGGGGCGCGAAGGTCATCCTGGCCACCGTGACGAGCGCCGACGCGACGAGCGCGGTGCAGGGAGGTCTGGCCGTGAACGGGCAGCTCCTCGTCCTGGGCGCCGTTCCCGCGATGCAGGTGGACGCGCTCGCGCTGCTCGGGGGGCGGCGATCGATCAAGGGATGGTACTCCGGGACCTCGATCGACTCCGAGGACACGCTGCGGTTCAGCGAGCGCGCGGGCGTCCGGTCGATGAACGAGATCTTGCCGCTGGAACGCGCGGGCGAGGGCTACGACCGGATGATGAGCGGCGCGGCGCGCTTCCGTGTCGTGCTGTCGGTCGCGGGCTGAGCGTCGGGCACGGTGCCGGCGCTCGCTTGGGGCCGCACGTCGGGAGTTTCGCCCTCGAGCTCGGGACCTTCGCTCTCCTCCCCTGATTCCGTCTCCGCCCCCGGCTCGCGCTGCATCGCGGGCGGCGGCTCCGTCGTGACGCCGCCGTAGAGGGTGTCCAGCTTGGCGGCGATCGCCGCCCAGGCGTCGCCGAGCTGCTCGGGCTCGGTTTTCCCGCGCTCGACGAATGCGCGCAGCTCGGCGGGCGTGACCCCGAGCCGGTCGAGCGCGCGGTCCCGCGCGGCGCGATAGACGGCGGAGTCCCCCTCCGACTCGATCCGGGCCTGCACCAGCGCCACGTACGCGGTCACGAAGCGGTCGCGGGAGAGGCCCTGCGGCGCGTCGGCGGCGCTGCGACAGCCGGGCAGCGCGAACGCCAAGGCGGGGAAGGCCCAAAACGCCACCCGGCGCAGGGCGGCGGCGCCGGGACCGTCCGGAATCGGTCGGTGGATCGGAGGGCGGGCGGGCACGGCACAATATAGAGAAGGTGCGCGCACGGCCGGCCGAGGCGGGATCGGGCGTCCCGAATCGCCCACGGCTGGCCGAAACCGCTGCACTCGACGGTCGGCGAACGGTTTCGGCGCTGGCGCGCGCCGGACCGCTTTGCGACCGCGGAACACCCGCCCTAGCTTGGGCGCCCCACTCGACCAGGAGCGCTCGCGATGGCCACCTCGCCCCGGCTCGATCCCTTTCCGCGCGAACGCGGCTCTTCGGGTGAAGACGCCTACGAGATCCCCCAGGTGTTCGAGCGCGCGCGCGGGGCGGGGTTCGCCGGCTTCACGCGGGCGCCGAATCCCCGCGAGCTGCTCGACCCGCTCGACCCCTCGCGCACCGTGGACGCGGCGGACTACACGCATCCGACGATCGTGAACGGCCGCGCCCCGAACAACGACAAGAAGGCGACGCCCGCCCTGCTCGAGGAGTGGAAGGCGCGGGCGGAGGACGTCTTCGCGAACGGGGACGTCTTCGAGACGGTCGGCCTGATCGGCGGGATGCCGGTGCGGCTGCGGACCAACGCGCCGCATCTGGTGAACTTCTGGAACCAGAACTGGTTCCTGGGCGATCCCGCGGAGGTCGAGCGGGCCGGCCGCGAGTTCGACGTTCCGGTCGTCTCGATGCACGCCGCCGTGAAGGCGAAGGATCCGGCGACCGCGCGCGCCTTCTACTGCCGGGAGACGAACGAGACGGTGTTCTGGAACACGGACTACTACGGACAGATGAAGTCGTGGGCGCTGGGGGCGGCGGGCGTGGAGCTCGCCCGGTTCGGCATCCACTCCATCCACGGCGCGTGCGTCGACGTGGACGGAATGGGGATGGTCATCATCGCCCCGACCGGAACCGGGAAGTCCACCTACACGAACGTCCTCTCGCGCATCCACACGGTGGAGCCGGGGCGGCGAGGCCGGATCAACTCCGACGACTGGGTCTACGTGAAAGGGCGCGTGGCGACGCCCTCGGAGCGTCACATCTACGTGCGCACGAACGCCGTGGACGACGACCTGCCCGAGCCCCGGATGGACGAGACGATGCGGCGGATGAAGGACATCTTCGACGTCTCGCCGGCCGAGAACGTCGCCGTCGAGGGCGGCCGCAGGCTGTACTCGAGGGTCCCCAACTCGCGGTGCATGATCGATCCCGCCGCCGTGGCGACGATGACCTACGCCACGCCCATGCACCTGATCGTGCTCCTGCGGCGCGACGATCACTCGCCGTTCGAGGAGGTGCTGGACACCGAGCGCGCGCTGGAGGTCCTGGAGGAAGGCGCCTACATGGTGCAGCCCGGCGCCGGGCCCAAGGAGAAGTGGGGCCAGATGGCGAAGGAGCCCTGGTACAACCCCTACCTGCTGCGTCCCGACCGCAAGTTCGAGCGCCGGATGTTCGCCTCGTACAGCGAGGACCACGGCGTCCGCTACGTCATCTACAACACCGGGACGAAGGTCTGCCGCCGCGAGTTCGGCCTGCCCGACTCCGACGACTCGCCGTCACACGCGGAGCTGCAGACGATCGTGCACGGGACGGCGAAGAGGATGCTGAGGCGGCT
>DATBJZ010000010.1:0-21048 GCA_036556125.1 Gemmatimonadota bacterium | reverse complement strand
CCCGAGCGCGATCGCGCGCCGCTACGGCGTCTCGACGCAGGCGCTGATGGCGGCGAACGGCATCCGCGACGCGCGCCGGCTGCGGGTGGGCCAGCAGCTGACCGTGCCGCGCGCGCCCGGCGCCGGCCGCGGCGGCGACCTCCCCGAAGTGCTGGCGCGCATCGAGGAGATCCCCGCGCCGCAGCGTGCGGGGGCGTCCCCGCCCGCCCTGGAAGACGACGGCGAGGCGGTCTACGGCGGCGGGGCCGCCGATGCCGACCGGGTCGCGGACGGCGGGGAGGCGGCCGGAGCCGAAGATGCCGGGGCAGCCGGGGAGGAGCCGCCGGCCGAGCTGGCGTCCGCCGGAGGACCGGCCGCGCTCCCCGCTCACGGTCCCTCGTGGAGCTCGGCCGACGCCGCCGGGGCGACACCGGACGTCGCCGGCGCGACACCGGACGTCGCTCGCGCGACGCCGGACATCGTTCGCGCGACACCGGACGTCGCTCGCGCGACACCGGACGTCACTCGCGCGACGCCGGACGTCGCCGGCGTGACGGCCCCCGGGCAGCCCTCCGGCCCCGCGTCGTCGGCCGCCGCGCGCACCGGCCTCCCGCCCGACGAGGCGGCCGCGGTCGGGCCCTCGGAAACCTCTGACGTGAGCGAGGTGGAAGCGCCGCCTCCGGCCCCGCCCGCGCCTCCGCCGGCAGGCCGGCGGCCGGCACGGACGATCACCGTCCGCGCGGGGGAAGGCGACACGCTCCACCGGATCGCCCGGGACCACGGCGTCACGGTCGCCGAGATGGAGCGCTGGAACCCACAGGCTGTCTCGGGCGTCACGCCCGGCATGGTCCTGCGCATCGAGGGCGGCGGCGCGGCGGCCCCGGCCGCGCGCGACGAGGCGACGGAGCGTCCCGGTGCGCTGGCCCGGGCCGCCGGTGGAGAGCCCGGGGACCGTCTCGTGCATCGCGTGCGCCGCGGCGAGACGCTCTGGTCGATCGCGCAGCGGTACGGCGTGAGCGTCGCCCAGGTCCGCGAGTGGAACGACCGGCGGGGCTCGGCGATCCGCGCCGGGGAGCGCCTGGTGATCTTCCGCTGACGGCGGCGAACGCCCCGCGGCCGATCACGAGCGAGGAGGCGCTCGAGCTCATCCTCGAGGACGTCCCGGCGCTCGGGATCGAGTCCGTCCGTCTCGAGGAGGCGGACGGCCGCGCCGCCGCCCGCGCCGTGGTCGCCGCGCGCGCGCTGCCCGGCTGGGACAACGCCGCCAAGGACGGCTACGCCGTGCGTGCGGCGGATCTCGCGTCGCCCGGCGCCTCGCTTCCGATCGCGGGAGGCATCTCCGCGGGGGACCCCCCCGGCGCCGCGCTCCCTCCCGCCTCGACCCTGCTGATCATGACCGGCGCGCCGGTCCCCGCCGGAGCGGACGCGATCGTTCCCGTCGAGGACACCGCCGGTCCGCACGGACGCGGGCGCTTCGCCGAGCCGGGGGAGCGCGTGACGTTCGGCGCCTCGCCGCGTCCCGGGGACCACGTACGGCTGGCCGGCGCCGACGTCGTCGTCGGCGAGCCCGTGCTGGAGCCGGGGGTGGAGGTCGGCGCCGGACGCCTGGCGCTCCTCGCGGCGATGGGCGAGGCCGCGGTCGAGGTCCACCGCCGGCCGCACGTCGTCGTGATCCCCACCGGCGACGAGCTCGTCCGCCCCGGCGTCGAACCCGCCCCGGGGCAGCTGTTCTCGTCGAACGCGCCGGCCCTGGCGGCGCTCGCGCGGCGCGCCGGCGCCGTCGCGCGCACCGTCGATCCCGTGCCCGACGACCGCCTGCTCATCCGCGCGGCCGTGTTCGAGGCCCTGGAGACGGCCGACGTGGTGGTCACCACGGGCGGGGTCTCCGCCGGGGAGCGCGACCACGTGCGCGGCGTGATCGAGGAGGCCGCAGGCGGGCTCGTGTTCTGGCGCGTGCGGATGCGACCCGGTGAGCCGCTCGTCTTCGCGCGAACCCGCGACCTGCCCGGCGTCGGCCGGGTGGCGGGCCGCTGGCTGTTCGGCCTCCCCGGCAACCCGACCTCCGCGCTCGTCACCTTCCTCGAGTTCGTGCGGCCGCTGCTGCGCCGCCTCGGCGGGTTCTCCGACGTCTTCCTTCCCGCGGTCCGGGCGCGGCTGGCCGAGCCCGTGCGCGCCGAGCCGGGCCGCCGCTCGTTCCTGCGCGTGCGGCTGGACCGCGACGATGTGGGCGGCTTCGTCGCCGCCCCCGCGGGACCCCAGGGATCCGGCTTCCTGCGGCCGTTCGCGGACGCGCAGGGACTGCTCGTGTGCGGCCCCGATCGCACGGATCTCGCGGCCGGCGAGGCGGTCACGGTGCAGCTCCTGGACCTCCCGCAGGGGCCGCGGGAGCCCTACCCGCCCTGGACGGCGGCGTGACCCGTGGCGATGGACCCTTCGGGCGCGGATCGTCGCGGGCGCGTCCGACGATCGGCGCGCGGCGGCGCGGCTCGCGTGCGCCGCGCTCCTCCTCGCCTCACGCGGGTCGAACCCGCCTGCGCGGGGGCCTCGGGCCGCGGCTTATATTCGCCGCGTGACGAGCTCCCCCCTCCCGCGACGGCAGCCGGGGGCGGACGCGGCCGCCGCCGAACCGCACGACGACGCCCCGGCGCTGCGTCGACTCGCGCCGGCGGCGCTCGACGCCGCCGGCGCCATCGTCCGCATCCTGCAGGCCGCGTCCGACGTCGTCCTCACCACGCACGTGCACCCGGACGGCGACGGCCTCGGATCGGAGGCGGCGCTCGCCGCCTGGCTCGGCCGGCGCGGCGCACGGGTCCGGATCCTCAACCCCGACCCGGCGCCCCGGCAGTTCTCCTTCCTCGCGACGCCGCAGGCGCCGCTGGGGGTGTTCCAGCCCGCGGACGCCGACGCCCTCGCCTCGGCGGACGCGCTCGTGATCCTCGACACGAGCTCGCCGGGCCGGCTCGGCGCGATCGTCGACACCTTCCCGTCCCTGCGGGCGGTGCGCCTGTGCGTGGATCATCACGCGCCGCAGGCGGAGGCCGGCCGGAGCGGGGCGACGCCGCTCGCGCACCACGCGCTCGTGGACAGTGCCGCCTCCTCGACCGCGGAGCTCGCCTACCGGCTGCTGCGGGAAGCCGGCGCCGAGATCACGCCGGCCGTCGCCACGCCGCTCTACGTGGGCATCGCCTTCGACACGGGGTCGTTCCGCTACTCCAACACGACCAGCGACGCGCACCTCGTGGCCGCCGACCTGGTCCGCCACGGCGTCGAGGCGGACGCGCTGTACCAGCGGATGTTCGCGAGCTACACGGCGGCGCGGATGCGGCTGTGGGGCCGCGCGCTGAGCGCGCTGGCGCTGGAGTTCGGCGGCCGGCTGGCGTGGATGGCCGTGGACCGCGAGCTGCTGGGCGACACCGGCGCCGGACCCGAGGAGCTGGACGGGCTCGTCGAGCAGGGCCGCCGGATCCAGGGGGTCCAGGTGTCGGTGCTCTTCCGCGAGGACGGCCCGCGGGAGACGAAGGTGAGCTTCCGGTCCCACGGCGCGACCGACGTCCACGCGCTCGCGGGCCGGTTCGGCGGCGGCGGACACCGCAACGCCGCGGGGGCCACGCTCCCGCTGCCGCTGCGCGAGGCGGTCGATCGGGTCCTCGGGGAGGCGGCCCTGTTCCTCGAGGGCCGTCGCTCCGACGGCACCGGCCCCGACGAGCCGGCGGTCGAGCGCCGCGCACGCGTCCGGCCGGAGATCCCCACGTGACGGCGGCCGGACCGCCGCGGCGGGACGGCGCGCGCAACCGCTGGCTCTCCGGCGAGCCCATCTTCCCCGAGCCGCTCCGCGGCGGAGAGGCCGCGGCGGACCTCGTGGACGGCGCGATGCTGGCCTACAACGGCGGTCGGCTGCGCGACGCCTGCCGTCTCTTCGTCGAGAAGATCCTGCGGGACGACGTGCTGGTCGGGCTGAGCCTGACCGGCGCGCTCACGCCTGCGGGGCTGGGCCGGTCCTGTCTGATCCCCCTCGTCAAGGCCGGGTTCGTGGACTGGGTCGTCTCGACCGGAGCGAACCTCTATCACGATACGCACTTCGGGATCGGGCTCTCGATGCACCGCGGGTCGCCGTTCCTGGACGACACGGTGCTGCGCCGCGAAGGCGTCGTGCGGATCTACGACGTGCTCTTCGACTACGAGGTGCTGCTCTCCACCGATCGCTTCTTCCGGGAGGTGATCCGGCAGCCCGAGTTCGAACGCGAGATGGGCACGGCCGAGTTCCACCACCTCGTGGGCCGGTGGGTCGCGCGCCGCGAGGAGGCGCTCGGACTCCGGGACGCGTCCTTTCTGGCGGCGTGCCACCGTCACGGCGTTCCGGTCTACACCTCGTCGCCGGGCGACTCCTCGATCGGGATGAACGTCGCGGCTCTCGACCTGGAGGGCTCGCGCTGCCGCATCAACCCGTCGATCGACGTGAACGAGACCGCCGCGCTCGTGCTCGACCGCAAGCGCGCCGGCGGGAAGAGCGCGGTCGTGATCCTGGGCGGGGGCTCGCCCAAGAACTTCGTGCTCCAGACCGAGCCGCAGATCCAGGAGGTGCTCGGGATCGAGGAGGAAGGCCACGACTACTACCTGCAGTGCACCGACGCGCGGCAGGACACGGGCGGGCTCTCGGGCGCGACGCCGGGCGAGGCGGTGTCGTGGGGCAAGGTGGATCCGACGCGGCTCCCCGACGCCGTGGTGGTCTACGCGGACACCACGATCGCCCTCCCGGTCCTCACGTCGTACGCGCTCACGCGCCGCGCCGCTCGCGAGCCGCGCCGGCTCTACGACCGGCGCGAGGCCGTGCTGGCCGCGCTCCGGGAGGCTGCGGCGGAGGCGCGCCGGGACGGCGGCGGCCCGGCCGGGACGGCCGACGAAGGCGGGGCGATGATCGGACGGGCCACGGGAGTGCCGGAAGCGCCGGGCTGATCCCACGTGCGGCGCAGCCGGTCGTCGCCGGCGGCCGCCGCTCAGGGAGCCGGC
Organism: Gemmatimonadota bacterium; assembly: GCA_036556125.1. GTDB lineage: Bacteria > Gemmatimonadota > Gemmatimonadetes > JACCXV01 > JACCXV01 > DATBJZ01. The sequence continues at coordinate 16,062 of DATBJZ010000010.1, read as the reverse complement.
CGCGCGCTCAACCCTCCCCCTCCCACGCCCGCCGATCCTCCGGCCGCACGAACCGCATCCTCCTGCACTCCACGTCCACCCGCCGGCGCTCCGCCGGACCGGCGCCGGCGAGGTATCCGACGGCCTCCCCGATCAGGTGCGCGGCGACCCCGGCCGCGGTGATCGAGACCACCGCCGCCATCCGTCGGCGTGCGTCGGGGTGGGACGGCAGGCGGCGGAGGATCCGCAGCAGCCGCGGAACGAACGCGATCGGGCGGCTCACGGCGAGGGCCGCACGTCGCGCAGGCGACAGCCCCCGCGCCCGCGCGACGAGGCCGGCGAACAGCCGGCCGGAGACGAACTCCACCTGCGGGAGCGCGCGCAGGCGCGAGACGTTCACGTGACGGGTCCGGGCCTCCGGCTCGATCCAGAAGCGGCGGCCCTCCTCGCGCATCGCCTGCTGGAGGAGCCACTCGACCTCCAGCAGGTCGGGCAGCGCCTCGCCTCGCGAGAGGAGCAGGTCCCTGCGGTAGGCGCTGCTGTGCCAGGGGAGCGAGGACGCCGCTCCGGCGCGACGGTCGTCGAGCCAGTCCCCGAACCCCACCAGCAGCGCCGCCCAGCTCGCCGCCGTGCCGGGATTCTGGTTCCGCACGATCGGGCCGACTCCGTCACCGCCCTCGTCGAGGCGGCGCAGCAGCGCTTCGGCCCAGCGCGGCTCCGGAAACGAATGGGTCTCCGCGAGGACCACCGCCGGCGCGGTCGCGGCGCCGATGGCCGCCGCCCGCGCCTCCCCGATCGAGCGGAACGTGCGTCCGGTCAGGGTCCGCACGGCCGGGAAGCCCGACAGGTCCTCGCCCGCCCAGGCGGACGCCCCGTTCCAGGCGACCAGCACCAGCTCGAGACGGTCGTGGATGGTCTGCCTGCGGAGGTGCCCGAGGAGGGGGCGCACGGGGTCGCCGCCCGCGTCGGCCACGACGATCACGGACATCGCCGGTGGCGGCCCGCTCATCCGGGGAGTCGGAGGCGTCCGTGGTCGACGTACCACCCCAGCAGCTCGCGCACCCCGTCGCGCAGCGCGATCCGCGATCGGAAGCCGAGCTCCCGGGCGGCCCGCGACGTGTCGTACGCCCGGCCCCACGCGAACGTCTCCGCCTTGTGCAGGAACGACGACCCGATGCCGAGGCCGGCGAGGGGGCGCGCAGCGGCCAGCGCGGCGCGGACGGGGCCGGGCGGCAGGGCGCGCACGCGTACCGGCGTCCCTGCCGCGGAGGCGACCGCCTCCACGACGTCCCGCAGCGTCGGCACGGGGTCGGCGGCGATGTGCCAGCACGGCGCCGGCGCACCGCGGCGCTCGCCGCAGAGCAGGAGCCCGAGCGCCGCGTCACGTACGTGCGTCAGGTGGTACGGCAGGCGTCCGCCCGCCGGGAGCAGCGGTCCCGCGCCCAGCGAGTCGCGGAACAGCCGCAGCCAGCGGAGGTCCCCCGGACCGTAGACCGCCGAGAGCCGCGCCACCACCGCCGAGACGCCGTCGCGCCGGGCGGCACGCTCGACCAGCCGCTCGGCGCGCGCCTTCGCGGCGTGGTAGGGATTTCCGTTCGACGCCGGCGGGCCTTCGGGGAGAGGCGTGCCGCGGAACGGACCCGACACGCCCCCCGTGCTGCCGAAGACCACGTGCGCGGCGGCGTCCGCGGCCGCACGCAGCACGTTCTCGGTCCCGGTCACGGTCACCGCCTGGTGCTCGGCGGCCGAGCGCTTCGAGCGGGCCCGCGGCGCCGCGAGGTGCTGCACGACCTCGCACCCGCCGACGGCGTCGCGAACCGTCGCGGCGTCGGTGACGTCACCCCGGACGACCTCGGCGCCCGCGGCCTCGAGCCGCTGCACGGCAGCCGGGTCGCTGCCGCGGCGCACGAGCGCGCGCACCGACTCTCCCCGTTCGGCGAGCGCCTCGACCACGCGGCCCCCCACGAGCCCCGTCGCCCCCGTGACGAGCGTGGTCACGCCCGGCGCGGCCGGCGCCGCTCGCCGAGCTCCGTCGCGGCCTCGACGGCGAACCCGGCGGCGTTCGCCAGCTGGGAGAGGGCGAGCAGCGCGGCGGTGCGGATCGGCGCCGGCAGCCCGTCGGACCAGGGCCTGAGCAGGAGCCGGGCGTAGAACGAGGGGGGCTCCAGCCGGAAGCGGCCGGCGCGGCGCGCCCGCACGCCGTGGAAGACGAACGCGCCGCGCCCGTAGTGCAGGTGCTGCCGCCAGAACCGCCGCAGCGTGAGCTCGTGCCGGTGACGGACGACGGCGTCGGCGGCGAAGGCGAGCCGGTGGCCGAGGTGGACCCAGCGGTCGCAGAACTCGCGATCCTCGGCGGCGGTCCGGTGGAAGGTCTCGTCGAACCCGCCCGACCCGCGGAACGTCTCCGTCCACACGGCGAGGTTGTTGCTCGTGAGGAAGCGCACGCCGCCGGGCCCGTTGAAGTGGTCGTACAGGTAGTGGATGAGGAGCTGGCTGGCCGCCGAGAACCGGTTCTCGGGCAGGTCGTTCAGCGTGAGTCCTCCGACCGCCGTCCGGGGATCCGCCGCGAGGCGCCCCTCGAGCGCGCGCAGCCATCCCGCCTCCGGCGCGCAGTCGTCGTCGGTGAACGCGAGCCAGCGGCCGCGGGCCTCGCGTGCCCCGGCGTTCCGGGCCGCGCTCGGCCCGCCGTGCCGGATCGTGAGGAGCCGCACGGGGACCTTCGCCTTCCAGCTCTGCACGAGCGGGTCGGGCGGCGCCGGGCTGCCGTCGTCCACCACCAGCACCTCGAGCTCGTCCGGCGGGTAGTCGAGCGCGGCGAGCGCGGCCAGGCACTCCCCCAGCCGCGAGGTCGAGCTCGCGTACGTCGGAACGACGACCGTGAAGGCGATCCGGGGGCCGGGAGGCGGCGTGCTCATCGGGCGGCAGTCTCGCGGTCGAAAGGTCCGCCGCGCCACTCCCCCCGGCTATATTGACGCGGCCTCTCGCGCCCCCTCGGCTCTTGGCGGTCGCCCCCGTCCGGTCCCCCCGATGCTCACCCATCCCCGGCTCGTCCGCGGCCTCGCCCTCCTGCACCTGCTTCCGGCCGTGCCCGTGAGCGCCGCGGTCGGAGACGCGCGCGTGCAGGAGCTGGACGCCGAAGTCGGCCGGCTGGCGCGCCGCGCGTCGGTCGCGGCCGCGCTGCGCGCGGGCGCCGACGAGGAGCCGCGCGTGCTCGCCTGGCAGGAGACGGTGGCGGCGATCCCGGCCCCCACGGGCGACGAGGGGGCGCGCGCCCGCTGGCTGCAGCGGCAGTTCGAGATCCTCGGCCTCGAGGAGATCGGGATCGACGGGACGGGAAACGTCGTGGCCGAGCTTCCCGGCGGCCGCGACCGGCCGCGGGCGCTGGTGACGGCGCACCTCGACCACATCTTCCCGCTCGGCACGGACCTCACGCCCCGCCGTGAGGGATCCAGGCTGATCGGTCCCGGCATCCACGACAACGCGCGGGGCGTCGCGGTGATGCTGGCCGCCGTGGCGGCCCTGTCGCGCGTCGATCCCGACCTCCGGGGTCCGGTCGTGTTCGCCGGGACGGTGGGGGAGGAGGGGCTGGGGGACCTGCGGGGGATGAAGGCGCTCTTCGCCGGCGGTCCGGGCCGGTCGGCCGACTACGTGGTGAACGTGGACGGCGCCGGGCTGGACCGCGTCGTGACGCGGGGGCTCGGCAGCCGCCGCTACCGGGTGACCTACCGCGGCCCGGGCGGGCACAGCTGGAACGACTTCGGGACGCCGAACCCGGCGAACGCCCTGGGCCGCGCGGTCTCCAGGATCGCCGCGCTTCCGCTCCCGGCGCAGCCGCGCACCAGCGTCACCGTGGGACGGCTGGCCGGCGGCACGTCGATCAACGCCATCCCGCAGGAGGCCTGGTTCGAGGCGGATCTGCGCTCCGAGGACGCCGCCACGCTGCGCGAGGTCGAGCGCGCGTTCACGGACGCGATCGTGGCGGCGCTCCGCGAGGAGCGGGCGGTGCGCGGCGAGGGGCAGGGACGGCTCGAGATGGACGTGGAGCTGGTCGGCGACCGGCCCGCGGGGGCGCTCCGGCCGAACGCGCTCCTGGCGCGGGCCGCGCGCGCGGTCACCCGGCGCTTCGGCGTCGAGCCCGTGCAGGCGGTCTCGAGCACCGACGCCAACGTGCCGCTCTCGATGGGTGTCGAGGCGGTGAGCCTGGGAGGCGGCGGCGTGGGCGGGCGCTCCCACACCCTCGAGGAGTGGTTCGATCCCGTCGCCGGACGGAACGGGATCGAGCGGCTCGTCCTCCTGCTCCTCCTGCTGGCCGAGGTCGACGCGGACTGACGGCCCGGCCGGAGCCGGCGTTCCGGCTCTGGCGGCTCCCCGGGGCCGTTGGGATATTGGCCCCACCCCGTCCGGGGACCGCGGCCGCCCCAGCGCGGTGCGCTCCCGCCCGGGGACGTCGCTGATGCTGCCCAGAGAACGTTCCCCCCGACCTTCCGCCCGCCGCCCGTCCGGCTCCGCCGCTCCGACGAGGGCGTCCGCGCCCTCCGAGTTCATCTGCACGGTGCACGGCCTCTGCTTCGAGAACCGTTACCGGAAGCTCGGTGAGCTCGCCGAGGGCGACCCGCTCTACCTCCAGCGCGAGCACGGGAGCCGGATCGACGCCAACGCCATCCGGGTGATGGACCCGCGCGTCGAGCTCCTGGGTTACCTGCCGCCGGAGATCGCGCGCTGGCTGGCCCCTCTGATCGACGGGGGAAGCCCGACGCTCGCCCGCGTGCGCAAGGTGTCGCGGAAGGACATCCCGTATTACGAGCGGCTCGTGATCGAGGTCGAGGTCCGCTAGACGGGGGCCTCGTCGTCGAGCGGCAGGTCCAGGGTCCGCTGGGCCGCGTCGTCGCCGTCCTCCGCCCGCGCCGCCTCCTCTCCGTCGCCGGCCTCGCCCACGGCGGCCCTGCGGCGGCGCGTCCGCGCCCCGACCCCGGGCTCCGCGCGCTGGAACTCCAGCGACCGCTGCGCGGCCGCTCCGGCACGCGCCGCCGCGTCCTCGTCCGGAGCGCCGCGGTCGCCGGACCGCCGCCGCCGCCGGGGATCGAGCCAGCGCGGCTCGATGCCCTCGACCAGGAAGTCCACCAGCGCGGCCTCGAGCCGCGGCAGCTGCGGGCGCGCCAGCTTGAACGTGGCGTGCCGCTCGGCGCGCTGCCACGAGCTGAAGACGAGGTGCACCTCGCCGGTGGCGTCCACGCGGGAGATCCGCACCTCACGGTCCACGACCGGCGAGTCGCCGTGGTGCGGGTCGAGGACCCGGAAGGCGATCCGCAGGCCGGAGCTGCCGAAGGTGTCGACCTCCAGACCGGGCTCGCCGACGGCCTCGAACGTCCGCCGCAGTCCGTCCGCCAGGTAGCGGTACTTCTCCTCGAAATGATCGTCCGAGCCCGGCGGTTCGGGGGCCGGAGCGAGACGGGCGCGCTTCTCGGCGAAGCGGCGCCGGACGCCCTCGACGAACGTTTCCGGCGCCTGAGCGGAGGCCGCGGTCTCGGACGGCTCGGGATCCCGGAGCGGAAGCTCCACGCGTCGCCTGACGGAGGGGGTTGCGCGAGCGGCGCGCGCGGGCGCTTCGACGGCGCGCGGGATCCAGTCTACCCCACGGTCTCGCGGAGCGGCAAGCGCGTCCGGTCGCTAGATTTCCGGGATGCGGACCACGCCTTCCATCCGCGCGCGAGTCCGCGGGCCCCTCGGAGTCGTCCTGCTCGCGCTCTCGTGCGGGGGTGGGGACGGCACGACGCCGCCGCCACCGCCTCCGCCGCCGCCTCCGCCGTCGCCGCCCCCACCCGGAGACGACGTCACCCTCCAGCCCATCGCCACGGGCCTCGAGTTTCCGTTGTATCTGACCGCGCCCCCGGGCGACCCGCGGCTCTTCATCGTGGAGAAGGGGGGCCGCGTGCTGATCGTGCGTGACGGCGAGGTACGGGAGCGCCCGTTCCTGGACGTCCAGCCGCTCGTCTCGCGTGGCAGCGAGCAGGGCCTGCTCTCGATGGCCTTCCACCCGGACTACGCGTCGAACGGCCGCTTCTTCGTCTCCTACACGAACCTCGAGGGCGACAGCCGCGTCGTGGAGTACCGCGTCTCCGGGGATCCCGACGTCGCCGATCCGTCACCGGTCCGCGCGATCCTCGCCGTCGAGCAGCCGTTCTCCAACCACAACGGCGGCCTGATCACGTTCGGCCCCGACCGGATGCTCTACGTCGGTCTCGGAGACGGCGGGAGCGGCGGCGACCCGGAGGAGAACGGGCAGGACCTGGGCACGCTGCTCGGGAAGATCCTGCGGCTCGACGTGGACGGCGCGCCGCCCTACGAGGTGCCGCCCGACAATCCGTTCGTCGGGCAGGGCGGTGCTCGCGGGGAGATCTGGGCCTACGGTCTCCGCAATCCGTGGCGCTTCTCGTTCGACCGCGACACCCGCGACGTCTTCGTGGCGGACGTGGGGCAGGGGACGCTCGAGGAGCTGAACGCCGTGCCCGTCGCGGAGGCGGCCGGCGTCAACTACGGCTGGGACGTGACCGAGGGCACTCGCTGCTTCGAGCCGTCGCAGGGCTGCGACCGGACCGGGTTCACGCTGCCGGTGGAGGAGTACGGCCACTCGGGCGGAGCCTGCTCGGTCACGGGCGGCTACGTGTACCGCGGCAGCGCGCTGCCTCGGTTGCGGGGCGTGTACTTCTACGGGGACTTCTGCGCCGGCTTCGTCCGCAGCTTCCGGTTCAGCGGCGGTGCCGCGGTGATGGGGGACGACTGGCCCCAGCTCGCGCCGGCCGAGGGCCAATTGTCCTCCTTCGGCGAGGACGCGGCCGGCGAGCTCTACGTGCTCTCCGGGGCGGGATCGGTGTACAAGGTCGTGCCGGAGTGATCCCGAGCGCCCGTGGGGTCGATCCGGCGGCGTCCGCGACGGGCGGGCCGCCGCGCGCGGACGAGCTCAAGCGGGCCGCCGCCGAACGCGCGGCGGCGATGGTCGAGCCGGGGATGGCGCTGGGTCTCGGGACGGGCTCGACCGCCGCGCTCGCCGTCGAGGCGATCGGCCGAGCGGTCCGCGCCGGGTCGCTGCCCGGCGTGCGCGGCGTCCCGACCTCCGAGCGCACCCGCGAGCTGGCCCGGGAAGCGGGGATTCCGCTCACGTCGCTCGAGGAGACGCCGGGGCTCGACCTCACGATCGACGGCGCGGACGAGGTGGATCCGCGGCTCGACCTGATCAAGGGCGGCGGCGGGGCGCTCCTGCGCGAGAAGATCGTCGCCGTCGCCAGCCGCAGGAACGTGATCGTGGTGGACGAGGGCAAGCTCGTGGGGCGTCTGGGCGTGCGCTTCGCCCTGCCGGTCGAGGTCGTGCGCTTCGGCTGGCGCGGCGCCGTGGCGTTCCTGGGCGGGCTCGGGGCGGCGGCGGACCTCCGGCGCCACCGCGACGGCGCCCCTTACGTGACGGACGAGGGGCACTACATCGTGGACTGCCGCTTCCCGGGCGGCATCGCGGACGCTGCGGCGCTGGAGCGGAGCATCCGATCCCGTCCCGGGATCGTCGAGACGGGCCTCTTCCTCGGGCTCGCCTCGGTCGTGATCGTGGCCGGCGGGGACGGGGTCGAGGTCCGGGAGCGGGCCGCGGCGCGGTAGCGCCCGGTCGCGCGCACGCCGGGGTCCCGACCCGAACGCGGTCGTTCGTTGGGGCACCGGACGCTTCGGTTCGCCGCGGATCACCGCCAGGCGTTCAACGTTCGTCACACCCTTCAGGAGTGTTCGATGCGACCGCAGGTCCTCTTCCTGGCCGCCGGCCTGATCGCCGGCGCGCTCGCGATCGGAGCGTGCACCAGCGGCGACGGCGACGATCTGGGCTTCTGCTTTCTCGACGAGCAGCGTCAGCGGGACCTGGAGGTCCAGGCCGGCGCCGAGCCGCGCTTCTCGTGGTGCGGCGCTCCTGCGCAGACGCTGACGGTGCGCGCGGCGCAGGGGCAGGCCGTCTTCTGGCGGCTGGAGTGCGTGAACGACGTGCGCTGCATCTTCCCGCCCACGACCTACGCGCAGGAGCCCACGGACGTGCCCCCGCAGGAGGTCACGGCCGGCCCGCTCGACCTGGTTCCGGGCGCGTCCTACGAGGTCTGCGTCAGCCAGATCGTGCCCGTGGAGGCGACGCTCTGCACGCCGTTCACCCGGTGAACCGCCGTCGCAGCCGGCGAGCGGCCGGGTCACGGCTGGGCGCCGCGAGCCCGACCCCCTTCCTCCCCCTTCGATCGGAGGCTGTCGTGCAGATCACCCGTTCGATCACGAAGGTCCTGTGCCGCGCCGCGGGCGGCGGTGCGTTCGTTCTCGCGGCTCTCCTCGCCGCGGGCTGCGGAGGGGGAGACGCGGGGGGCGCCGGCGACGCGCCGGCCGATACCACGACGGCCGGCGACGCCGGCGAGGAGGCGGAGATGGCGGAGGCGGACGCGGGCGCCGGGTCCCTCGAGGACCAGCTGAACGACCCGCAGCTCACCACGACGCCGTCGGGCCTGAAGTATCGCGACCTCCAGGCCGGCAGCGGTGACGAAGCCGGGAACGGCCAGGTCGCGGTCGTCCACTACACCGGCTGGCTCGTGGACGGGACCAAGTTCGACAGCTCGCACGACCGCAACCAGCCGTTCGAGTTCCCCGTGGGCGGCAACCGCGTCATCAAGGGCTGGGACGAGGGCGTCGCGGGGATGAAGGAGGGCGGCGTCCGCCGGCTCGTGATCCCGCCCGATCTCGGCTACGGCTCGCAGGGCGCAGGCGCGGTGATCCCGCCCGATGCCACGCTGATCTTCGAGGTCGAGCTCCTGGAGGTGCGGCCGGCCTAGTCCGCGCCGCCACGCTCGGCCGCGGGAGGAGGTCCGCCGATTCCCTCGCGCTCCCGCAGACCGACGCGAGCCCGGAGTGACGCCGCGCGGCGCCCCGGGCGAGCTCCGGCGTCGCGGCCGCGCCAGCCGTCGCTGGACATCCCGGCTGACGACGAGGGCGCGACGCTCCGCGTGGGAGGCCGCGAAGTGCGGCTCACCAACCTGCGCAAGCCGTTCTGGCCCGAGCTCGGCATCACCAAGGGCGACCTCCTGCGCTACTACGCCGACGTGGCGCCCGTGCTCCTCCCGCACCTCGCCGACCGTGCGATGGTGATGAAGCGGTACCCGCACGGCGCCGGGGGCGAGTTCTTCTTCATGAAGCGCGCGCCCACGCCGCGTCCGGAGTGGATCCGGACCTGCCGGATCGTGCACGGCTCCGGCAACGTGATCGACTTCCCGATCGTCGGCGACGTCCCCAGCCTCCTCTGGCTCGTCAACCTGGGTTGCATCGACCTCAACCCCTGGTACTCGCGCTGCGACGACACGGACCGGCCCGACTTCCTCCACTTCGACCTCGATCCCGGAGCCGGCGCGCCGTTCCCGCGCGTGCGCGAGGTGGCGGGCATCCTCCGCGCCACGCTGGAGGACCTGCGGATGCCGAGCTGGGTGAAGACGACCGGCTCGCGCGGCCTCCACGTCTACGTGCCGATCCGGCACGGCCCGGTCCAGAAGGACGTGTGGAGCGTCGCCAAGGCCATCGCGCTCGACCTCGCGAAGCGCCACCCCCGCATCATCACCGCGGAGTACCGCGTGGCGAAGCGGCCGCGCGGGCGCGTGCTCGTGGACTACAACCAGAACGCCTGGGGACGGACCCTGGCCTCGGTGTACTCCGTGCGTCCGCAGCCCCTGGCGACGGTGTCGACGCCCGTCTCCTGGGAGGAGGTCGAGGCGGGTGTCGAGATCGACGACTTTCACCTGCGCAACGTTCCGGAGCGCGTCCGTGAGGTGGGGGACCTGTGGAAGGGGCTCCTCGGCCGGAGGCGCTACGATCTGGCGCCGCTGGTCGAGGTGGTGCGTCCGCGCCGACGAGGCGGCGCGGTGGGAACGATTCCGTCGCGCTAGGAGATGCCGACGAACGCCCCACCGGTGGCCGAGCGACGTTCGATGCCTGCGGGCGGCGTGGAGGCCGGCGTCCTCGAGCTCCTGGTGAGGCGGGAACGGTGAGAGGTCGGGGCAGAGATGGGCCGGTCACCACGGGGGCTCTCGCCGCGGACGAGCTCGCGGAGCCGTTTCCCGACATCGACCTCCCGATCCGGCCGCCGTTTCCGCCGATGGAGGCGAAGGCGGTGGACGAGATGCCCCCCGGCCACGGCTGGCTCTTCGAGCCGAAGTGGGACGGCTTCCGCTGCCTGGCGTTCCGCCGCGGCCGCGACGTGATCCTCCAGTCCAAGAGCGCCCAGCCGCTGGGGCGCTACTTCCCCGAGGTGGTGGAGGCGATCCGCCGGCTTCCGGGGAGCCGGCTGGTCCTCGACGGCGAGCTCGTCGTGCCGAGCGGGGGCCGGCTCTCCTTCGACGACCTCCTCCAGCGGATCCACCCGGCGGAGAGCCGCATCCGCCGGCTGGCCGCCGAGACGCCGGCCACGTACCTGGTGTTCGATCTCCTGCTGGAGCCGCGCGGGAAGCCGCTCCTGTCGCTGCCGCTGACGGAACGGCGGGAGCGGCTGGAGGCGCTGTCCGAGACGTTCCCCCAGGGTGGAACGGTCCGCCTCTCGCCCGCGACCGAAGACCGTCGCGTGGCCGGCGGCTGGATGCGGGACCTCTCCGCCAGCGGCCTCGACGGCGTGATCGCCAAGCGCCTGAACGAGCCCTACCGTTCCGGGGACCGGAGCGCGATGCGGAAGGTGAAGCTCCTGCGAACCGCCGATTGCGTGGTGGGCGGGTTTCGGTACGCCCAGAAGGGGGGTGAGATCGGGTCCCTGCTCCTCGGTCTCTACGACGAGGAGGGACTCCTCCACCACGTCGGCTTCTCGTCGAGCTTCAAGGCCGACGAGCGGCGCGCGCTCAAGCCCATCCTCGAGTCACGGGTGGGCGGACCGGGGTTCACCGGGAACGCGCCGGGCGGCCCCAGCCGCTGGGCGACCGAGCGCTCGACCGAGTGGAAGCCCGTCAAGTCGGGCCTGGTCTGCGAGGTCCGGTACGACCACTTCTCCGGCGGCCGGTTCCGTCACGGGACCAAGTTCCTCCGGTGGCGGCCGGACAAGAAGCCGCGGGCGTGCACGATGGACCAGGTCGTGCCCAGGCGGGCCCGCGGGCTGGAGAAGCTGCTGCCCGCCTGACGGCGTAGTGCCGGCGCCGCGATCGGGTCCGCCTCCCGGCCGGGAACCGACCCGCGGCCTTCTGGTACTCGTCTCCCCGGGCCCGCACATTCCGCCCGGCCCGCAACCTTCGTCACCGGAGACGAACCCCCCGATGGCCGCCCGCGAGTACCAGCCCGTCCTCTCCTCGATCGTGATCGGCCTCGCGCTCGTGGCGGCCGCCGCCCTCGCCGCCAACGCCGTGACGCGCGTGAAGGCGTCGCAGCAGCGGGTCACGGTCACGGGATCGGCGAAGCAGCAGATCACCTCGGACCTGATCATCTGGCGCGGATACGTGAGCCACCAGTCGGCGGACCTCGCCAGCGCCTACGCGGACCTCAAGACGTCGATGGCGAAGTTCCGCGCCTACCTCGACTCCAAGGGGATCCCGCGCGATCAGATCAACGAGACGGCGATCAACACGATCACGCTCTACGCCTTCAACGAGCAGGGGATGCAGACGAACGAGATCGTCGGCTACCGCCTCACGCAGGGCGTGGAGATCCGCTCGAACGACGTGGACCGGATCACGCGCGTCTCGCGCGAGGCCACCGAGCTGATCCAGCAGGGCGTCGCGCTGGAGTCGCAGTCCCCGGAGTACCTCTACACGAAGATCGGCGACCTCAAGGTGAAGATCCTGGCCGAGGCCGCGAAGGACGCGAAGCAGCGGGCGCAGCAGATCGCCGAGGCGACGGGGAGCGAGATCGGAGAGGTGCGCTCGGCGCGGATGGGAGTGCTCCAGATCACGCCGGCGTTCTCGAACGAAGTGTCGGACTACGGCATCAACGACGTGTCGTCGCTGCAGAAGGACATCACGGGCGTGGTGACGGTGGAGTTCGAGGTGGAGTAGGGCCTACCGGTAGTTCTGGAACTGCAGCGCCCGCGGGAAGTCCTTCTCCCGGAGGGCCGCGATCACGGTCTGGAGGTCGTCCTTCTTCTTTCCGGCGACCCGGATGTGGTCGCCCATGATCGTCGGCTGGACCTTGACGCCGAGCCCGCGGATGAACTTCGCGATCTCCTTCGCGAGCTCGCTGTCCAGTCCGCTGACGATCTTCACCCGCTGCCGCACGGTTCCCTTGGCGGCTGGCTCGATCGCCCCGCGCTCGAGCGACTTCAGCGGCACCTTCCGGCGCGCGAGCTTCTCCGCCAGCACGTCGTAGACCCGGCCGAGCTGGGACTCGTCGTCCGCGGCGAGCACCAGCACATCCTTCCCCTCGGGGTTGATCGCGGCCGCCGTCCCTTTGAAGTCGAACCGCTGCGAGATCTCCTTCTGCGCCTGCCCGACGGCGTTCGTCACCTCCATCAGGTCGACCTGCGAGACCACGTCGAACGAGCTCTCCTGCGCCACGGATCCTCCGATGTGAATGGGCGGATGCGGAATGGACGCGGGGCAGGCCGTGAGCCGCACCGAACGCAGGCTGTCGGGGCTGCTCCCGCGATCGCTGCGCCCGCGCACCGCGCAGTCTAGGACCGTCGCGCCGTCGAGGGGAAGGCGGCGCACGTGCACGACGGGGGGTCGCTTGACGGTGTTCACGCCGCGGTCGAGCTTTCGCGACCTGGCGTGCCGGCGCCTCGTGGACGCCGGCCGCCGGACCCGAGCCGCGCACCTCTCGCCACCCAGGAGCCGTCGCCCGTGCCCCCGACCTCCATCGCCGAACGCCGTGAGGCCGTCACCCCCTCGACCGACGCGCCCTCGCGCGCCGCGGAGCTGATCGAGCTCGAGGAACGGCTCGGCGCGCACAACTACCACCCGCTCGACGTCGTGGTGCGCCGCGCGGAAGGCGTCTGGGTCGAGGACGTGGACGGCCGCCGCTACCTCGACTGCCTCGCGGCGTACAGCGCGCTCAACCAGGGGCACCGCCACCCGGCGATCCTGCAGGCGCTGATCGACCAGGCGCAGCGGGTCACGCTCACCAGCCGGGCGTTCCGGAACGACCAGCTGCCGCTGCTCTACGGGGACCTGGTCGAGCTCACCGGCATGGAGTCCGTGCTGCCGATGAACTCGGGTGCCGAGGCCGTCGAGACCGCGATCAAGGCGGCTCGGAAGTGGGGCTACACGAGGAAGGGAGTGCCAGCCGATCAGGCGGAGATCGTCGTCTGCGAGAACAACTTCCACGGCCGCACGACGACCGTGATCTCGTTCTCGACCGACCCGCAGTACCGCGAGGGCTTCGGGCCGCTCACGCCGGGCTTCCGGATCGTCCCCTTCGGCGACGCCGCCGCGCTGCAGGCGGCGATCGGGCCCGGCACGTGCGCGTTCCTGGTCGAGCCCATCCAGGCAGAGGCGGGGATCCTGATCCCGCCCGACGGCTACCTGGCCGAGGCTGCGGAGATCTGCCGCCGGAATGACGTCCTCTTCATCGCCGACGAGATCCAGACCGGGCTGGGCCGGACCGGGCGCACGCTTGCCTGCGACCACGAAGGCGTGCGGCCCGACGGGCTGCTGCTCGGAAAGGCCCTCGCCGGCGGGTTCTATCCCGTGTCCGCGTTCCTTGCGCGCCGCGACGTGATGGACGTGTTCCGGCCCGGCGACCACGGCTCGACCTTCGGCGGCAACCCGCTCGGCTGCGCCGTCGCGCGCGCCGCCCTGCGCGTGCTGCGCGAGGAACGGCTCGCGGAGCGGTCGGCGGAGCTCGGCGCCTGGCTCGTGGAGCGACTGCGGCGGATCCGCAGCCCGCGGGTGAAGGAGGTGCGCGGACGCGGCCTCCTGGTGGGGATCGAGCTGACCGAGCCGGCGCGCCGCGCGTGCGAGGCGCTCAAGGACGAAGGCGTGCTCTGCAAGGAGACGCACGACCGCGTGCTCCGCATCGCGCCGCCGCTCGTGATCCGGCGCGAGGAGCTGGACTGGGCCGTCGAGCGCATCGAGCGGGTGCTGGCCTGAGGCGCCGCGGCAGGGCGGAAGGTCCGATGGAGACCGCGCCGCGGTCGCGCCCGGACGCGACGTGCTCGTGTGTTTCGGGCGCTGCCTTCCTCGCCGCGCTCCTCCTCTCCGCGGGCTGCGGCGGCGCCGGCGGATCAGCCGGAGCCGACGCCCCGGCAGCGCTTCCGAGGCCGGTCGCCGAGGCGGGCGGCGTCGGAGCGGAAAGCGACACGCCCGGCGTTCTGCCGGCCGAGCTCGCGACGGGACGTCAGCTCTTCGAGGCCAACTGCCAGCGCTGCCACGGGTCCCAGGCGTCGGGAACCGAGATGGGCCCACCGCTCGTTCACGTCATCTACGAGCCGAACCACCACTCCGACGCCGCCTTTCAGCGGGCCGCCGCGCTGGGCGTGCCCGCCCACCACTGGACCTTCGGCGACATGCCGCCGGTGTCCGGCGTCACGCCCGAGCAGGTCGCGGAGATCACCGCGTACGTCCGGTGGCTCCAGCGGCAGGCCGGCATCGGCGGGTGACCGCGCCCGAACGCGGCCGCTCCATCCCGCGTGACTCCCGCCTGACCGGTCACACCACGTTCGTGGGCGGCCGGTGATCGACGGACGCGCGACGCTCATCCTTCGGCCGTCGTTCTCTCCTGCTCCGTCGTCATGACGTCGTGTAGGGCCGCGGCGAGGACGTGTCGCTGCGTCGGCATTCATTGCGGCGCCCGCTTCCCCCCGTAAGTTCCCCCTCCTTCGTCGGACGAGCCCGCTCCACGCTTCCCTGCCCTGAGGTGAGGATGAATTGCTGCAAGCCTGAAACGTGGAGCCGGTCGCGCGGTCTTCGGCGTGCGCTCCAGCTCGCCGCGGGAACCAGGACCGGGTTCGTCGCCGTGCTCCTCGGAACCGTCCTGGCCTGTACGGAGGCGGAGGGACCGCAGCCGTCCGATCCGTCGGCTCCCGAGCTCGCGGCGAACACGTCGTGCAGCACCAACCCGCCGCCGAAGTTCCCGGGCGAGCAGGCGCTGTTCGACGCCGACAGCATCAGCGACTTCATCGCGAAGCAGATTTGCGCACCGGGCAACCTGTCGCCGGCCAATGCCCAGTCGGCGCTCGTCAAGTGGGTGGCGATCATCCGCGCGCGCGGCGACGTCAGCGGCAAGGTCTTCGACCTGCTCGACTTCGTGTCCAAGCAGTGGCTGGCGGGAGGCGCGAGCCAGAGCCTGGCGACCTTCCGCAGCGATCTGCTGCTCGTCACGCTCGGAATCAGCTCGCCGGCCGACCCGCAGACGACGATCCTGAACGTTACCTCCGGCGGCGGGAACTTCTGCAGCAACGACGGCCTGGCGTGCTGGAACATCCCGTCCGGATGGTCGAGCACGGCGCGGATCCTCGTGTCGTACCCGATCGACTGCGAGGTCGTGAGCGACTTCGTGACGATCCTCGGCCAGTGCGAGCACCACGAAACGTCCCCGAACGGAGCCTTCCTGATTCCGGTCCTGCTCACCCAGTGCTTCGTGGGCGACGACGACGCCGAGGTCGCGCTGACGAAGCGGTTCGAGAACCCCGACGACCCGCTGGGGACGAACGTGTTCGACCTGGAGGTGTTCCTCGATTCCGACGGCGCGGGTCTGCCGCCCAGCTGTGTCGAGACCCTGGCCGCGCACGCCTCCACGGCGGGATCGAGTCCGGCCGCCGGTCCGGCGCTGGCCGGAGGGAAGCACGGCGGATCGACGGGCCTGACCCTGCAGCTGAGGGGAATCGGGACCCAGGTCTCCTCGTTCAGCGACTGGGGCTTCGTCGAGCTGAGCTCGCTCACGAGCACGATCGAAGGCGTCATCGAGAACGGCGCGACCTCGAACCCGATCGCCGGGGCGCAGGTCGAGCTCTTCTGCGGGAGCGACACGGCGGCCCGTCAGTCGACGATCTCCGCGAACGACGGTTCGTATGCGTTCGACGGCACGGCCGCGAGCGGCGGCTTCGAGGTCGGCGACAGCTGCGAGGTTCGCGCGTCGGCGAACGGCTTCGTCTCGGGCTCGTCGGGCACGTTCGAGGTG
>DATBJZ010000009.1:0-21201 GCA_036556125.1 Gemmatimonadota bacterium | reverse complement strand
ACGGCGACGCGTCCGCCTTCGCCGCCGGCGGCGTCTTCGGCCGCGGTCACGACCGCTCCACCCGTCCCCGCGTCACCGCCCGTCACCCGGCCGGGCCCGACGTCTCGAGGAAGTTCGCGAGGATGCGGTAGCCGTGCTCGGTGAGCACGGACTCGGGGTGGAACTGCACGCCGGTCACGGGATGCACCCGGTGCGCGACCGCCATCACCTCGCCGTCGGCGGTCGTCGCGATCACCTCCAGCTCCTCCGGCACCGTCCCGGGGTCGACCACGAGCGAGTGGTAGCGCGCGGCGAGGAACGGGCTCGGGATCCCGCGCAGGATGCCGCGACCCTCGTGGAACACGAGCGACGCCTTGCCGTGCATCGCCCGCCGCGCGCGTCCGACCACGCCGCCGTACACGGCGCCGATGCACTGATGGCCCAGACACACCCCGAGGATCGGCGTGTCGCGTCCGAGCGCCTCGACGACCTCGTTCGAGATCCCCGCCTCACGCGGCGTCTTCGGGCCGGGCGAGAGCACGACGTGCGTCGGGCGCTCGCGCAGGATCGCGTCCACCGCCACCCCGTCGTTGCGCACGACGCGCGTGCGCGCGCCCAGCTCGCGCAGGTAGCGCGCGAGGTTGTGCACGAACGAGTCGTAGTTGTCCACGAGCAGCACGTCGGGCCGCCGGGTCGTCCGCGCCGCGGGCGGCGCGGCGTCCAGGGGTTCGATCCACGGGAGCCGCCTGCCTCGCAGCGCGGCGGGCTCCACCCGGGCCGGCCGCAGCCGCGGCGGAAGCGACACGGGCCGCACGGCGTCCTCGGGGCCGACCGCCTGCTCCGACTCCGGCTCGGGCACCGGAACCGCGACCGGCCGCGCAGCCGCGGTCCCGCGCGCGGGCCGGTCGCCGTCCGGTGGCCGCACCGCGTCCGGCCGGCGCGGCGCGTCGCCGCCCGTGCGGCGGCTCATCGGGCGGCCGCCTCCAGCACGGGAGCGGGTGCGAACGCGCGCAGCAGCCCCGCGGCCTTGAGCAGGGTCTCCCGGTACTCGGTCCCGGGATCCGAGTCCGCGACCACCGCGCCCCCCACCGAGAGATGCGCCGTGCCGCCGGCGAGCGTCACCGTGCGGATCGCGATCGAGAGGTCGGCCGCGCCGTCGAAGCCGACGTAGCCGATCGATCCGCAGTAGACGCCGCGCCGGACCGGCTCGAGCTCGTGGATGATCTCCATCGCGCGGACCTTGGGGGCCCCGGTGACGGACCCTCCGGGGAACGCCGCCCGGAGCACGTTCACGGGGCCGAGACCCGGCCGCAGGCGCGCGGTCACGGTGGAGACGAGGTGGTGAACCGTGGGGTGCCGCTCGAGGTCCCACAGGTTCGGCACCCTCACGCTGCGGTCGAGGGCGACGCGGGACAGGTCGTTCCTGAGGAGGTCCACGATCATGACGTTCTCGGCGCGGTCCTTCTCGCTCAGTTGGAGGTCGTCCCCGAGCGCGAAGTCGTGCTCGGGCGTGTACCCGCGGGCGGTCGTGCCCTTGATCGGCCGCGTCTCCACGAGGTCGCCGGAGACCCGCACGAAGCGCTCCGGCGACGCGCTCAGCACGGTCGCCCGGCGGCCGCCGAGGTACGCCGCGAAGGGCGCCGGGTTCGCCGCCCGCAGGCGGTGATGGAGCTCGAGCCCCGAGCCGGCGAACGGCAGCGACAGCCGCTGCGACAGGTTCACCTCGAAGACGTCGCCCGCCAGGATGTACTCGCGGGCGCGCTCCACCGCGGCGCGATACCCGGCCGCGGAGAACGTGGAGCGGAGCCCCGGCGGCCCCGCCAGCGCGAAGGCCGGAGCGGAGTCCGGGGGCCCGCCGGCCGGGTCGGATCCCGACGCCGCGGAGCCGGCGGCCGCGAGCAGGGCGGCCGCGCGCGGGGGGACGGGGCCGCGCAGGCGGCCGAGGACGACGTCGGCGCGGTCCCGCGCGGCGCGCATCCGGTGCGAACCGAGGGCGGCGTGCAGGCCGGTCGAGAACACCCACGTGCGGCCGCTCGCGTGGTCCCAGGCGAGCGTCCAGTCGTGGAAGCCCACGTCGAGGTCGGGCAGCGCGAGGTCGTCGAAGGCCGGCGGAGGGACGCGCTCCAGATGGTGGAGCAGGTCGTACCCGAAGTAGCCGAGGAGGCCGCCGCGGAACGGAGGGAGGGCGTCCGGAGCGCCGTCGGGCCCCGGCGCGGGAACGCCGGAGTCCCCGAGGCGGCGCCGCAGGCGGTGCAGCTCGCCCTCCACGGCCGCGAACGGGTCGCCCTCCGACGGACGCCGAACGGCTTCGGACGGGCTGCCCCGTGATGGACGGGGGGCGGCTTCGGAGCGGGTGCCCCCCGACGAACGGCGCCCGGGTTCGGTCCCGGTCCCGGCGCCGACCGACCAGGTCAGGCTCCGCCCCTTCGCCTCCAGCCGCAGGAAGGGATCGGCCGAGAGGAACGAGAACCTTCCGAGCGCGCCGTGGTCCCCCTGACTCTCGAGCAGGGCGCAGTGGGGAAGGTCGGCGAAGAGCTCCAGCGCCTCCGACGGCCCCGGCGCACCGTCCAGCTCGAGCACGAGCGCGCCGCGCCCGTCCACCTCACGAACCCGCATTCCCCTCCTCCGGGGTTCGCCCGGCGGGTCGGTCCGGGCGGGAGGAGGCGTCTCCTCCGGAGCGCCCGCCCTCCCCCCGGGCCGCGACCCGCGAGGCCCGCGACGTCTGGGTCAGCTTCACGTGCTCCTTCAGGGGGTCCGCCTCCGGCGTCAGGTAGCCCCAGTTCAGCGGCCCCTCCTGACGGTACGTCTTGCCCAGGTCCACGGCGATCTTCGCCTTCGCCAGCTCCTTGCCGAGATAGAAGGCGTGCGACGCCTCCTCGACGCCCAGCCGGTCGAAGATGTCCCCGATGTCGGTCCCGGTCACGAACAGCTCGCGGTTCAGGACCGTGATGCGCTCGGCGTCGGTGAAGATCCGGAAGTTCGGATCCGTGATGCGCCGCTGTAGCTCGCGCAGCTCCTCCTCGGGGAACGACAGGATCTCGGCGTCCTTGACCGTGAGCAGGCGGTCGTCCAGGTGCTTGGGCAGCTGGCCCTCGCGGACCGCGAAGTGCATCAGCCGGCGCGCCACGTCGAGCTCCCGGATCGTGCCGCGCGCCCACGGGATCACCTCGGTCGCGAGCACCCAGCGGATCCCCAGCTCCTGGCAGAACCCCGCGAGGACGGCGTTCACGCCGGTCGTGTCGGCGTCCAGGAGCTCCGTCACGTTCGCGGTGCCCATCAGGATCTCGGCGTCCGGCCAGCGGTCGCGCACCGCGACGTAGCGTCCGAGCGCGCGCGCGAACCCGAAGGCGATCGGGTCCAGGACCGGGTCCAGGATCGTCCGGCGGCCCCACCCCGCGAGGCGATCGACCGTCCGGTCCAGCGTCTCGAGCCCCGCGCCCAAGTCGGGGATCGCGACGAAGGTGGCGTCCAGGTCGCGCGCGACGTCGAGGTTCTGCGCGTTCACGCTGAGCACGATCTCGGCGCCCGCGCGGACCGCGGCCTCGATCTCCGACGGCTCGAAGCTGTCCACGCTCACCCGGTGGCCGCGGTCGCGGAGGTCGCGCACCACGTCGGCCAGGTGCGGGAACGGCGCGCCGGGGGTGCACCCCACGTCGATGACCTCCGCGCCGCCGGCCCGGAAGTAGTCCGCGCGCCGGACGAGCGCGTCGCGGTCCCAGCTCGACGCGTTGTTGATCTCGGCCAGGATCGTGAGGTCGTAGGCGCCGTACTCGCGGCGCGCGGCGGCGAGGCCGAAGTGGACGGGGATCTCCCGCAGGTCGGCGGGCCCCTTCTCGGCCCGGATCCCGATGGCCTCGGCGAGCTCCGCCGGGTCGCCCTGGCAGAGCCCCGGAATCAGCACGAGGTCGACGCCGGAGGGGGGACGCAGGTGGCGCGCGATCCACCGCGGCGTCATGAGGGCCGCGACGGTGATGCCGAGGACGGCGACCTCGGCCTCGATCTCGGACGGGAGGCGGCGGAGCGTCTCGCGGAGGGCGCGTTCCGCGAGCTTGCCCGTCACGAAGAGGACGCGCGTGCGGCTAGGCGTGCCCTCGCCGGGCGTGGACACCCGCGTCGTTCACTTCGCGTAGACGAACTTGTTGGGCGTGCCCGTGAGGGTCCCGCCCGGCTCCGGCTTCCACAGCACGACCTCGTCGATCTTCCGCGCCAGCGCCCAGTCGTTGTCGGTCACGCCGCCGGCGGCGTGCGTCTTGAGCTTGACCCACACCTTCCCCCAGGTGACGGCGAGGTCGGGATGGTGGTACGCCGCCTCGGCGAGGTATCCGATCGCGTTGACGAGCATCAGCGTCGTGGGCCACCCGTCGGTGTTGAACTTCTTCCGGATCCAGCCGTCCTCGAGGTACCAGCCGGGATGGTCCTTGAGCTTCTCGTTGATCTCGTCCTCGCTGTACGTCCGCATCTTCTCGGCCATCGAACTCCTCCCGACTGCAGTGTTCCGGGGCGGGCGCCCCGTCAGACGACCATCCCTCCGTCGATCCGGATCGTCTGGCCCGTGACGTAGGCGGAACGGTCCGACGCGAGGAACACGGCCGCTTCGGCGACGTCCTCCGGGCGCCCCCACCGCCGGAGAGGGATGCGCGCGGCGACGCGCTCGTGGAGCTCGCGGTTCACGCCCGCGCCGTACGCCGTCTCGATCCAGCCCGGCGCGACCACGTTGACGCGCACCGCCGGGGCGAGGCGGCGCGCCAGGTTCTTGCTGAACGCCTCGACGCCGCCCTTCGTGGCCGAGAACGCCTCGGCCACCTCGCCTTCGGTGCCGGCGGGATCGTGGTCCCAGGACATGTTCACGATCGCGCCCGAGCCGCGTTCCATCATAAGCCGCGCAACGGCCCACGAGCAAAGCACGGTGCCGCGGAGATCCACCGCGATCACGCGGTCGAGCTTCTCGAGGATCGGCAGCCGGCCCCCGGCGCCGGTGAGGATGTCGGCCCCGGCGAAGTTCAGCCACGCGTCGACGCGTCCGGTGAAGGCCCGGGCGTCGCGGACCAGTCGCTCCACGTCGGCCTCGACCGAGACGTCCGCCCCGATCGCCGCCGCGCGCCGGCCGAGCCCCTCGATCCCGCGCACGGTCTCCTCGGCGGCCTCCCGGGACCGGCCGTAGTGGACGACCACGTCCGCTCCGTCCCGCGCGAGCGCCAGCGCCGTGGCGCGCCCGATCCCGCCGCTCCCGCCGGTGACGACCGCGGTCCGGCCCGCGAGGGAGGTGCTCACCGGACGCGGACCGCGCCGCGCGGCACGCGGGCGCCTTCGCGCGCCACGCGCGTTCCTCCGGCGCCGGCGAGCGCGGCGGTCACCGCGTCCGTCCGGCCCTCGACGAGCAGGCACTCCACGCCCGCCGGCAGCACGTCGGCGAACGCGTCGTCCACGACGTCGCCGAGCTCGCCGAGCCCGGCCTCGGGAGAGGCCCACGTGAACGACTTCACGAGCAGCAGCCGGCGCGCGCCGAGGCGGCCGGCGACCCACGCCGCGATCGAGTCGCTGGTCACGCGCCAGGACGCCGGAAGCTCGCTCTCGCGCTCCAGCCAGGTCGCGGGCGCGAGCACCGGCAGGCGGCCGGCGAGGAGCGCCGCGCCGGCCTCGTGGGGGTCGCGGACGACGCGCGGGGGCCGGGTCCGCGGTCCGACGCCCGGCGACGACCCGTCCGCCCCGCCCGATTCACCGCCGGCTTCGGCCATCCACAGCGCCATCGCGTCCAGGGCGAGGAGCGCCATCCGGTGCGCGGTCTCCTCCGAGGGGCCGCCGCCGGCGTGCAGCGCGCGGACCGCGTCGGCGAGCGCGCCGCCGCCCGGCACGACGAGGGGGAGCGGGTCGATCGCGGCCAGGGCGCGCAGGACCTCGCGGAGGCGCTGCGGGTCGCGGGACACGCTGCCCCCGACCTTCACGACGTCGCGGACGATCACCAGGGCACCCCGGCGCCGCGGTGCTCGACCGGCGAACCGATGGTCTGCGGCCCGACGCCGGGCGCGGCCGAACGGGCCCGCTCCGACGGTCCGTCCGCGCCGCCCGCGGGCGATCCCGCGGACGCCGACTCCCCGGCGCGCAGCGCCCGCTCCGCCGCGCGCACCGGCGGCCCCCCGGCCTCCGGCGAAGGTCCCGCCGCGTCGGCCAGCAGGCTCGCCACGCCGAGCGCCGGCAGGACGCGGGCGGCCTCGCCCAGCCCGTCCGCGAGCCGCGTGGCCTGCAGTCCGCAGCGGCGCGCCGCGGCCTCCGCCAGCCACGCCCCGGAGCCGGCCACCCACACGTGCGTCGCGGCCGTGGCCGGGAGCGGCTGGGGATCGGGCCGCGCTGGATTGCCCTCGCTCCAGAGCGGCAGCTCCGGCGACGTGCGCGCCGCCACGCGCACGAGCGCCTGCGTGATCATCCCCACCTGGGCGGAGGCCGCTCGCTCGGCGATCGCGGTGAGGTCGCCGGGCTCGAGCATCTCCACGTCCGCGGCGACCGTCCGCGCCAGCCGGGCAGCCGCACCGTCGCGCGTCGCGGGGCCGCCGTCCGGCGTCGCACAGCGATACGCCGCCTCCGGCAGGGTCCCGAGCCAGACGTGCGCGTCCGCGGCGATCGCGAAGTGCTCCGCGGCCACCGGACACTCGCGGCCCCGCAGCGGCACCGTCCGCACCAGCGCGCACAGCGGCGTGCGCTGGGCGCCGGTGTAGACGAGCTCGCCCTCGAGGAGCCGCTGCGGATCCGTGGTTGCGCGGGCGAGCACCCGGCCGGGCGCGAACGGGACGACGTCGGTGGTGGTCGAGCCCACGTCCACCAGGATCCCGGACTCCCCCCGCCGCGCGAGCCAGCCCGCCGCTGCGTGCCAGTTCGCGCCGGCCACCGAGAACGCCGCGCGCCGGGCGCGCTCCGCCGGGAGCAGCTCCCCGCGGACGCTGTAGACGCGGACCTCGGCGCCGTCGAGCGCCTCCTCCACGGCGTCGATCACCGCCGTCACGCCCTGCCGCTTCGTCCGGAAGCAGTCGGCGAGCTCGGCCGTCATCGTCACCGCGTGGAGCCGCGCCCCGCCGAGGCCGTCGAGGACGTGGCGGAGCGCGGCGGGCAGGGCGTCGGCCGCGCGCCAGAGCTCGAACGGCAGCTCCGCCGTGCGGGCGAGTCCGCCGTGCTCCAGCCGCACGGCCTTCACGTTCGCGCCGCCGACGTCCCAGCCGATGACCGGCTCGTGCCCACCCCCGGACGTCATCGGTCGGCGACCGCCCCCCCGGCGTCGAACCGCACGCGGCGCGTGAAACGGAGCCGGCCGGGGCTCCGGCCCTCGAGCGCCGCGATCGCGGCCGCCGCGACGTTCGCGCGCGTCGCCGCGCGGAGACCCAGGTACGACGTGGTGAGCCTCGGGTTGACCTCGAGCACGAGGGGGCCCTCGGACGTGAGCATCAGGTCGACTCCCACGTAGCCCGCCAGGCCCGGAATGGCGCGGCACGCGCGGACCGCGACCTCACGAGCCTGCCGCGCATCCCGCCGGCGCAGCGGGACCTCGCCGCCCGCGTACGTGAAGCGCCTTCGGGCGAGCACGCGCTGCGAAGCCAGGGCCAGCGGCACCGCCGCCCCGGGGCCCACGAGCACCGCCACGCTTGCGGGCGTTCCGCGGACCCGGGGCTGGACGACCCACCGTCCGCGCGCGGAGGGCGCCCGGCGGCGAACGAGATCCGCCGGACCCCGCGCCAGCCGGACCGCATCGCAGCCCACGCCGTCATCGGGCTTCGCGACGAGCGGGAAGCTCCACGGCCACCGCACGCCCGGCCCGCCCGGACCGTCCCGCTGCAGGCCCCCACCGTTTCCTCCCGATGCGATCCGCTGCACCAGCGGACCGAGCCGCCGCGTCGGCACCACCGGGACCCCGGCGCGCCGCAGAGCGGCCGCCGTCCTCCACTTGCTCGCGGCCAGGCGGATGCCAGCCGGCTCGGACCCCAGCACCCGCGCGCCCGCCGCGAGCGCCGCACGCGTCAGGCGCTCCAGACGGCCCGCGGTCTCGGGAGCGACGATCCAGACCGCGTCGACCCTCCGGGCGGCGCTGCGGAACGACCCCGCCACCGTCACGACGTCGTGGCCGGCCCGCCACAGGTCCGCCGTCAGCGCGCGGAGCATCGCGCCGCCCTCGCGCCGGAGCGCCGGCGGCGCGGCCTCGCCCAGTGCCGTGAAGTGTTCGTAGGCCAGAATCTTCATTCGACGTCCCCGCGCACCCGTCGTTCGACGCGCGCCCCCGCGTCGGGCAGCGGCCACCTCGTCGAACGGCGATGCACTCACGGCGCGGGGCGAGGACTCGTCCGCCTGGCAGCCGCGCCCGCGGGCTCGTCCGTCACGCGGCACGCAGCGGCGAGTCGTCCGCGGTGAGCAGCCAGACGAAGAGGACGCCCGCGACGAGGTCCGCCGTCGTGCCGGGGTTCCAGCCGCGACTCTCGTCGCGGAGCCACGCGTCGAGCTCGCCCACCGCGCGGGCCCGTGCTTCCGACCCGCGCGCGCCGGCCTCGAGCGCGGCGCCCGCACGCTCGGACACCTCGGTCGCGGCGTCGCGTCCGAACTTGCGCTCGACCAGCGAGTCCGGCAGGCGCCGCAGCAGCTCCAGGTAGAGCTCGACGGCGGCCGCCGGCAGCGGGAGACCCGCCACGAGCGGCTCCCGCAGCAGCGGCAGCCCCGTGCCGAAGGTCGTCTCGAAGTCCGTGACGTACTCCCGCGCGACGGAGTCGCGCTCCGCCGCCAGGCGCATGGCCTCGAGCAGCGTCACGTCAGGCTCGGCGGCGACGTCCTGCTCCGGGCGGCGGCCCAATCCGCCGGGCTCCGCCAGCCGGATCGCCCGGTACGCGAGCCGGGCGTCCTCCACGTCGAGCGCGGCGAGGACCTCCCGCAGCGCGGTCCGGAGCGCCGTCTGCCGTCCACCCGTCGTCCCGCCCGGCTGCGCCCGCCGCGCCGCCCGCGCGAGCGGGGCGAGCAGCAGCACCGTTCCCAGGTTCGTGTTCGTGCGCACGACGGCGCGCGTCGCCTCGACCGCGCGCAGCACCGTCCCGCCGACGGGGCGCTCGCCTGCCCCCCCCAGCACCGGACCGACCGCGTCGGCGCTCGCCAGGAAGTCCTCGTACGCGACCCCGCGGACCGGACGCCGCGGAAACACGTTGCCGGGCTTCTGCGCCCCCGCCTCGAGGCGGCACGCCAGCGTCGCGGCGC
Organism: Gemmatimonadota bacterium; assembly: GCA_036556125.1. Lineage (GTDB taxonomy): Bacteria > Gemmatimonadota > Gemmatimonadetes > JACCXV01 > JACCXV01 > DATBJZ01. Next base: position 12,006 of record DATBJZ010000009.1, on the reverse strand, counting down.
GCGCGACCTCCGTCTCAGGCCACACGTCCCCCGGCCGCCGCGGAAGGCCCGCTCCGCGCCCGGGCGAGCATCGCCTCGGCGATCTCCCCCGCGACGTCCACCGACGTGACGCCCTGGAGTCCCTCCCAGCCGGGGCTCCCGTTGACCTCGATGACGTACGTGCGTCCGTCGTCGAGCGGCATCAGGTCCACTCCGCCGTAGTCCAGCCCGAGCGCGTCGGCCGCGGCCAGCGCGAGCGCCTCCTCCGCCTGCGGCAGCTCGCGGGCCTCCGCCCGCGCGCCGCGTGCGAGGTTGCTGCGCCAGTCGCCGCTGCGCCGGGTCATCGCCGCCACCACGCGCCCGCGCGCGACGAAGGCGCGCACGTCCCACCCCGGGTGCGGCAGCATCTCCTGGAGGTAGAAGACCGCGCGCTCGAACTCCAGCGTGCGGAACACGCGGTAGGCGAGGTCCGGATCGTTCACGCGGACCAGGCCGTTGCCGTTGGAGCCGAAGAGGGGCTTCACCACGACGTCGCCCAGGAGCTCGAACGCCGCCATCGCGTCCTCGAGCCGCTCGGCCACCACCGTGCGCGGCGTCGGGACCCCGGCGGCCTCCAGGATGGCCGTCGTCCAGGACTTGTCCACCGCGCGCTCCAGTGCGCGCGGCGGGTTCACGACCGGGATGTCCATCGACTCGAGCCGGTGCAGGGCGTCCATCCGGAAGACGATCTGCTCGAGCGAGCCGCGCGGCACGATCCGGACGACCACGCCGTCCGCGTCGTCGAGACCGACGCCCCCGGCGCTCACGCGCGGCGCGACGCCGGCGCGGCTGGCCAGGGCCTCGACGGGCACCGTGCCGGCCGAATGGCCGCGCGCCGCGAACGCCGCCTCGAGCCGCTCCGTGTGCCAGCCCGTCCCGGCGCTCAGGATGTGGAACCGCATGGCGGACAAGATACGACCCCGCGTCGGCGCCCGGACCGTTCCTTGACAACGTCGAGCGGCGGATGGTAGAGTCGCCGCGCGTCCACGGGGCCTCCCCGGCCGTCGGGTCGGTGCGCGGGTTCGGCGGGCCGCGGACGCGATCGACGACGGAATCGAGCCGGCGGCGCGAGCCGCGAACCGGCCGCGAGGCCGGCTCGGGCTTTCCTTCGCTCTTCCATCCCCCAGCCCGCAGTGTCGACCCGGTCCGCTCCCCCGCGGAACGGCCGGGCCTCTCAACGCCCACTCAGGAGGAGACGCGATGCCTTCAAGCGCGCTGATGGTCGGCGAGTCGCTCGTCGGCGACGGGAACGAGGTCGCCCACATCGACCTGATGATCGGCCCCAAGGACGGGCCCGCCGGCTACGCCTTCGCGAACGCCCTGTCCGCGCAGCGCGAGGGGCACTCGACGCTGCTGGCCGTGGTCGCCCCGAACCTGCCGTGCAAGCCGGACACCATCCTCTTCAACAAGGTCACCATCAAGGGCGCCAAGCAGGCCGTCCAGATGTTCGGCCCCGCGCAGGCGGCCGTCGCGCGCGCCGTGGCGGACTCGGTCGAGGCCGGCGTGCTGCCCGGCGACGACAACCTCTGCGTCCTGGTGGGCGTCTTCATCCACTGGGAGGCCGAGGACGACCAGAAGATCTTCGACTACAACTACCGGGCCACGAAGGAGTCGATCGCGCGCGCGATGCGCGGCGAGCCGAGGGCCGAGACCGTGACCTCGCGCAAGGCGGGGGTCGCGCACCCCTTCGCCTCGGGCTCCGAGAAGCAGCTCGAGAAGGCGGAGTTCCGGAAGTAGCCCGGCCGCCGGACGTCCGACCCGCGCCGGCGCCCGGCTCGTGAAGAAGGTCCTGCTCCAGCTCGACGTCGACCGGCTGCCGAGCGCCTTCGATTCGATCGTGGCGCTCGACTCCGGCGCCGACGAGCTCCTGCGCTACGGCGCGGTCGCGCCCGAGGACGTGCCCTCGCTCGTCCAGGGGACGATCTTCACCCGCGGGCCGAAGGATCTCGTGAACAGCGCCATCTTCGTGGGCGGCGGGAACGTCCCCGCCGCCCAGGAGGTGTTCGACCGGCTCCCGGAGAGCTTCTTCGGGCCGTTCCGCGTCTCCACGATGCTCGACCCCAACGGGTCCAACACCACCGCCGCCGCGGCCGTGCGCTGCGTCGAGCGCACGCTCGGCAGCCTGGAGGGCCGGCACGCGGTCGTGCTGGCGGGGGTCGGCCCGGTGGGCAGCCGGACGCTCCTGATGCTCGCCCGCGCCGGAGCGACGATCCGCTTCACCGGCTCCAACCCGGAGCGTCTCGAACGCAAGCTGCGCGAGTTCCGCGGCCAGTTCGGCGAGCGCGTCGACGCGACGCTCGCGCCGAGGGCCGGCGAGGCCGCCCCGCTCCTCGAGGGCGCCGACCTGCTCATCGCGGCCGGTCCCGAGGGCCGGCAGCTCATGAAGAAGTCCGACTGGGCCGGGGCGCCGTCGCTGAAGGTCGCGGTGGACCTGAACGCCGTCCCGCCGCTCGGCCTCGAGGGCATCGAGCCGGGGGACGACGGCGCCCAGCGGGAGGGGAAGACCGTCTTCGGCGCGCTCGGCACGGGGAAGTACAAGATGAAGATCCACCGCCGCTGCATCGCCGCGCTCTTCGAGTCCACGGACAAGAGCTTCGACGCCGAGTCCATCTTCGAGCTCTCCCACAGCCTCTAACGGCGCCGCGCCAACCGTGCCCGGCGCGGCGCCGACCGACCGACGAGCGTGCGCGCGCGCGACCCGCCGTCGGGACCGGCTCCGGGCCCCCGTGACGGCCGACCTGCTGGCCGTCGGGCTCTCCGCCCGCGCCCTCTGCGAGGCCGCCCTCCGCGCCGGGGTGCGCCCGGTCGCCGTGGACTTCTTCGGCGACCTCGACCTGCGGCGGCGGGTGCGCGGCGTCGCCGTCTCCCGGGACCTGGGGTGCGCCTGGGATGCGCGCGCGGCGGCGCTCGCCGCGGGGAGCCTTCCGACACGCGCCGTCGCCTATGCCGCGGACCTGGAGAACGCCCCGGCGGCCGTGGCCCGCCTCGCGCGGGGCCGTGAGCTCCTCGGAAACCCACCCGCGGTGCTGCGGCAGGTCCGCGACCCCGGCCGCTTCTTCGGGGCGCTGTCCGCCGCCGGCGTGCCCGTGCCCGCGACCGTCCTGCCGCGCCGGCTGCGGCGCCTCGCGACCGTCGCCGCGGACGCGGCCCCGGACGCCGCACGCAGCGGTCCGGGTTCCCCGCTCCCCGCGCGGACCCGCGCCCGCGGGTCGGCGACGAGCCTCGGACCCGGACGCGGGCGCCGGGCGGGGTCGGCTGCACCCGATGACCGGGTCGCACGTGCGTCGGCGTGGCTGCGGAAGCCCCGGGCCCGCGGCGGCGGGCTCGGCATCCGGGCGGCCCCCGCGGGATCGCGGCCGGGGCGCGGCGAGATCCTCCAGGAGCTCCTCGAGGGCCCGGCGCTGGGCCTCTCGTTCGTGGCCGACGGGCGCGAGGTGCGGCCGCTGGCCCTCGCCGCGGCAGTCGAGGACCGTGCCGCGTTCGGGGCTCCGCCCTTCGCGTACTGCGGCAGCCTCACCGCGCTCCCCGGAGCGTCCGACGACGTCTCGCTCCGGGAGCAGGCGCTCGCCGCCGCGCGCGCGGCGACCCGCGCGTTCGGTCTGCGCGGCTGGGGCGGGATGGACTTCGTGCTCCGGCGCGGCGAGCTCGTGCCGGTCGAGGTCAACCCGCGTCACACGGCCTCGATGGATCTGGTGGACACCGCGACCGAGCCGCTCTTCGCGCTGCACGCCGCCGCCTGCAGGGGGCGCGTGGATCCGGAGGCGGGCTGGCTCGCCGCGCCCGACGGAATCCGCGGGAAGGCGGTGCTCTGGGCGCGCGAGGACGTGATCGCGTTCCCGTCGGAGGGCTGGCCCCTGGCGAGGGACCCGGCGACCGCGCCGTCCTGCCGCGTGGCGGACGTGCCGTTTCCCGGCGACCCCGTCGCCGCGGGGCGCCCGGTTTGCACGCTCTACGCCGCCGGGGCGAGCGCCGCCGACTGCCTGACCGCCCTGCGCGCGCTCGCCGCGCGGGTGGAGCGCGATCTCGTACCCGCCGCCTCCCTCCCGACCGATTTCCCCTGGCGCGCGCTGCCGGTGACGGACGTCCTCGCGGCGACGCACGTCCCCGCCGCGCACGGTCTCCCCGGGCGGAGGCACCTTCCGGCTGCCGCCGGTCTCGAGCCGGACGTCCGCGTCCCTGCCGATCCGTGAGCACCGTGATCGTCTGCCCGCGCTGCGGCTGCGCCTGCGACGACGTGGAGGTCGTCGTGCGGGACGGCCGCGTGGCGGAGGCGCGCGGCGCGTGCGAGGCCGGCCGCCGGTGGCTCCTCGCCCCGCGGCCGGAGGAGGAGCCAGCGGCCGTCGTCGAGGGGCGCCCCGTCCACGACGACGAGGCCGTGAGGGCGGCGGCACGACTGCTCCGCGACGCCCGCCGGCCTCTGGTGTGGGGCCTCGTGAGGACGTCCTGCGAGGCCGTTCGCCCCGCGGTGGAGATCGCCGAGCGCCTGCGCGGCGCCATCGACCCGGCGGCGGGTCCGAACCACCCCGATGCCGTCGCCGCCTTCGCCGAGTGGGGCGAGGTGACGACGACCCTGGGCGAGGTCGCCCTGCACCGTGCCCTCGTCGTGCTCTGGCTCGCGGATCCCGCGGGGACCCACCCGCGTCTGCTCGAACGCTTCGGGGTGGCCGGCGACGAGAGCCGGGTCGTGCGCGTGAGGGCCGCGCCTGGCGGCGGCGACTGGACGGTCCCGCCCGGGCGCGAGCTCGAGACCCTGTGGCTGCTGCGCGAGCTGGCCCGCCGGCGGATGGACGGGAAGGCCGCATCGGGCCCGGTCCCGGATCCGGCCGACCCGTCCGCCGCCCTCGCCGCCCGGCTCCTCGACCGGATCGCGGCCGCGCCCTACGTCGCGTGGGTCTTCGACGCCCCGCTGGGCGCCGGCCAGCAGCACGCCCTGCGCGCGACGGCGGCCACGCTCAACGCCGTGACGCGCGTGCGCCTCGTACCCCTTCGCGGCGGCGGCAACCGCGTCGGCGCCGAGGCGGTGCTCACCTGGCAGACCGGCTTCCCCATCGCCGTGGACTTCTCGGCGGGCTGGCCGCGCTCGCTGGGCCGCGGGACCGGCGCGGCGCGGCTGCTCGAAACGGGGGCGGTGGACGCGGCCCTCGTCGTGGGCGCCGACCCGGCGGAGCTCCCGGACGAGCCCGCTTTCGCGCGGCTGCGCGATCTGCCCCTCGTGCTCCTGGACTCGGAGCCGAACAGCCTGGACGGCGCCGCGCGCGTCCGGCTGCGGAGCGCCCCGGGCGGCCTCGCCTCGGGAGGGACGCTCTTCCGGATGGACGGCGTCGCTCTCGGCCTGCGCCCCGCCGTGGGCTCCCGCTACCCCGACGAGGAGACCTGGCTGCGCCGCATCCTCGCGGCCCTTCGGGAGGGCCGGCCGTGACGCGCCCCTCCGCGCGGGATCGGGCGACGGACCCCCTTCGTGCCGGCGGAGGCGTGTGACGGAGCGGCTCCGGATCCGCGGAGGGGCGGTCTACGATCCGGCCAACGGGGTGGACGGCGAGGTCCGGGACGTGCTGGTGGAGGACGGCCGCATCGTGGCCGAGCTCCCCGACGACGCGCCCGCCCTCGACGCGCGGGGGCTCGTGGTGTTTCCGGGCGGGGTGGACCTCCACTGCCACATCGCCGGCCAGAAGGTCACCGCGGCCCGGCGCCTCTCCCCCGACCGGGCCCGCGCCGAGGGCCTGCCGGCGCCGGAGCTCGAGGACGGCGCCGGACGCGCGGGGACCGGCGGGACGGTGCCCTCCTCCTTCGCGACGGGCTACCTGTACGCCGGCCTGGGCTACACGAGCGCCGTGGACGCGGCGATCGCCCCGCTCGGCGCCCGCCACGCGCACGCCGAGCTCGCCGACGTGCCCATCCTCGACTCGGGCTTCCTCGCGCTCCTCGGCAACAACGCGCTCCTGCTCTCCCTCCTCGAGCGCGGCGAGCGCGAGCGGTTCACCGAAGCCGCGGGGTGGATCGTGCGCTCGGCGGGCGCGCTCGGGATGAAGGCCGTGAACCCCGGCGGCGTCGCCGCGTGGAAGGCGGGCGGCGGCAACGTCGCCGGCCTCGACGAGACGGTCGCCGGCACGTCGCTGACGCCGCGGGCGATCGTCACCGCGCTCGCCGACGCCGCGGCCGAGCTCGGGCTGCCCCACCCGCTGCACCTGCACTGCAACAACCTGGGGGTCGCCGGGAACGTCGAGACCACGCTGGCGACGATGGCGGCGCTCGAGGGGCGGCGCGCCCACTTCGCGCACGTGCAGTTCCACGCCTACGGCGGCGAGCCCGGCGGCCTGCCCGCGTGCGCCGGGAGCCGGGTCGCCGAGTACGTGAACGCGCACGACAACCTGAGCTTCGACGTGGGGCAGGTGCTGTTCGGGCCGGCCACGGTGATGACGGCGGACGAGCCGGCGGGCTGGCTCCTCCACCGCCTGACCGGCCGCAGGTGGGTGAACGTGGACGTGGAGGCCGAGACGGGATGCGGCATCGTCCCGTTCGAGTACCGCGACCGGAACCGCGTCCACGCCACGCAGTGGGCCGCCGGGCTCGAGCTGTTCCTGCTCGCCCGCGATCCGTGGCGGGTCGTGCTCTCGACCGATCACCCCAACGGCGCGTCGTTCCGCTCCTACCCGCGGCTCCTGCGCCTGCTGGCGGACCGCGCCTTCCGGGACGAGGAGATCCGCCGCCTCCCCGAGGGTGCGCTCGAGGGCAGCGCGCTGGCCGACGGTCTGGACCGCGAGTACACGCTGTCCGAGATCGCGATCGTGACCCGCGCCGCCCCGGCGCGCCTCGCCGGGCTCGTGCGGAAGGGGCACCTCGGCCCCGGCGCCGACGCCGACGTCGCCCTCTACTCGCGCGACGGCGACGTCGAGCGGATGTTCGCCTCGCCGCGCTACGTCCTGAAGGCCGGCACCGTCGTGCTCGAGGACGGAGAGCTCCGGCGGTCGGTCGCCGGCCGCACGCTGCGCGCGGCGCCGGCCGTGGACGACGGCGCCGGCGAACGGCTGCGCGCCGGCTTCGAGAGCCGCTACTCGATCCGCCTGGAGAGCTACCCCGTCGAGGCCCGGCTCCTGCGCGGGGAGCCGCCCGAGCTCACGCCGGCGCCGGCCGGCGCCTCTCGCCCCCGGCCGCCGAAGGGCGAGGGGGGCGATCGCGGGAGGGTCGATCGGCGCGGCGGCCGGCGGAGCGGCGCGTGAAGATCGACGGCGTCGAGATCGAGGACACGTTCGCCGAGGCGTTCCCGATGCGGGGGGCGCGGGTGCTGGTCACGGCCGCCAGCGAGCGCTGGGCGCTCGAGGCGGCCCGGTCGTTCACCGGCTTCGCCACGTCGGTCATCGGCTGCAAGTGCGAGGCGGGGATCGAGACGCTCCTCGACGCCGGACGCACGCCCGACGGACGTCCCGGCGCGAGCCTCCTGCTCTTCGCCATGGACACCGACGGGCTCGGGAAGCGGCTGCTCGAGCGCATCGGACAGTGCGTCCTCACCTGCCCCACGACGGCCTGCTTCGACGGCCTGCCGGGATCGGGGCGGCGCGTGCCGGCCGGGGGGCAGCTGCGCGTGTTCGGCGACCGCCACCAGGCGAGCAAGGTGATCGGCGGCCGCCGCTACTGGCGGGTGCCGGTGATGGAGGGCGAGTTCCTCGTCGAGGAGTCCTTCGGGGTCGCCGAGGCGGTGGGCGGCGGCAACTTCCTGATCCTCGCGGACTCCGCGGGCGCGGCGCTCGCCGCCGCCGAGGCGGCCGTCGACGCGATCGGGCGCGTGGCCGACGTGATCCTGCCGTTCCCCGGCGGCGTCGTGCGCAGCGGCAGCAAGGTGGGATCGTCCTACCCGGGCCTCATCGCCTCCACGAACGAGGCGTACTGCCCCACGCTGCGCGCGTCCGTCGCAAGCGCGCTGCCTGCCGGCGTGAACTCGGTTCTGGAGATCGTCATCGACGGGCTCGGCGAGGGCGCGGTGGCCGACGCCATGCGGGTCGGGATCCGCGCCGCCGCGGCGACGGGCGGCGTGCGCGCGATCACCGCCGGCAACTACGGAGGGAAGCTCGGCAAGTACCACTTCAGGCTGCACGACCTGCTCCGGCCCTGAACGGGCCGGGCCGTTCCGAGGACACACAACCCCGGAGGGGGGCGAATGGCGACGCGACCGTGGGACCGCAGGGAGCTCCTCCGCTGGCTGTCCCTTTCACCGCTGGCCGGCGCCGCCGCCGTGGCCGGGTTCGGCGTCGACTGGCGCGGGGGCATCCGGCACGCCGCCGGCGGCACGGCGCCGCACGGGGGAACGCGCGGCTTCCGCCGCGGCCCCCTGCACGATGCGCCGAGCTGCGAGCCGACGACGGCGGACGTCGAGGGTCCCTTCTACGTGGCGGGCGCTCCGAGCCGGACCTCGCTGGCCGGACCGGACGAGCCCGGCGACCGCATCGTGATCCGCGGCCGCGTGCTGGGGCCGGACTGCAGGACGCCGCTCCCGAACGCGCTCCTCGACGTGTGGCAGGCGGACGCCGAGGGCAGCTACCACTCGGCGGAGGAGGAGTACCGCCTGCGGGGCGCGCTGCGCACCGACCGCGAAGGGCGCTACGAGTTCGCGTCCGTGATGCCCGGACGCTACCCGCTCGTGCCGGGAAGCAGCACCGGCTTCAGGCCGGCGCACATCCACTTCACCGTCGGCAGCCCGGGCCACGTCCCGCTGACGACCCAGCTCTACTTCGAGGGCGACCCCTTCCTGGCGCCGAAGGACGCGTGCGGCGAGATGTGCCGCTCGGACGACCCCGGCAGGATCATCGAGCTGGTGAAGGCGGACGCCGGGCCCGCCCGCTTCGCGGGGACGTTCGACATCGTGCTGGCGCAGGGGCGTGCGTGATCCGCATCACCCTCACCGCGCGTGGCGAGGTCCCGCGCGGGACCGGCGAGGCGCTCGCGCCGGACCGGCTCGCGGCGGCGGGCGAGGCCGCGGTCCCGCGGATGCGCGCGGGGCCGGGACGGAGCGCCGCGGAGCTGGGGGAGATCTTCGACGTGCGCTCCGGCCCGCTGCCCGACGGAACGCCCGAGCTCGTCGTGCGGGGCGCCGGCGCGCTCGACGGACTGGGCGCGCGCATGGCCGCGGGCCGCCTCCTCGTCGAGGGGGACGCGGGCGACCGCGTCGGCGCGGAGATGGCCGGCGGGGAGATCGAGGTCCGCGGCTCGGCTGGCTGGGGCGCGGGCGCGGGGATGTCGGGCGGCCTGGTGCGGGTGAGGGGCGACGCCGGGGACCGCGCCGGAGGCGCCCTGCCGGGAGATCCGCGCGGGATGACGGGCGGCGTGCTGCTCGTGCACGGCGCCGCCGGCGCCGAGGCCGGCGCCGCGATGCGCCGCGGCCTCGTGGCCGTGGGCCGCTCGGCCGGCGCGCGGGCGGGCCTCCACGCGATCGCCGGAACCGTCGTGGTCCTCGGCGACGCGGGTCCCGAGCCGGGCCTCGGCACGAAGCGCGGCTCGCTCGTGGTCTTCGGCGAGGCGCCGCTCCTGCCCACGTTCCGCCCCGCCTGCGATTACGATCCCGTGTTCGTGAGGCTGCTCGTCCGCGCGCTCCGGAGCGATCTCGGGTTTCCCCTCGCGGAGCGGTTCACGGGTGGCCTCTTCCGGCGCTACGCCGGAGATTTCGCGCAGCTCGGGAGGGGCGAGATCCTCGTGTGGAGGGAGCGATGACGGCGCCGGTGCAGCTCGAGATGAACCGCCGCGCCCGCGCGCTGGTGGACGAGCTCTGCCGCGACGGCGGCGCCGGCTACGGCGTCGCGGTGCGCCGGCTCCGGAACGGCGCGCTGGTCGTGGACGCCGGCGTCGAGGCGCCGGGCGGCTACGGCGCCGGATGGCTCCTGGCGCGGATCTGCCTCGCGGACCTGGCGGCGATCGAGGGGGCGTCTCTCGAGATCGGCGGCGTGTCCTACCCGGGCCTCGTCCTGCGCGCGGACCGGCCGGCCTTCCCGTGCCTCGCCTCGCAGTACGCCGGCTGGGCGATCAAGACCGGCGAGTACTTCGCGATGGGGTCGGGCCCGATCCGCGCCGTGGCGCGCGTCGAGGACGAGCTGTTCGGGAAGCTCGGCTACGCCGAGCAGGCGGGTGACGTCCCGGCCGGGGTGCTCGTGCTCGAGGCGCGGCAGCTCCCGGACGAGGCCGTCGTGGACTACGTGGCCGGCCGCGCGGGGCTGCCCTCCGAGCGGGTGGCCGTCGTGGTCGCGCCCACCGCGAGCGTCGCCGGGTGCGTGCAGATCTCGGCGCGGGTGCTGGAGACCGGCCTGCACAAGATGGAGAAGCTGGGCTTCGACGTGACCACGGTGCTCGCCGGGTTCGGCTCGGCCCCGATCGCCCCGGTCGCGAAGAACGACCTGCGCGCGATCGGCCGCACGAACGACTGCATCCTGTACGGCGGCCGCGCCGCGTACACGGTGCGCGGCGACGACGCGGAGCTGGAGGCGCTCGCCGCGCGCGTCCCGGCGTCCGCGTCCGGCGACTACGGCACGCCGTTCTACGAGATCTTCCGGCGCTACGACGGGGACTTCTACCGGATCGACCCCCTGCTCTTCAGCCCCGCCGAGGTGGCGATCACGAACGTCGCCACCGGCCGGACGTTCCGCGCCGGCTCGCTGAACCCGGCGGTGCTCGAAGCCTCGCTGTTCGGGTGATGAGCAGCTACCGCGTCCACGTCACGAAGGACTACCTGGGCTTCGCCTCGGGCCACTTCATCAGCTACGAGGGCCACGAGTGCGAGCGGCTCCACGGGCACAACTACCGCGTCGGGGTCACCGTCGAGGGCCCGCTGGGGCCGAGCCGCTACGTGATGAACTTCGTCACGATCAAGCGCGCGATGAAGCGGCTGGCCGACGAGCTCGACCACCGCGTGCTCCTGGCGACGCGGAACCCCGTGATCCGCGTGCGGGAGGACGGCGACGTCGTGGAGGCGTCCTGCCGCGGGAAGCGCTACCTCCTGCCGCGCGACGACGTCGTGCTGCTCCCCATCGAGAACACGACCGCCGAGCTGCTCGCGCGCCACCTGCTGGAGCGTTTCCGCAACGAGCTGGAGTCGCTCGGCGGGGCCGCCCTGACGTCGCTCGAGGTCGAGGTCGAGGAGTCGCCGGGTCAGTCCGCGTTCTGCAGGGAGACCCTCGGGGCCGGGACCGCGGACCGGACCTGATCCGTCCGCGGCCGCAGGCGGCCGTGGTGGAGGGCCGACCCGGCGAGGCACCACGCCGCGCCCGCGGCTTCCAGGGCCGCGACGTCCCGCTCGCCCCGCACCCCGCCGCCGACCCCCCACTCCACGCCGGGCGTCATCCGCCGCAGCCCGCGCAGCGCCTCGAGCGCAGGGCCGCCGCTCCGCCCGACGCGGTCCAGATCGAGGAGCAGGATCGACCGGAACCCGGCCGCCGCCGCGCGCGCCGCCGCCGCGCCGGGGGTCAGCCGGCGCAGCTCCGGCGCCGCCGCGACGACGCCGTCCGAGCGAACGTCGAGGCCGAAGACCAGCCGGCGCTCCTGCGGCAGCGCGTCGAGCTCCTCGACGCCGGCCACGGTCTCGAGCCCGACGACGACGCGCGATGCGCCGGCGGCGAGCACCCGATCCGCGGCCGCCGGATCGCCCGTCCCGGCGTCGATCCAGACGTCCACGCCCAGCGCGGCGATCCTTCCGACGAGCTCGCACGCCGCATCCAGCTCCGGCCGTGCCGGCGCCGGCCGGCGGTCGTGGGCCGCGCCGGACGCCTCGGCGATCGCGTCGAGGTGGGCCACGTAGACCGTGCGGGCGCCGAAGCCGTCGCGGACGGCGCGCGCCAGCTCGACCGGGTCGCCGGTCGCTGCATCCGGAGCGCCGCCCGCGTCGGCGGCGGCCGCGGCCGGGGCCGCCCAGACGCTCCGCAGCGGCTCGTAGCCCGAGCGAGCTCCCCCGTCGGCGCGCACGGCGCGGCCGGCGAGAACGTCGAGGACGGGAATGACCTCGATGCTCCCGCC
>DATBJZ010000008.1:0-6984 GCA_036556125.1 Gemmatimonadota bacterium | reverse complement strand
GTGCTCCCCCCCGCCTTCTGGGAGCGCACCGCGCGGGCGCTGCGCCTCGGTCATCGCCGCGAGGACGAGGTGCGCCTCGCGGACGGCGACGGCTCGCGGACGCTGCACCTGACGTTCGCGCCGCTGGTCGGCGAGGCCGGGGAGCGCCGCGGCCTCGTGGTCGTCTTCGAGGACCTCTCGGCGGTGCTCGCGTCTCAGCGCGCCGTCGCCTGGGAGGAGATGGCGCGGCAGGTCGCGCACGAGATCAAGAACCCGCTCACGCCGATCAAGCTCTCGCTCCAGCACGTCGGCCGGCTGCTGGAGCGCCCGCCCGCGGACCTGCCCGCGCGGCTCCGCCGCACGCTCGAGCTGGTGCTCTCGGAGATCGGCCGGCTCGAACGGATCGCCGGCGAGTTCAGCCGCTTCGGGGCCCGCGGCCGCGAGGCGCGGTCGATCGATCCCGAGCCCGTGCTGCGCGACGTGGCGGCCCTCTACGCCCCCGCCGGAGGACCGCACGTCGAGCTGACCGTGGAGGGCGAGCCCGCGCGCGTGCGCGCCGAGGTGGACGGGCTGAAGAAGATCCTCGTGAACCTGCTGGAGAACGCGCGCGAGGCGATGGCGGGGGACGGCGGAGACGGCGGGGGACCGGAGGGTGACGGAGCGGGCGCGTCGAGGGCGGAGCGCGGCCCCGCGGCCGGCGGCATCCTGCTGGCCCTCCGCTACGACGCGGCGCCGGCCCTGGCCGAGATCCTCGTGCGCGACACCGGGCCGGGGATCGCGCGCGAGGACCTGGAGCGTCTCTTCGAGCCCTACTTCTCGACCAAGACCCGCGGGACGGGGCTCGGGCTCGCGATCGCCCGCCGGATCGTCCAGGGATGGGGCGGCACGATCGAGGCCCGGAACTGGGAGCGAGGCGCGGAAGTCGTTCTCCGGCTTGAGAAAAGCCCATCGGCGCCAGCTTGACAGGGAACCCTGGAGGGCGCTACTCTGGCTCTTCCCCCAGGTCCGCAGGGCACGGAACTACAAACCCCGTCAGGACCGAGAGGTAGCAGCGGTACGTAGCGACCGGCGCCGCTGCGTCAACCTGGGGGGCTCTTCCGAGCGCGCGTCGTCCCCCCCGATCCACGCGACCCACCTGACCGAACCCGCGCCCGACCGAACGACCAGCCGCGTGCCGCTGGCGCTGGCCTACCGCCCGCGGCGGTTCTCGGAGCTGGTCGGCCAGTCGCACGTCACCGAGACCCTCCGCAACGCGCTCCGGGCCGGCCGCGTCGGCTCGGCCTACCTGTTCGCGGGGCCGCGCGGCAGCGGCAAGACCACCGCCGCCCGGCTCCTCGCACGCGCCGTGAACTGCACGGCCCTGGAGGACGGGGAGCCGTGCGGACGCTGCGACCTGTGCGTCTCGATCCAGGCCGGCCGCTCGCTGGACGTGATGGAGATCGACGCCGCCTCGAACCGCGGGATCGAGGACGTGCGCGAGCTGCGCGAGCGCGTCGGCTACGCGGCCGCCGAGGGCCGCCGGAAGGTCTACGTCGTGGACGAGGTCCACATGCTGTCGAAGGACGCGTTCAACGCGCTCCTGAAGACGATCGAGGAGCCGCCGCCCCACGTGCTCTTCGTGTTCGCGACGACGGACCCCCAGAAGGTGCTGCCGACCGTGCTGTCGCGCTGCCAGCGCTTCGACTTCAAGCGCATCCCGGCGCGCGACGTCGAGGCCCGCCTGCGCGAGATCTGCGCCCGCGAGGGGCAGGCGGTGACCGAGGAGGCGCTGTTCCTGCTCTCGCGCAAGGCCGACGGCAGCCTCCGCGACGCGCTGTCGATGCTCGACCAGGCGCTGGCGCTCGCCGGGGCGGGCGCGGGCCCGCTCGACGCCGACGCCGTCCGCGAGGTGCTCGGCGTGGCCGGGCTGGAGCTGTACCTCGAGGCCGTGGAGCCCATGCGGCGCCGCGACCCGGCGGCGGCCGTGCGGTTCGTGCGCAAGCTCGTCGGCGAAGGCGTGGACCTGTTCGATTTCTACGCGGGACTCTACGGACACCTGCGCGACCTGATGCTGTTCGCCCTCCCGGGGGGCGAGGCGCTGGCCGAGACGCCGGACGCCTTCCGCGACGCGTATCGCGAGGCGGCGCGCGAGATCGGGCTCGAAGACCTGCTGCGCGCCACCGCGATCCTGACCGAGCACGAGTTCGCGTTCCGCGGGACGTCGCATCCCGCCTCGCTGCTCGAGTTCCTGCTGGTGCGGCTCGCGCTGCTCGACCGCACGGCGGACGTCGCCTCGCTGCTCGACGAGGTCCGCACGGGCGGAGACGGTCCCTCCGACGGCGGCGGGGTCCCCGTCCGCACGGCGGCAGGAGGGGAGCCGGTGGCACGGCGCGGGTCCCCGGGGGGTGCCGGGCGGGGGCGTCCCGCCGGGGGCGTGCGGGAGCGCGGGCCGGCGCGCAGCCGGGCCGGCTCGGCCGCGGACGACCCGTCCAGGGGCGCGGCCGCGGCCGCGGACGTGGAATCACGGACGCCCGTCGGAGCGTACTCTCCCACCGCGTCGCCGGCGGACGACGGTCCCGACGCGGCCGCGCCGCGTCCGGCTCCCGCAGCGGCGGCGGCCGCCGGCGGCGCCGACCCGGCCGAGGGCCGCGACGGCCGCGCGGCGGCTTCCGGACCGATGGTCCCCGTGTGGCAGGCGGTGGTGGACCGCGTCGGGCGTCAGCGCGCGAGCCTGGGCGGGATGCTCGCCGGGCTCGAGACGCCGGCGCTCGAGGGCGACGAGCTGGTCCTGCGGGTGCCCGGGGACCGGCGCTTCGTCGCCGACACCCTCCGCGAGCCCCGGAACCAGCGGCTCGTCGAGGACGCGGTCGCTTCCGCCTGGTCGGGCCCGCGCCCGCTCCGGCTTCGCGTGAACGCCGGCGAGGCGGCGACCCCCGAGCGGCCGCCGCTGCGCCGGCTCGACCGCAACGACCCGCTCGTGAGGCGGGCGCTCGAGATCTTCGACGCCGACCCGGTCGTGTAGGACCGCCGCGCGGCCGGGCCCGGGTTGCCCTGAACGGCCGCCGCTTTCGAGCGGCCAGCGTGCGCAGCGTCCGGACCGGTCGTGAGGCCGGTGGCCGAGCGGGCGCGCGCCGCCGATCTTTCGAGGTGGGAGCTTCGTTCGGCCCGCCGTGGCGGCGGCGGGAACCGCCGGATGTCGTCCGCCGATCGCCATCGTCGCCCCAAGGACCGCGAGCATGAACAACTTCCAGAATCTCCTGAAGCAGGCGCAGAAGATGCAGGCGCGGGTCAGCCAGATGCAGGCCGAGCTGGCGGACCGAAAGGTCGAGGCCACCGCGGGGGGCGGGATGGTGACGGCCGTCGTGAACGGCCGCCAGGAGCTCGTCGCGCTCAAGCTCGAGCGCGAGGTCGTGAACGCGGACGACGTCGAGATGCTCGAGGACCTGATCATCGCCGCCGTCAACGAGGCGATGTCGCGCGCCGGCGACGTGGCCGCCGAGGAGATGCGGAAGATCACCGGCGGCCTGAACCTCCCCGGGCTGCTGTGAGGCCCATCCCCTGACCGCCGCGGCCGGGGGTCGGGCGACCGGCCCCTCGCCGCGGCGTACCCGCGCGGCCTCCGCCCGCGAGATCCCATGCCCGACGCGATCGAGACGCTGGTCGAGGAGCTGGCGCGGCTCCCCGGCATCGGCCGAAAAACGGCCGGTCGTCTGGCCTTCTTCCTGCTGAAGCAGCCTCGCGAGGAGGCCCTGCGCCTGGCGGGGGCGATCCGGGACGTGACCGAGAAGGTCACGTTCTGCTCGCGCTGCGCCAACGTGGCCGAGGGCGATCTCTGCCGCATCTGTCGCGATCCGCGACGCAACCCGAGGACGATCTGCGTGGTCGAGGAGCCGAGCGACATCCGCGTGATCGAGGGGAGCGGCGGCTTCGGCGGGGTCTACCACGTCCTCCACGGGCGGCTGAGCCCCCTCGACGGGCGCGGGCCCGACGCGCTCACGGCGGACCTGCTCGAGCGCCGCGTCGCCGCGGGCGGCGCCGACGAGGTGATCCTCGCCACGAACCCCGACGTCGAGGGCGAGGCCACGGCGCTCTACCTCCTGCGCCGGCTCCAGCCTCTCGGCGTGCGGGTCTCGCGGATCGCGCGCGGCATCCCGATCGGCGGCGACATCGAGTTCGTGGACGAGCTCACGATCGGCGAGGCCCTGGCCGGCCGGCGGGAGCTCTGAACGCCCGCCGCGACAGCGCACGTGACGCGGAGCGCGGGGCCGGCGGACGGCGGCCGGCCCGGCCGCGGCCGGAGTCCGGCGCCGGCGGGGGCGCCGCGCCGATGACCGCCGGCATCTGGTCCTTCCTCGAGGAGGACGTGCGCCGCATCCGCGTGCAGCTCGCGGACCTCACGCGCGAGGCCGGCGCCCGCACGACCCTGCTCATCGACCGCAGCGGTCAGCTCATCGCGGTCTCGGGCGAGGAGCCGCGCTTCGACACGAACGCGTTCGCGACGCTCTCGGCGGCCGACTTCGCCGCCAACGACCACCTCGCGACGCTGATCGGCGAGCCCGAGTTCTCCTCGCTCGTCCACCAGGGCGAGCGCGAGAGCATGGTGCTGGCCGACGTCCGGAAACGCGCGATCCTGGCGGTGCTCTTCGACGACCGCACGACCCTGGGGCTCGTCCGGCTGCGCGTGCGCCAGGCCGTGAAGGAGCTGGACGGCATCTTCGGCGACATCCTGGCCGTGCGCGGGCGGGACGGCGCCGGACCAGGCCTGGGCGGGGACTTCGCGGCCCAGGCGGCGGACGAGATCGACCACCTGTTCCGCGAGTAGGACGCGGGCCGCGAGCGGAGGACCGACCCGTGTCGATGATCAACTACGCCTCGCGCGAGATCAACTGCAAGATCGTGTACTACGGGCCGGGACTGGGCGGCAAGACGACCAACCTGGAGTACATCTACGAGCGCGTGAACCCCAGCACGCGCGGGAAGCTCATCTCGCTCGCGACCGAGACCGAGCGCACGCTGTTCTTCGACTTCCTCCCGGTGAACCTGGGGTCGATCCGCGGGTTCAAGACCCGGTTCCACCTGTACACCGTGCCCGGGCAGGTCTACTACAACGCCAGCCGCAAGCTCATCCTCAAGGGCGTGGACGGCGTCGTCTTCGTGGGCGACTCCCAGATCGAGAGGCTGGACGCGAACATCGAATCGATGTACAACCTCGCGGAGAACCTGCTCGAGCACGGCTACGACCTGCAGCGGATGCCGTTCGTGATCCAGTACAACAAGCGCGACCTCCCCAACGCCGCGGCGGTGCCGGAGTTGGAGGGCGCGATGAACCCGCTGGGCGCCCCGAGCTACGAGGCGGTCGCGATCCGCGGGGACGGCGTGTTCGACACGCTGAAGCAGGTGAGCAAGCTGGTGATCCGCAGCCTGTCGTGACCGGCGGAGCGCCGGGCGGACGGGAGGGTGAATGGTGAACGCCTCGTGAGGATCCCGGCCGCGGGCGCGCTCGCCCTCGCTCTCGCCGGCTGCGCCGCGCCGATCTCGACCCTCCCCAGCCCCGTCCACCCGCGCACGATCGAGCTGCGGAACGACACGGACGAGCCGCGGCTCCTGTTCATCGAGCCCACCGACCCGTCGCTCCAGGGGGCGACCTTCACCTTCACCGGCGTCCTGCGCCCCGGCGAGGTGAAGGTCCTCTACCTCTACCACGGCTACACCTACCGCTTCCGGATCGTGGACTCCCGGAGTCCGGGCGCGGAGCTGGACCAGGACGTGCAGGTGGACGAGGACCTCGCGCTGGCGTACGAGGGCGACGCGCTCACGCGCGAGGCGATGGCCGGCGCGCCCGGCGAGCCGCGGGTCCTGGCCTTGCAGCGCGCCGAGGCGCTCGACGCGCGCGAAGTCGTGCGCGCGCGGCTCGGGGAGCCCGACCTCCGGGTCGCGCGCACGCTCGACCCGGAGCTCGAGGACGGCGACTTCTCGCAGCGCACCGCCGAGACCGCGTTCCAGCTTCCCTACGAGGTCTGGACCTACCTGGGCTCGGGGTACAAGTACGTCTTCCTCGACGAGTTCCGCAGCGGCCGCTACGTGCTGGTTCACAGCTCCGACCCGCAGGAGCCGGCCCGCCCGGACTGGCAGGCGCGGCTCTCGGAGGCCGCGGTCGCGCAGATCCTGCGGGAGTTCTAGGGCGTCGTCACCGCGCGCCGCGCCGCCGGGCGTCCCCCCGGGGCGCGCGCTATCTTTCGCGCCGTGAACCCCAACCGCATCACCGTCGCGCGGATCCTGGCCTGCCCCGCGCTCGGCGCCCTCATCCTCCTCGATCCGCTCGCCGCCCGCTTCGGCGCCTTCGTGCTCTTCCTCCTGGCCGCGTTCTCCGACGTCTACGACGGCGTGCTCGCACGCCGGTCGCGGACGGTGACCCCGTTCGGCAAGATCTGGGACCCGCTCGCCGACAAGCTCCTGCTCGCGGTCACGCTCGTCCCGCTCGGCGTCCTGGGCGAGCTCCCGGTGTGGCTCGTGCTGCTGGTCCTCGGCCGCGAGGTCGGCATCACGGCGTTCCGGCGCTACGCGCTCGCCCGCGGCCGGCTCATCGCGGCGTCGCCGCTCGGCAAGGCCAAGACACTGAGCCAGAACCTGCTCGTGGGGACGGTCCTCTTCGCGCGCGTTCTCGCGCCCGGGGCGGCACGGCGCGACGCGGGCGGCTGGCCGGACACGCTCGAGGGCGCGGCGGCCGCCGCCGCCGCCGCGCTGGTCTGGGTGGTGGCGGCGCTCACCGTCCTCTCCTTCGCCGACTACCTGATCCGAAACCGCGCCCTGATCGCGCGCGGGATCGCCTGAGCGCTCGTCCCGCGTGAGGGCGGCGGTCCTCGCGGCCACGCTGCTCGGCCTCGGCCGCTGGCCGTGGGCGCCGGGGACGCTGACGTCGGCGGTCACGACGGCGGCCGCGTGGCTGGCGGGCCCCCCGCCGCAGGCCGTCCTCGCGGGCGCGGGGCTCGCCGTCGGCGCCGCGGGCGCCTGGGCGGCGCACCTCGC
>DATBJZ010000007.1:0-55743 GCA_036556125.1 Gemmatimonadota bacterium | reverse complement strand
GCCGGCGGAGCGTCGGGGGATGCGATCGCGTCGCGACCGGGGTCCCGCGCCGCCTCCGCCGGCCCGCAGCCCGCCAGCGGCAGGAGCGCCGCCGCGATCCAAGGCAGCGATAGTCTCTGCAGCCGCCGGGGCCGAGCGATCGCAAGGCCGGCTCGACGAGGGGGGCGTCGCCGCTCGCCTCGCGCCCCGTCCGGGCCGGCGACCGCTAGCTCGTGAGCCAGGTCGTCCATCCGTCGATCCAGTCGTCGTTCGAGAACGCGCCGAGGTAGTCCGCCACCGGGTCGACGATGCCCGCCCCGGAGGGCGTGGCGGCGTTCGCGGGGTCCAGCGCCGGGGAGCCGCTCGCGGGGAGCGGATCGGGCTGCGTGCCGTTGATCGGATCGGCCAGGTTCACCGACGTGAACTCCGGATCGCCGAAGACGAACGTGGCGCCGGCGAGCTCGGCCGCGAGGCCGTCGGCCACGTAGGCGCCGCCGGACCGGCGCTGGACGTTCTCCGTGAGGTCGTCGGTCCCCACGGCCCCACTTTCGAGCCCGAGATTGTTGAAGAACAGGATGTTGTCCAGCACCAGGTTGTCGGTCTGCAGCTGGCCGAACGTCCCGTCGCCGTCGAGGACGATTCCGACGTTGCCGAAGTTCGAGACGATGGCGTTGCGGACGGCGCCGGCGGCGTTGCGCCGGATGTACAGCCCGTCGTTGATGTCGCTGTTCGCCTGGCGGACTCCCGTTCCGATCCAGGTCACGTTCCAGAACGCAGGGTCCGTGATGGGCTGATTGGCGCTCCCGTCCCCGTCGTTGTCGCACTCGAGGCCCCGGTTCGCGCGCTCCGGGTCCTGGATCACGAGCGCGAACTGCACGGTCCCGTTCCAGCCGAAGTCACAGTCCAGCCCGTCGTCGTCGTTGCCCGAGCTCACCAGGTGGTCGGCGTGCACGGTGCCGCCGAACCACTCGAAGCCGTCGTCGGCGATGAAGTGCGCCTGGACGAACTCGACGTTCGTGCCGGTGCCGACGCCCGCCAGCGTGAGGCCGTTGATCTCGTTGTCGGTCGCGATCGCGATTCCGCCGAACTCGATCCGCAGGTAGCGGATGTCGCCCGACGAGTCCCCCGGGTCGTCGCCCCCGAACGCCTGCGTCACGCCCTCCGAGATCGCCGTGCCGCCGGTGACGTTGATCGGCGCGCAACCGTGCAGCACGATGCCCCCGGCCTGGCCGCGCTCCCGTCCGGTCTCGTTCAGCGGCCGGAAGACGACGGGATCCGTTTCCGTGCCCTGGACGATCAGCTGCCCGCTGGGCTGGGTCTCCGTGCATCGCGCAGTCACGAGCGAACCGCGAGTGTTCCCGTTGCTGAGGAGGACCGTCCCCGCGGGGATGACGAGCTCGGCCCCGGGCTGGACGATGACGAAGCCCTCGATGGTGTAGGTCGTGTCCGCAGACAGCGTGCGCGTGCCGGTGATCTCCCCCTGCAGCACGGCCTCGCCGGTCTGGGGAGGCGGCGTGATGCCGTCGTCGTCGCTGCATGCCGCGAGGGCCAGCGTCGCGCACGCGACGAGTGTCGCTGCCGTCCTGCGAAGCCACGTCTTCCGCATCAGCCGATCCTTTCCACGGGGGTTGGGGCGGATGGAGAGCCCGCGCGGCCGCCCCGGCCGGCGGGTCCTAGAACGTGTACGCTGCGGTGAACGACACCTGGCGGCCGATCTCGTACTTGCGCGTCGTGTCCTCTCCGAGCCGGAACTCGTAGGGCGCGTCGGTCAGGTTCTGCACCGCGACCTTGGCGCTGACCGCGTGCCCGAGCGGCTGCTCGACGGTGAGGTCCACGCTGTGACGCTCCAGCTCGTAGATGTCGTCGAAGCCCTGCACGCCCACCTGCGCCAGGCGCTCGCCGACGCCGTTGTAGAGCAGGGTCGCGGTCGTGCCCGTCGCGGCCCCCGTCCACCAGAGCGAGGCGTTCACCAGGAACGGCGACTGGTTCACCATCGGTCGCTCGGCGTTCGTGAACACCTCGGGCTGCAGGATCGTCGGGCCCGAGGACGCCGAGCCGCCGGTGAACACCTCCACCGGCTGGTCCTGCTCCACGTTCGACTCGGCGAGGGCCACGTTCGCGCTCAGGCCCAGCCCTCGCAGGCGGCCGGTCCAGTTGCCGAGGTCCTGCCGCAGCTCGAGCTCGACGCCGTACGTCAGCGCGGCCGGCGCGTTGTAGGGCTCGGGCGTGCCCAGGTTCGTGCCGCCGGTGGGAATGCGGACGATCTCGATCGGGTCGTTGAAGCGCTTGTAGAAGGCGCCGATCGAGACGATTTCGCCCAGGTTCGGGAACAGCGACCAGCGCAGGTCGGCGTTCCAGATCTCGCCGTTCTCGAGGAAGGGGTTGCCGAGCGTGCTCTCGAGGTAGGTCTCGTAGCGGAACGGCGCGAGCTCGCGGAACTGCGGCCTGACGATCGTCCGCGTGCCGGACAGGTGGACGATCTGGCTCTCCGACAGCTCCCAGCGCACGGCCAGGCTGGGCAGCGGCTCCGTCGTGCGCAGGTCCGTGCTCACCCCCGCCAGCCGGCTGCCGGTCGCGGGGTCGAAGGAGTCCAGCTCGGTTTCGTTGCGCTCGACCCGCAGCCCGCCGGTGACCCGGACGTGATCGCTCACGCCGAGGTCGAGACTCGCGAACGCGGCCCCCATCCGCTCCGTCGCGTCGTACTCGTCGTTGGGCTCGGTCCGCTCGAGGAAGGAGATGTCGCCTCCGGCGATGGCGTCGGCCGTGAAGAGCTGCTCTGCCGGCAGCGTCCGGCCCTCCGCGCTCGAGTTCTCGTAGGCGAAGCGGCGGGCGGAGAAGTCACGGGTGCGGTACGTGCCGAGGCCGCCGAGGTCGAGCACCGCGTCCTGGCCTCCCACGAAGCCGAACCGCGAGGACAGCTTGAAGGAGGCCTGCGCCAGCCGGTCCGTGAGGTCGGAGAAGAACCGCCCGTTGTCGCCGGTCTCGTTGAAGAAGAAGGGGCCGGCGGGGTCCTGCGCGACGTAGAAGCTCTGCCGCGTGTCCGGCTCGTCGCGGAGCGCCAGGCCGTAGGCGCCCTCCCACTCCAGGCGCCCGTCGCCGATCCAGCCCACCTTGTGCTCGCCCTCGAGATGGGAGCTGAGCAGCGTCCGCTCGACGAACTGCAGCCGGCTGATCCGCGCGAAGCCGCTCGTGGAGAAGTCGAACGGCCCCGTCACGAGCCGGGCCTCGTCCTCGGCCGCCTGCGTCAGGAGCGTCTTCCACGAGAGTCGGTCGTCGTTCGACAGCTCGATCCCCACCCCGGCCAGTCCGCCCCACGTCACCTCGCGGGTCCCGATCTGCGCGTCGAAGTCGTACTGGAACAGGTCCGCCGCGAGGCTGGGGTAGAACTCCTCCTGCCGGCGGGCGTTCGTGTTGTAGGAGTAGTTGCCGCCCACGAAGAACCCGCCGTCCTTCCCGAACAGCGTCGCGGGGCTGCCGAACGACAGGCCGAACGACTTGTTCGCGTCCCCGAAGCCGGGCTCCTCGAGCGCGGTCGTGAAGTCGCTCCTGAACGCCGAGTGGAGCGCGGCCACCTGGTCGCGCGGCGTGGTGATCAGCAGGCGCTCGGGGAACTCCGACGGCAGGTCGCGCGTACCGTCGTCGAACCCGAGCCAGTCGAGGTCGCCGCCGCGGTAGTCGGGCAGGTCTTCGTCGGCGAGGTTCGAGTTCCAGCCGACGCCCGTGCTGATGCGGAAGAAAGGCTCCGCCGGGATGTCCTTGGTCTGGATGCTGACCAGGCCCCCCGCGAAGTCGCCCGGCAGGTCCGCCGTGAACGTCTTGACAGTGAAGACGCTCTCCAGCATCGAGGCCGGGAACAGGTCGAGCGGGACCACCCGCTTCTCCGGCTCCGGCGTCGGGAGGGCGACGTTGTCGAGGAGGGCCGTCGAGTAGCGCTCCCCGAGGCCGCGCACGTACACGTAGCGGCCGTCCACCAGCGAGGCGCTCGACACCCGCTTCACCGCCTCCGCGGCGTTCGAGTCCGGCGTGCGGCGGATCTCCTGCGACGAGATCCCGTTGACCACGTTCGTGGAGCTGCGCTGGAAGGCCAGCGCGCCCTCGACCGAGCCGCGCTCCTCCTCGGCCGTCACCTCGACGGTCACGCCTTCGGCGAGCAGCGCCTCGGGCAACATCGAGACCTCGATCGAGGCGTCGCCGGCTTCGGGGACGGTCAATCCGGTGACCGTCTTCTCGGCGTAGCCGAGGTACAGGACCCGGAGAGCCTGCGGACCGGCCGTGACGCCCTCGATCCGGAAATGCCCGTCCAGGTCGGTCAGCGACCCGAGCTGCATCCCCTGCACGTAGACCTCGGCCCCGACCAGCGGCTCGCCGGTCTCGGAGTCCACGACCTTGCCTGTGATGCGGCCCCCGGCGGCCTCCTGTCCCGGCGAGCCGACCGGCAGGCCGCCCAGGAGCAGGGCCGCGAAGGACGCCGCGCACACCAGTCGGACCATCGGTTGCCCCCTCTCCGGCGCCGCCCGGGCGGCGGGCGTCGGTTCGAAGCGGTGAGGTGTGACGGGAGGACCTGCGACGCGCACTCTAGGCCCGGGCGGAAACGATCCTCCGCCGATCCTGCGACGAACCCGTGACGGCCGGCGCGGTCCCGGAGGCGTCACCCTTTCGTCATCGACGCGGTGGGCGTCCGGTCGGAGAGCCGCCGGTCCACACGGAGGTGGCCGCCCGGTCGCGCTGCATCGCGGCCCGGCTGCGTCCGCGGCCGGCGGTGCTATCTTCTGCGGCCATGACCGGCTCCCTTCCCGGCCCTGCGCGGCGGCGGCCGCAGGCCGTTCCGTGGAAGACCGTCGTCGCCGCGACGGCCGCCGTCGCGATCGCGCTGCTCGGCTGGATGGACGCCCGCACCCCGAGCCACGTGGGGATCATGATCTTCCACCTGGGGGTGCTCGTCGCGGCGGCGACCTGCCTCCGGGAGCGGGTCGTGGCGGCGCTCGCGCTCGCGGCCGGCGCCGCGTGGCTCTACGCGGACGCCGTGACCGCGCCCGAGCACCCGGCCTGGGTGTGGCTCTGGAACGGCGCGACGCGGCTGGTCGTCTTCCTCACCGTCGGCGTGGGCGCGGTCCGGCTGCGGCGGGAGCGCCGTCTGGTCGCGTCGCTGGATGCACGGGTCGGACGCGCCCGCGAGCGGGAGGCGCTCGAGTCCGATCCGGTGACGGCCCTGGCCAGCGGCGCGGTCTGGGCCGAGCGGCTCGAGCGCGAGGTCCGGCGCCGGCGCGCCGAGTCGCGGCCCCTGTCCGTCGTCTACGTGCACGTGGCCCCGCTGCGCGAGGTGAACGAGAGGCTGGGGGGCGCCGGCGGCGACGAGCTCCTCCGCCGCGCCGCGGCCGCGCTGCGCGAGGCGGTCCGCGGGGCGGACCTCGCGGCGCGCGTGGGAGGCGCCACGTTCGCCGTCCTCCTTCCCGACGTCGGCCGGCAGGCGCTGCCGGACCTCGCGGTCCGCGTCGCCGAGGCGGTGCGTCAGGTCTCCCGTGAATTCGGAGAGCCCGCCATCCGCCCCTGCGTGTCCGTCGTGTTCGCCGATCCTCCCCCGGACCGGGAGGAGCTCACGCGCGCGGCCGAGGACCTCCTCGCACGGGCCGCCTCCGCCCCGGACGCCGTCGCCATCCGATTTCTGGAGCCGCGCCGCCCTCCCGGATCCGCCGCTCCCCAGGCGGGCTGACCCCCCTCGCCCGGACGGCCGGTCGTCGGACGGAGCGCGCCCGCCCGCTCGGACGATGGCGGCCGGACCGTCCCGTCGCTCCTCTTGAACGTCCTCCTCCGGCCGGGCGCTCGCTGCAGACCACCCCCGCAACGGCGTGCACGGCGGCCGGCGCATCGCCGCCGCGCGTGCTGTTCATCGGCGAGACCTTCCATCCGCCGACGCGCGACGGCATCGCGCTGCACGCGCACCAGCTCGCCGCGGCGTGGAGCGCCGCAGGCGTGGCCGTCTCCGTCCTCACGCGCCAGACCGCGCCCCCGACGGCCCCGCGCGCCCGGATCGACGGCATCGACGTCCGCAGGCTGAGGCCGGGCGGGCTCCTGAAGGGCCGCGGCTGGCGGTCCGTGCTGCCTCTGGTCCGCTTCCTGGCGCAGCTCGGCGCGCTCCTGGTGCTGCGCCGGCGGCGATACGACGTCGTGGTCGTCTCCGGCCTGAAGGTGATTCCCCTGGTGGCCGTTCCCCTCGCGCGCCTGCTCGGGAAGCGTTGCGTCGTCCGCGCCGAGGCGCCGACCGACTACCGGGAGCCGATGTCCGAGGCGAGCCTGCACGCCCTGGGACCCGCCGGTCGCACCGCGGGGCGCTGGCTGAGCGCGGCGCAGCGCCGAACCCTCTCCGCCGCGGACGCGATCGTGGCGCTCTCGCCGGAGATGGAGCGGGACCTCCGCGCCTCCGGCCTCCACCGCGTCCGACTCGTGCCGAACGGCATCGACCTCACGCGCTTCCGCCCCGCGGAGGAGGGCGAGAAGGACCGCCTGCGGCGTGAGCTCGGGCTGCCGACGGGGGGGCCGCTGGTGGCGTTCACGGGGCGCCTCGCGCGCGCCAAGGGAGTGCTCGTCCTCGCCTCCGCCTGGGGCCGCGCGACGCGGCCTCCGGGCGCCAGGCTCCTGTTCCTGGGCTCCGCCGGGCTGTCGGCGGACGCCTGCGGGTCGGAGCTGGCCCGGCTCGCCACGGCGGACCCGGACATCCTGCTGGTCGGGGAGGTGTCCGACGTGGCCGCGCACCTGCGCGCGTGCGACGTCTTCGCGTTCGCGAGCTTCTACGAGGGATTCGGGCTGGCGCTCGTCGAAGCGATGGCGTGCGGGTTGCCCGTCGTGACCACGCCGGTCGGCGTGGCGCCGGAGGTCGTGCGCGACGGGTGGAACGGCAAGCTCGTCGCGCCTGGAGACGAGGACGGCCTCCGCCGTGCGCTCGAGTGGCTGCTGACGCGACCCGGGGAGTGGCCGCGGATGGGGGAACGCGCCAGGGCGGCGGTGGCGGAGCGGTTCGGCGGAGACCGCGAGGCGGCCGCCTGGCTCGTCCTCCTGGGCGGGCTGCGGGGCGGACCCGGCGACCTCGCGCTCCGGCGGCTGGAGCGCCGGCCGGCCGCGGACGGGATCCCCTCCGAGCCGCGGGGCCGGTGAAGGGGCCCCTGCGGTGGGCCGCGCGGCGGCTGGCCCGCCGCGCCCGGCCGCGGCTCCGGGCCGTCGGTCTCCTCCAGACGGTCCGTCACCATCCCGCGGCGGTTCTCGAGCCCGGGGCGGAGCGCGTCCTGGTGCTGGCGCCGCACCCGGACGACGAGGTGATCGGCTGCGGCGGAGCGCTGGCCCGCCACGTCCAGGCCGGCGCGCCCGTGACCGTGGCGTTCCTGACGGACGGACGGCACGGCCACAGCAGCCTCGGCGGCCTGCGAGGCGCGGAGCGCCGCCGCGCCGAGGCCGAGCTCGTCGTGCGCCGGAAGCAGGAGGCCGAGGCCGCTCTGAGCGTCCTCGGGATCCGCGAGGCCGTCTTCCTGGACGAGGAGGACACGGCGCTGGCGGTGGCCCCGCGGGTCGTGCAGCGGCTCGCGGCGCTCCTCGACGACGTCCGTCCGCAAACCGTGTACGCGCCCTTCCCCCTGGAGGAGCACCCCGACCATCTCGCCGCGGCCGAGCTCCTTCTCGCCGCCGCCGAGCGGGGCGGCCGCGGGTTCGACTGCGTGGGGTACGAGGTCTGGACGCCCCTGGTGGCGAACGCCTACGTCGTGATCGACGCCGTCGTGGACCTGAAGCGCGAGGCGCTGCGCCGCTACGTCAGTCAGCTCGACGACGCGGACTACGTCCACGCGGCGCTGGGGCTGAACGCGTACCGTTCGCTCGTCCTGGGGCCGCCGGTGCGTTTTGCCGAGGCGTTCTTCGCGGCGCCCCTCGAGGAGTACCGCGCGGCGCACCTCGCCTGCCGGGGACGGCTCGCGGCCGCCGCCGCGCCGTGAGGGCCGCCGTGTCCGCCGGGCGCGCCCCGGCCGTCCGCCACCCGGCCGGAACGGGAGGCGCACCGCTCGCGCGGGTCGCGGCCCTGAAGATGGTGCAGGCGCCGCTCCTCGCGGCGTACGCCATCCTGGTTCCGCGGCTGATGGGGCCGGGAGCGTACGGGGAGTTCGCGCTCCTCCTCTCGCTGGTCGCGATCGCGCTGTCGCTGACCGACCTCGGGCTCACCGAGGTCTGCGGCCGGTTCGTGCCCGAGCTGCGGCGGCAGGGCCCGGACGCGGTGCGGCGCCTCGGGGGCGGGCTGTTCGCGGTGCAGGCCGCGCTCGGCCTCGTTGCCGCGGCGCTGTTCGTTCCGCTGGCCCACGCCGCCTACGGGGACCGCTTCCCGGTCCGGGTGCTCGCGCTCGCCGCGGGTGTGCTGGTCGTGGGGAGCCTGGGGAGCGTTCCGCTCGCGCTGACGTTCGGCCTTGGACGCGTCGCCCGCCACGCGGCTCGCGACCCGCTCCGCCGGGCCCTCACGCTCACGCTGATCCTGCTCCTCTTTCCACCCTGGGGGCTGGCGGGTGCGGTCGCCGCGGTGTTCGCCACCGAGGCCCTGCTCGCCGGGCTCTATGCCGTCTGGACGCGCCGGCACCTGTCGCTGGAGCGGCTGGCGTCGTCCCGGACGTTCCTGCGGCCGTACCTCCGGTTCGGCCTGCTCTTCTTCCTCTCGTGGGGCCTCCTCAACGTGTGGCTGCGCCTGGGCAATCCGCTCGTCGAGCACTTCCGCGGCGACGCGCGGGAGGTCGCGGTCTTCGACATCCCGGCTCAGATGTTCTCGATCGCGGGCGGGTTCACGCTCGCCGTTGCGAGCGCCCTGATTCCCGCACTGTCGGAGCTCCGGCTGGACGGCGACCCGGAGGAGGCCGGTCGCCGCACGGCCGACGCGCTGCGGTGGGGCGGCGTCTTCTGCGCGACCGCCTTCTGGGTGTTCACGATCACCGCCGGCGAGCTCGTCCCCGCGCTGCTCGGCCCCGGCTTCGAGCGGGTCGCCCCGAACGGAAGCGTGCTGCTCCTCGGCCTCCCCTTCCTGCTCGTCGCGCAGATGGGGTTCGCGTTCTCGGTGGTGGACGGCCGCCCGTCACGCTACCTGACGAGCCTCGCCGCCGCGGTCGTCGCGCTCCTGGCAGCCGCCTCGTGGGCCGTGCCGCGGTGGGGCGGCCTCGGCTGCGCGGCGGCGTACGCCGCCTCGAGCGGGGTGCTCGCCGGCGTGATGACGGCGGCATTCCGCCGGGAGCTGCTGCCGCGGCTGCGGGGGCCTGCGCTGGCCCTGGCGTGGAGCCTGCCCGCGGCCCCCCTCGCGTTCGTCGACGGCGGGCGCGGAGGAGCGCTCCTCCGGGGCGCGGCCTTCCTGATCGGCTACCCCCTCCTGCTCCTCGCGCTGAGGCTCGTCCACCTCCGGGAGCTGCGGACCGCCTGGGGGACGCTCGTCGCCCGCAGGCGCCGCGAACCCCGGTGACGGCGGCTCGGAGCACCGGCCGGCTCCGGATCGGGCTGATGCTGCGGCACCTGGGACAGCACGGCGGCGGCGTGAGGGTCTACACCGAGAACCTCCTGCGGGAGGTTCTCGCGCTCGAGACGCCGCATCGCTTCATCCTGCTGTACGCCGACCCGCGGATGCTCGGGCGTTACGCCGGCCCGGCCGTGGAGGAAATCGTCGTCCGCGCGCCGCACGCGCTGCTCTGGGACCAGCTCGCGGCCCGGCGCGCGGCGCGCCGCGCGGACCTCGACGTCCTCTTCAACCCCAAGTACTCGATCCCGCTCCGCACCCGGTGTCCGACCGTGTTCGTCTGCCACGGGCTCGACTGGTACGTGATGCCCTGGGCGTCGAAGCCGCTCGATCGGATCAGCCACCGTCACCTGATGCCGCGGTACGCCCGGCGGGCCGCGGCCGTCGTGGCCGTCTCGGAGACCACGCGGCGGCAGGTCGTGGAGTACCTCGGCGTCGCGCCGTCGCGGGTGCACACCGTGCACCACGGCGTGGACGAGCGCTTCCGGGCTCCCGTGCCGGAGGAGCACCTCCGGGCGGTGCGCGCGCGTCGCGGCCTGCCCGAGCGCTTCTTCCTCTACTGCGGCCAGATCTACCCGCCCAAGAACTTCGGTCGGCTGCTCCAGGCGTACGCGCGCGTGGGTCCGGAGCTGGGCGTCTCCCTGGTCGTGGCCGGGGAGCATCGCTGGCTGTCCGAGGACGAGCTCGCCCTGGTCCAGCGGCTCCGGCTCGAACCCTGGATCCTGTGGGCGGGCTGGATCGAACACGAAGAGCTGCCCGCGGTGTACGCGCTCGCCGACGCGCTGTGCCTGCCCTCCCTCTACGAGTCTTTCGGGCTGCCGCTGATCGAGGCGATGGCCGCCGGGTGTCCGGTGGTGACGGCGAACCGCTACGGCACGCGCGAGCTCGCAGACCGCGCCGGCATCCTGGTCGACCCCGAGAGCGTGGAGAGCATCGCGCGCGGTCTGCGGCGGGTGGCCACGGACGCCGCGCTGCGCGGCACGCTCCGCGATCTGGGCCGGGAGCGGGCGCGGAGCTTCAGCTGGACCCGCTGCGCGCGGGAAACGCTGGACGTGATCGAGGCCGCCGGGCGGTCGCCGCCGCCCGCCGGCTCGCTCCGGCCCCGCACGGCGGCGGGGGCGGCGTCCTGACGCCGACCCCTCTCCCGCCGCGTCGGCACCGGCCGCGCGGCTCCCCCGCGGGCGACCCCGGTCGGTGGCGCGTCAGCGCCCGTCGAGGAAACGCCGGAGCGCGGAGTGCACGGCCGGCGGCAGCTCGCGCAGCCGCGTGGGCCGGAGCAGCCGTCCGTCGGCGGTGCGGAACGCCAGCGGCTGGCCGTGCCGAGCGGGCCCGACCGCCGTCACCGGAAGTCTGCGGCCGTCGATGCGGATCCGGAGCTGCGCGAACGCGCGGAGCCGCCGCCCGAGCTCGTCCGACGGCAGGGCGGACGGATCGTCGACGTCCCGGACGCGACGCCAGGCCTGGCGGCCGAAGTAGAGCCGGTCGCCGACCTGGGGCCGCCCGGGATCGCGCCGTGCCAGCCTGCCGAGCACCTCGGGCAGCGCGGCGGCCGCGAGACGCGTCTTCTCCGCCTCGAGGCGGCCCAGGCTCCAGCCGTCGCGGATCGGCAGCGCTCCCTGGAGCAGAAGCGGACCGCCGTCCACCTGGGGTGTCATGCGGTGGTAGCTGAAGCCGGTCTCCCGCTCCCCGCGATAGATCGACCAGGAGGTCGCCATCAGGCCGCCGTACGCGGGAAGCAGGCCGTTGTGATAGTTCACCGCCGCGTCGAAGGCATCGAGCAGCGGGCGCCGGAAGACCTGCGCGCACGCGCAGACGAGCGCCAGATCGGCGCGGAGCTCCTCGCGAACGGCGCGCACGAACGCGGGGTCGTTCACGTCGCGGCGCGGCGGGACCACCAGCGGCGCCCCGGCACGCCGGGCGAGCGCCGCCAGCGACCAGAACGGGGGATTGGAGCGCGGCAGGTCGCGGTCCGGGCCGAAGACGAGCCGTGCGCCGAGACGGCCCAGGCGGATGGGGGCCGCGACGCGTCCAGGCGGCGGGGGCCGGCGGTCCGTGTCGCAGACCCCCGCGATCACCAGCCCACGCCGGGGCGCCTCCGCGACCGCGAGCTCGAGCAGCCGCCTCGAGATCAGGGACGCGGAGGCGCCGAAGAGGAGCAGCCTCGAGGTCATCGGACGGGGTTCTCCCGCTCGACGCGCGGGCGCGCCAGTTTCCGGCATCCCGGCGCCGAACGCCTTCCGTGGCGGCGCCCGGACCGACCGCCGGAGACGCGCGTCCCGTGAACGACACGCTCGACCGGATCTTCCAGCTTCACTACGCGGATCGCGACGGGAGCGCGCTGGGGCACGCCTCGTCCTCGATCCGGTTCGAGACGGGGGCCCTGCTCTACGAGTTCGTTCGGCGCGAGCGGCCGCTCCGCACGCTCGAGACCGGGATGGCGTACGGGATGTCCACGCTCTTCATCTGCCAGGCGCTCCGCGACAACGGCGCCGGCCGGCACACGGCGATCGATCCGTCCCAGACGGAGCGGTTCGGGGGCGGCGGGCTGCACAACGTGGAGCACGCCGGGCTCGCCGACCTGCTGCGCTTCTACGAAGAGCGCTCGGACCAGGTCCTGCCGCGCCTGTGCGCGGAGGGCGAGCGGTTCGACTTCGCGTTCGTGGACGGGAACCACCGCTTCGACTTCACGCTGGTGGACTTCTTCTACGTGGACCGGCTGCTCCCCGTCGGCGGGCACGTGGCGTTCGACGACCTGTGGCTGCCGGCGGTCCGGAAGGTGATCTCCTACGCGCTGCGGAACCGGCCCTATCGGCGGGTGTCCGCGCTCGCCGCCCGGCCGCCCGCCTGGAACCGGCTGCTCGCCACCGGCCGGCGGATCCTTCAGAACCCGCTCGAGCGCGACTGGCGGCTCAAGCTCGCACCCGGCAACGTCGCGTTCCTCCGCAAGACCGGAGACGAGATCCGCGACTGGCGCTCGCACCGGCCGTTCTGAACGGCGGGCTCAGCGCGGGGGGACGATCTTCCAGAGCTCGCCCTCGGGCTCGTCCGTGACCAGGTACAGCGCTCCGTCGGCCCCCTGCCTCACGTCGCGCACGCGCTGTCCGCGGTCGGCGAGCAGGTGCTCCTCGCCGGTCACGCGTTCGGCGTCGAGCGTCAGGCGCACCAGCCTCTGATCCCGGAGGCTGCCGATGAACAGGCTGCCGCGCCACGCCGGGAACGCCTCACCCGTGTAGACCTGCGCCCCGGACGGGGCGATCACCGGATCCCAGTAGTAGACGGGCTGCTGGAAACCGGGGGGCGCGGTCTGCGCCCCGGGAATGGGCTCGCCCGAATACTCCTCGCCGTACGCCTGCTTCGGCCAGCCGTAGTTCTTCCCGCGCTCGATCAGGTTCAGCTCGTCCCCTCCGTTGGTCCCGTGCTCGACCTCCCACAGACGGCCTTCCTGGTCGAACGCCGCCGCCTGAACGTTGCGATGTCCCACGGTCCAGATCTCGGGCAGGGCCTCGCCCTCTCCGACGAAGGGGTTGTCGGGCGGGGGCGAACCGTCCGGGCGGATCCGGAGGGTCTTCCCGAGGTGGCTGTCGAGGCGCTGCGCGTACGGCCGCATCTCCTCAACCGACCGCTCGCCCATCGTCACGTACAGCATCCCGTCCGGTCCGAAGACGAGCCGCGACCCGAAGTGCAGCTCCCCGTCGT
The DNA here is from genome assembly GCA_036556125.1 of Gemmatimonadota bacterium. Taxonomy (GTDB): domain Bacteria; phylum Gemmatimonadota; class Gemmatimonadetes; order JACCXV01; family JACCXV01; genus DATBJZ01. The sequence continues at coordinate 42,548 of DATBJZ010000007.1, read as the reverse complement.
ACGTCGGCCGCGAGCGGAAGATCACGCGCACGTCGTCCAGCCGCCCGCCGTCCGCCGAGAGCACGCCGCGGGCAACGCTCGTGCCGTTCCCGCCCTCACGCGGCTCGGTGAAGCTCCAGAACACCGTGCGGTCCGAATCGAACGCCGGGCCGAGCGCGACGTCGAGAAGGCCTCCCTGTCGCGTGGACTGGACGCGAGGGAGCCCCGCGATCGGAGGACCGACGTCGCCGGCCGCCGACACGATCCGCATCCGTCCGGGACGTTCCGTCACGAGCAGGTCGCCGCCGGGCAGCGGCTCCACCGCCCACGGGTGCTCGAGGCCGCGCGCCAGGACCACGACGTCGAAGGCCACCGCGGACCTCACGGCGCACGTCCGAGTCTGGCCGGGGAAGGCCGGCCGCTGCCCCGCGGCATTCGGCTCGCGCGTCTCGACGGGAGGGCAGGGCTGCTCCGCAACCGGCGCCTCCGGGTCCGGGGCCCGCGGTGTTCCGGCGGTGGCCTCGGGCGTGCGCCGCGCCGCGGTCTGGCCCGCGTCGGCCGCCCGCCCCTGCGCGCAGGCCGCGAGCGCGGCGGCGGAGACGAGGATGCAGAGTGAGCTTCTGAGGGTCATCGAATGCCTGCTCGGAGAGGGGACGTGCGAGGGGGCCGTGGATCGCCGGACCCGCAGCCGCGAGGTTCACCGAGGATAGCGGAGGAGCGCGGACGACTCCACGGCCCGTTGAACGGCGCGGGCAGCGGGGCGTCCCGGGGAAAGCGTCCCCAGCGGGAATCGAACCCGCGTTGCCGGCTTGAAAGGCCGGTGTCCTGACCTCTAGACGATGGGGACGAACGTCGAGGGGAGCCTCAAGCGTCGGCGGGACAACAAGATGGGTCGCGGCCGCGGTCCGGTCAATCCCCGGCGATCGCGCGGTCAGCCCCGCTCGATCACCCCGCAGGCGATCCGGTCGCCGCTGTTCCCCGAGGGATCCGTGCGCTGGTCGTCGCGCCCCGCGTGCACGACCAGCGCGCTCCCGTCGGCGTCCAGCGGGTTGGCCGGTCCCCCCGAGAGCGACAGGCGGTCGGTGGCGGTGTCGAGGCGTCCCCGGCCGTCCTGGCCGACTTCCAGGTTGGGCAGGTCGCCGGCGTGGGGACCCTGGGGATTCTCCAGCCCGTGCTGCCGGGACTCGGGGTTGACGTGCTCTCCCGCCGACTCGAAGGAGGGCGGTTCGCACGCGCCGGTCTGGTGCACGTGGATGCCGTGCTCTCCGGCCGGCAGTCCGCTCACGTCGACCTCGACCCGCACCCGGTCCCCCTCCTCCACCAGCGTCGCGGTTCCGACCTCCTGGCCGGCCGCGTTCCGGAGCAGGGCTCGCGCCCCGGGTGATTCGGTGCGCCGCTCACCGCTGCACGCCGCCGCGGCGGCCGCCGCGAGCAGCAGGACCAGGGATGTCGAGGCGCCGGCGGTCCGGACGACGGCGCCGCGCGCGGATCGGCGGGTGCAGGTCATGGGCCCTCCGTGGGTCGGGTTCCGACGACCGTTCACGGTGCGCGCCGCGCGCCGGCCGCGCCACCGCGACTTTGCACGCGATCCGGGCGCTCCCTCTCCGGCGCCGGCGATCCGCCCCCGCGGGCCGCGGCCGGACCCTCCCGGGCGCCCGCCGCCGCCTCCGCCGCCGCAAGGATCGCGCGCACGTTGTCCGCGACCGAGCGGCGGCCGCCGAACACGGCGCTGCCGGCGACCAGCACGTCCGCGCCCGCCGCGACGGCGTCCCCCGCCGTGGTCTCGTCGATCCCCCCGTCCACCTCGAGCCAGGCCGGCGAGCCGATCTCGTCCAGCTTCCGGCGGAGCCGGCGGAGCCGATCCGTGCTGCCGGGGATGTAGCGCTGGCCGCCGAACCCCGGATTCACCGACATCACGAGCACGAGATCCACCTCCGCGAGCACCTCCTCCAGCGCTGCGAGCGGCGTCGCCGGGTTCAGCGTCACGCCGGGCTTCACGCCGGCCTCGCGGATCGCCTGAAGCGTGCGGTGCAGGTGGGGGCAGACCTCCACGTGCACCGTGAGGCGGGTCGCGCCCGCCTCGGCGAAGGCGCCCACGAAACGGTCGGGCTCCTCGACCATCAGGTGGACGTCGAGCTCCGCGCCGGTGCGCCGCGCGAGCGGGCCGAGCGCGCGAACGACCGCCGGGCCCATCGTGAGGTTCGGGACGAAGTGCCCATCCATCACGTCCACGTGGAGCCAGCCGGCGCCGGCCGAGAGCGCCTCCGCCGCGTGCGCCTCGAGCCGCGCGAAGTCGGCCGAGAGGATCGAGGGCGCGAGACGGACGGGCCTCACGCCGCACCGCCGGACCGGGCGGGCTCCGCCGTGCGCAGCCGGCTGAGCGCCGCGACCGGGGGCGCGAAGCGCCGCGCGGCGAGCCCCGCCTGCGCGCGCAGCACGTGGTAGACGAGCAGGAGCTGCGTGAGCGCGAGCGTCTGGCTGCGCCGCGGCTCGGAGCCCTCGAAGTACCGGCCGAAGAGCCCGGGCGCGATGGGCCGCAGGTCCGGGAGGTGGCGCCAGATCTCCCGCGTCAGCGCGTCGGCCTCGCCGGGGGAGACCCGGCCGTCGATCTCGAGGATGTCCACCGGCCGCCCTCCGTCCCGACCGAGCCCGAGCCGCACGCCGCCGGCGGGGCGGCCGCCGTCCAGCAGCCCGGTGAGGTCCGGGTGGGGGATCGTCGGCCGCAGCACCAGGCGCACGTCGAGGTCTCCGCCCGCGCGCTCCGCCGGCCCCCCCCGCGACGGCTGGAAGCGGACCACGACGTGCGCGTGCTCCCGCTGGGGACGGACGAACGCCGCCGCGAGCGGCTCGTTCCTCGCGAGCTCATCGATCGCGCGCTCCGGGGCATAGCCCCGGAGCGCCGTGTCGCGCTCGATCTTCCACACCCTCCGCAGGTCCTCGGCGGGGTCGAGGAAGACGCGCACGTCGTAGAACTGGCGGAGGACCTCGCTGCCGAAGCCGAGCAGGCCCTCGACGATCACGTACTCGAGCGGCCGCACGTACTCGGGCCGGACGAGCGTGCCGTGGGCGTGATCGTAGACGGGCTTCAGGATCGGCTGGCCGTAGTGCAGCCGCTCGAGGTGCAGCTCCAGGATGTCGAGGTGGTTGCTGTCGGGATCCAGCGGCGACACGCCGCGCGCGGCGCGCTCCGCGCGGTCCCAGCGGTGGTAGTCGTCGGCGGAGACGAGCGTGACGCGCTCGCGGCCCAGGAGCTCCGCCAGCCCCTCGGCGAGCGTCGTCTTGCCCGCGCCGCTGTCGCCGACGATCCCGAGCACGATCGGCCGCTGCATCGTCCGCTCCCTCCCCCGGTGGCGACGTCAATCTCGACGGCGGGCGCGGGCTCCGCCAGCGAGCGTGGGACGGCGGCGGCGGGACGTCGGGCTGCGGATCGACAGGCGGCGCGGGCCCTGCCGGGGGATCGCCCCGGTTGCGACCCGGAGCCTTGGAGCCGGATCGGGGTTGCCGCGCCGCCGGATGTGGCTGGACGCGGCGTGCGCTGCAAGCGCCGCGGCAACCCTCCGGCGGCCGGCGCGACCGCCGACCGCGTTCGTGTCCGGCAACCGGACGGACGATCCCTGCCGGCGAGCTCGGGTCCGTCGCGGGATCTCCGCCGCCTCCGCGGACGCAGCGGCCGCGCTCCCGAATCCGCGGACGGCCGCCGCGGCCGCAGCCGCCGCCGTTCCATCGTGGGGCGTCCCGGGCCGAAAATCGTGGCGCCCCCGCTCCCCCGGCTCGATCCGCCCCCGCCCGGCGCGGCCCCCTCGCCGGGACCCGGCCTCGCGGAACGACGGGTGCCGCCGTGAAGCACGGCCCGGCGAGAGGCGCGGGAGGACGTCCGCCGCGGCGGGCGGATCCGCGCGGAGCCCGGCCCCGCCGAGACGGCTACGGAGTCGTCCGGATGCGCGTGACGAGCCGCGCCCCGATGAACGCGTGCTGTCCCTGGATCGTCTCCGTCCCGTAGACCGCGCTCTCCTCGGCGCCGAACACGAGCGTGGTCTCGGCGTCGCGCAGCTGGCGGAGCCGGAAGCCCAGCGTGAGCAGCGCCCCGCTTCCGTTCCGGCCCTCGCCGGGATCGGAGCCCGCGGCCACGCCGACGAGGACGCCGGGTTCGGTCTCGGTGACCTCCGCCCCGATCCTCGATCCGTCCCCGAAGAACGTGCCCGGGCCGACGCCGGTGAACTCCAGGAGCGCGGGATCGTAGCGCAGCTCGAAGACGACGCCCGCGGCACCCTCGAGGCCCGAGCCCGAGAGCTCGAGGGCGAGCTCGGATCCGGACACGGCGGCGAGCTCGAGCGCCACGGCGGGGAGACCCACGGTCTCGAGCGGCTGGAGGCTCACTCCGACGCCGCGGGGCGAGAGGATGTCGGACGAGGATCCACCGCCGCATCCCGCCGCGGCGAGTGCCAGGGCGAGCACGCCGGCCAGGAGCGGCGATGCGTCCGTGCGGCGGATCATTCGACGTCCCCCAGCCCGGCCAGCACGAGCTGCACGTCGGTTTCGTCCACGCGCCCGTCCAGGTTCACGTCGGCCCGCAGGTCCTGCGTGCGCGTGGCGCGGAGCACGAACATCACGTCGTGGCCGTCCACGCGATCCGCGCTGCCCGGCTGCTCCGTCTCGACGTTGAGCCTCGCCTGGCCGCCGCCCGGCGGCCCCTGCACGGTGACGACGACCGACGGCGGCGACGGGTCGCTCGCGCCGTCGTTGTCGGTGACGTTGAAGCTCACGCGGAACGTGCCGGGAATCGTGAACGTGACGGGCCCGGGATCTTCGACGCCCCGGTTGGGCGCGCCCCCCGCGAAGTTCCACAGCCACGCCACGACCGAGCCGTCGGGGTCGGACGCGCTGCCGGAGAACGTGACGCTCTCCCCGACCGCGATCGTGACCGGTCCCGGCGGCTGCGTGATCGTCGCCGAGGGGGGCTGGTTCACCGGCGGCGGCGGGACCACGATGATCAGCCGCCGGTCGGCGACCGGATCGCTCTCGCCGTCGTCGTCGAACGCCGTGAACGTGACCTCGTACACTCCCGGCGTGAAGAACCGGACGAGCCCGGGGTTCTGCTGCGTCGAGGCCGGCGCGCCGCCGCCGAAGTCCCAGCGCCAGGCGGTGATGGTTCCGTCCGGGTCGGCCGCGGTCCCGGTGAAGTCGACGCCCTCGCCGGCCAGGAGGGTCCGGTCGGTCGACGGCGTGAGGATCGTGGCCTGGGGCCGCTGGTTCCCTCCGGCCGGCAGCACGGTGACGACGCGCGTGGGAGGCGCGGGATCCGGGGCGCCGTCGTCGTCGGTGGCCACGAACGTCACCGTGAACGTGCCCGCCTGCGCGAAGGTGACCGCGCCCGGGACGAGCTCGCTCGAGGCGGGCGCTCCGCCGCCGAAGTCCCAGCTCACCGACGCCACGGTCCCGTCGGGGTCGTTGGCGGCGGCCTCGAAGGTGACGCTCTCGCCCGCGTGGATCGTCACGTCCCCCGACGGCGAGACGATCGTCCCCTCCGGCGGCAGGTTTGCGGGCGGCCCCAGGACCGTGACCTGCCGCGTGGGCGGCGCGGGATCCGACGCGCCGTCCCGGTCCGTGACGACCAGCTGGACGACGAACGTCCCCGGCGTCGAGAAGACGACCGGACCGGGGTCCTCCTCGTCGCTGGTCTCCGGCGCGCCTCCCGGGAAGCTCCAGGACCACGTCAGGTCGTCCTCGTCGTCCTCGTCGTCGTCGGCCTCGCCCTCGAAGATCACCGCGCCGCCCGCGTCGATCGTGACGTCCCCATCCGGCTCGTCGATCTCGCCGTCGGGCGGCTCGTTCCCGCCCTCCTGCCCGACCGTCACCGTGACCAGCGCCGAATCGGTCTCCCCGTCCGCGTCCGTCACGGTGTACGAGAAGACGTCCGTGCCGCGAAAGCCCGGATCCGGGTCGTAGGTGACGAAGTCGAGGAGCCCGATCGAGGCCGACCCGTTGGGCGGGTCGTCCAGCGCGGTCACGCGGAGGCCGCTGCCGGAGTCGTTGAAGAGGACGGGGATCGCCACGCCGCGGTTCTGCCGCGTGCTCGCCCGGTCGTCGCGTGCGTTCGGCGGATTCTGCAGCGCGGCCGCGGCCGCGTCCGGCGCGACGAACGCGGACACCAACAGCGCGAACGCGGCCGCAGCCGCGGCCCGGACGAGGGTCATCGACGTCCGACGGAGAGAGTGGAGGCTGATCCGAAGGTAGAGTCCGCGACCCGACCCGCCACCGCGAGTTTGCGGCCCCGCCGACGCGAGCCGGCGGCGCGGACTCCCCCGCGGCGCGATGCGCGCGTCGCCGGCTCCGCGCGCCCCGCCCGGCGTTCCGGCGCCGACCGGAAATCGGCCGGCGCCCGGCGGGTCACGGTTCCCGGATGGTACCCCCGATGGGAGCGTCTGGTTCGGGCGCCGCTGGGGCGTGGAGGGAGACCGCGGTGCGCGCCCGATCAGTGCTTGAGGCCGAGAGTCTCGGCGAGCTTGCGAGCCGCCTCCCGGGCCTCGGGGTCGAGGCGGCCCGGCAGCTGCACGTTCACGCGCACGACCTGGTCGCCGCGCCGCGGCCCCTTCTCGATCCCGTGGCCGCGCAGCCGGAACTCCGTCGCGTTCTGCGTTCCGGGGGGGATCTCCACCTCTTCCTTGCGGCCGCGGACGGTCCGCACGCGGATGCGGGAGCCGAGCAGCGCCTGCGCCACGTTGATGGGGACGTCCGTGACGAGGTCGAGGCCCCGGCGCTTGAAGAAGCGGTCCGGCTCGACGGTCACCTCGACGAGGAGGTCGCCGGGCGGGCCGCCGTTCGGGCCGCGGTCGCCCTGCCCGCGCAGGCGGATGCGGCCGCCGTCCTCGATGCCGGACGGGATCGCGACCTCGAGCGTGCGGGTCGTCTCGGCGGTGCCTTCGCCGCCGCAGCGCGGGCACGGCTTCGACGGGATCTTTCCGCGCCCGCCGCAGCGCGGGCAGGGCCGGGTCACCGCGAAGGCGCCCTGGCTCATCGAGACCGTGCCGCTGCCGCCGCACTCGCTGCACGTCTCGAGCTTGCTGCCCGGTGCCGCGCCCGAGCCCTTGCACGTCGGGCACTCGGCCTCGACCGGCACCTGCACCCGCACCTTGTCGCCGAGCACCGCGGCGCGGAACGGCACCGTCAGCGAGACGAGACGGTCCGCGCCGCGCGCGGGGCCGCGCCGCGGCTGGCGGCCGCCGAACATCTGGCCGAAGATGTCGCCCAGACCGAGGTCGCCCAGGTCGAACTCGAACCCGCGGCCTCCCGCGCCGCCGGGGCCGCCGGAGCGGCCGCCCCCTCGCGCGCGCGCGTCCCCCCCGAACCCGGCGAAGGCTCCGAGCCGCCGCATCTCGTCGTACTGCCGCCGCTTCTCGTCGTTGCCGAGGACGGCGTAGGCCTCGGAGATCCTCTTGAAGCGCTCCGCCGACCCGGGGTTCACGTCGGGATGGTGCTGCTTGGCGAGCTTGCGGTACGCCTTCTTGACCTGGTCCGCGCTCGCGGTGTCCGCGACGCCCAGCTCGCGGTAGTAGTCGGGGGCGGCCACGTCAGAGGGGGATCCGGGACGATTCCCGGGGCGGGACGGCTAGTCCCGCAGCTTCCACACCGCCACCCGCGCGGGGCGGAGCAGGCGGTCGCCGAAGCGGTAGCCGGGCTGGAGCACGCCCGCGACGCGCCCGTCGAGGTCGGCATCGTCCGTGGGCTCCGTGAAGACGGCCTCGTGGAGCGCGGGGTCGAAGGCCTCGCGCTCGGCCGGCACCTCGACGAGCCCGGCGCGGCCGAGCGCCGAGAGGACGTTGCGCTCCACGAGCGCGACGCCCTCGAGCAGGGCCGCCGCGGCGCCCTCGATCGGGCCGGCCTCCGGCGGATGGGCGACGCGCCGCAGGTCGTCCAGCGCGGGCAGCAGCTTCTCGATCAGCTCGGCCTGCGCCCGGCCCCACGTCTCGGCGCGCTCCCGCGCCACGCGCTTGCGGAAGTTGTCGAACTCCGCGGCCAGGCGGAGCAGCTGCTCCCGCCCCGCGGCGTCGTCCCGGGACGCCTCGACCGCGGCGGCCGGGCCCCGCGGGGCGCTCTCCACGCCCGCCGAGCCGGCCCCCCCCGCCCCCGTCTCCGGCGCGGCGTCCGTCTCCGGGGCCGCCTCCGTCTCGAGGACCCGGGCGTCGGGACGCCGCGGCTCCCCCCCGGCCGCCTCGTCCGCAGGGGACGGGTTCGGCGCGCCGTCGGTCGCGCCGGACGCGCGGCCGTCGAACGAACGGCGCTCGTGACGTCGCATGGTCCTCCTTCCTTCCGCGCGGCCGTATCGCGCCGGCGTCCGCCCTACTCCGCCGGCAGCAGCTCCACCCGGTACCCGGCGAACACGCCACCCTCCTGCAGCGGGGTGAAGAGGACGGAGCGGTTCTCGATCGCGAAGAGCCGACCCACGAAGAAGCGATCGACGATGAACTCCTGCGGCTCGGCGAGGCTCCCTTCGGCCGGCAAGGCAGAATACGTCACTTCGTGGCTCCCCGACGGCGTGCTCGGGGTGATTCCCGAGATGCTGCCGGTGGCCGCGGCCCCGAGCGGGCAGGCGATTCCCACGCCGTCGGTGGACAGATAGCCGAAGTTCATGCGGATGCGGCCGTCCGGAAACAGCACGAGCTGGAACGTGTTGCTCGTCTCCGGAAGGCCGCAGAGGGCCACGTCGCTCCACGTGACGACCACCTTCTCGGGGTCCGTGACGTTCGCCAGGATCTCGCCGCCGATCCCGGGCTGCAGGTCGAACCCGAGCACGGCGATCTTGTCGTCGGTCGTGAAGTCGGAGGTGTTGCCGTTGTTGTCGCAGGGGCGGGGCTCCCCGAACGTCACGATCCCGTTGGTGGCGACGAAGATCTGCTCCTGCGGCCGGCCGTAGAACGGGAACGCGAACGGCAGGGTGAACTGCGCGGCGCCGTCGTCCGACGCCGGGGCTCCCGTCGCGCACCCCCCGGCGAACGTGGTGATCTCCTGCCCCGTGTCGTCCTCGAAGAACGCGGGCGTCGTGGGCGGCTCCGGGATCACCTCGAAGAACGCGCGCGAGCTGCTGAGCTCGCCCCCCGTCTCGAGCCGGATGTCGCCGGAGACCGCCCCCTCGGGGACGATCGCGACCACGCGGTCGATGAACAGCGCGGCCACGCGCGACGGAACGCGGTCCTCGAACAGGACCCGGGTGTTGTTGAAGAGGTTCTCGGCGCCGATCTGCACGAGGGCGCCCACGGCCCCCGAGTCGGGCTCCAGAAACTGGATCTGCGCGAGGTCGGGGTCCTCGAACTGGTCACACGCGGCGAGGACGAGCGGGAGGACGACCAGCGGGAGCCGGCGGAACCTGGGCATCTCGGAGACCTCGGGGGTGCGCCGCGGCCGGCCGGGATGGGCCGGCCGCGGGCGTTGCGCGGGGGCGGCGGAGACGTCGCGTCCGCGGGAAAGCTACGCGCCGCTCGCCGCGGGCGACAAGCGCGCGCTGCCGATGGCTCGGCCGCCGCCGCGCGGCCCCGATCAGGGAAGGAACCGCGCCCGGTACTCGCTCGAGGCGAGGATGCCCTGCACCAGCTCGGCCCGCGGTGCCCCGCCCTCCAGCCGGCCGATCCAGAAGTCCAGGCCCGCCGGCGCCGGCGAGCGGGCCAGCATCTCGACGAACGCCGCGAGGACGAAGACCCGCTCCGCGTGGCGCTGCGCGAATTCGCCCGTGAGGGCCACCTCGGCGAAGACGTCGGCGCGCGGACGACCGGCGTCGAGCTGGTTCGTGTAGAACGTGAGCCCGGCCTGCGCCGGCTCCCGCCCCAGGAGGTCCAGGAAGACCTGGCGCACGAAGGCCGGGTTGCCGAGCCCGCCGTACGCGCTGCCGAACGCCGGCTGCGCGGCGAACGAGCGCGCCAGGTCGAACCCCGTCGCCCCGGCCTGGGCGTCGGCCGTCGCGTCGAGCACGTCGTCGGCGGCCGGGATCCCGTTCCCCGTCGCGATCGCGAAGGCGGTGACGAGCCGGAGCGCGGGCAGGACCTCGCCTTGGTATTCGGGGGTGTCGAAGAAGTTCACGATCGCCTGCGCGCGGCCGATCGTGGCGGCCTGGTTCGCCACGAACTGGATGCCCGGCTCCGCCCCCTCGCGGTTCACCCAGTCGCGGAACTGCTGCATCGCGAAGAGCCGCGGACCCGCGCCGCCCGGGGCGAAGACGTCATTGTCCCTGACCGCGGGGTTCCGGCCCTCGGCCGCCTCGACGACGTCCGTGAGCCCGTCGTCGTCGGGATCGAGGCCGATCCGCGCCACGAAGCCGTCGGAGGGCGTGCCCCCGAAGCGGCGCTGGACCGAGCCGCTCGTGCGCGGGAAGCTGCGGCTGTCGACCGTGCCGACGAGGAACACGTCGCCCGAGCAACCGGGCACGCGGATGCCCTGCCCGTGCTCGTTCGCCGTGCCGCCGAAGTAGGTCGAGAACAGGAGCTGGCCGCCCCCCGGCGGGAGCACGCTGGCGAAGGCGTCCTCGCCGCCGGCCGGCTGGCCCTGGAGCGGGAGCCGCAGGGGGAAGTCCGGCGACGCCGTGGTCCCGGTCACGTAGGCGCGGCCGCAGCGGTCCACGTCCACGTCGTCGCCGCTGTCGTCCGCGGAGCCTCCCAGGAACGTCGCGTAGAGGCGCGACGCGCCGCTCGGGTCGAGCTTCGCCACGAACGCGTCGGTGCCCGCGCCCTTGACCGGCTGGACGGCGTTGACCGTCACGAAGCCGGTCTGCGAATCCGTGTAGCCGACGACGATCGCGTTCCCGCCGCCGTCGAGCGCGACGCCGAACGCCTCCTCGGCCCCGTCGCCGCCGAGGAACGTCGAGTAGACGAGCGCGCCCGCGGGGTTCAGCCGCACGACGAACGCGTCGAGCACGCCGTTGCCGACGGGGTCCAGGGCGTTCGCCGTCGGGAAGTTGCTCGAGCCCGTTCCGCCGACCGCGACGGCTCGCCCGAGCGCGTCCGCCGCGATCGACCACCCGCGGTCCTGCGACCCGCCCCCCAGATAGGTCGAGTAGACGAGCTGCGCCGCGCCCGGGAGGGACGGGTCGATCCTCGCCACGTAGGCGTCCACGCCGCCCCGCCGCTGCGACTGCACCGGGTTCACGAGCGGGAAGTCGGTCGAGCCGGTGCTGCCGGTCACGTAGATGAAGCCGGCGAAGTCCGCGTCCACGCCGATCGCGTGGTCCAGTCCGTTGCCGCCCAGGTACGTCGAGTAGAGCAGCCCGGATCCCTGCGCGTTCAGCCGGGTCACGAAGCCGTCCCCGTCGGCCGAGGCGAGCGTGCGGCTCAGGGCGCCCGCGGTCGTCGGGAAGTCGGGGGACTCGGTATGGCCGCCGAGCACGACGTTGCCGTCGCGGTCCACGTCGAGCGTGTAGCTCCGCTCGTCGGCCGACCCGCCCAGATACGTCGCGTACACCCGCTGGGTCCCCGACGGCGCGATCTTGACCACGAACGACTCGCTGAAGCCGTCGGGCCCGTTTCCGTCGAACGGCCCGGCGAGCGGGAAGTTCGTCGAGAGCGTCTCGCCGGTGAGGTAGAGGTTGCCGTCGCGGTCCAGCGCGGCGCCGCGGGCCTCGTCGAAGCCGTTGCCGCCCACGAACGCGGAGTAGACGAGCACCGGGTCGATCACGAGCGGACGCGCGGCGTCGTACGCCCCCACGCGGAAGCCGACGCGGCCGGGACGACGAATCTCGTAGCGCCCCTCGACGCGCGTGCGCGAGCCGTCGCTCCCGGTCTGCACGATGACGGGGGCCGGCTGACGAAGCTCGACGCCGCGCGTCCGAAGGATCAGAGCGTCGCCGTCGAGGGCGACCTCGCCGGGCTGGACCTCCATCTCGACCGCCTCGGGATCGGCGCCGGGGGCGACCACCAGATCGTACTCGAGCCGCCCCTCGTTGCCGCGCCAGACCAGGTCCACGCCCGGGGCGACGCCGGAGACGACGATCCGTGCGAAGCTCACGAGGTCGGTGCGCCATTCCGCGGGCGCGCCGACGAGACGGTGGACGCGGCCCGGCAGCGGGTCCGCGCCCACCGCCCGGACGTCCTCCGGGGCGCCCGCGACGGCGATCCGGACGCGGCGCGTCCGTCCTTCGTCATCGCGGAGCACGAGCGTCGCGGACGCGCCGCGCACGAACACGGCGTAGCCCGCGCCGCGTGCGACGAAGTCGGCGCCGGACGCGCCCGCGGGCTCGAAGGCGAGCGGGAGGCGTGCCTCCGCCGCGCGCGCGGCGTGCCCGGCCGCGCGATGCGCAGCGGACGCCGAAGGCCGCGGCGCGCCCCCGGTCCGGCGCTCGGCCGCGCGCGTGCCGGCAGGCGTCACCGCAAGCGCGGCGGCGGACGCCGACACGGCCGCCGCCGCGATCATCCGTCTGAACCACGGGGATGCCTGACTCACGCTGTTCCTCCCTTGCACACGGCTCGTCGGCCGGCGCGAAAGAATTACACGATCGGCGCGCGGCCCCTCGCGGGGCGGCCGCGGGGGCGGCGCGCCGTTCTGTCGTTGCTGAAACGGGATGCCACGGCGCCGGTCTCGAGGCTGGACCGGCTGAGTCCACGGACTGCAATCGGCGCTCCACGAGAGAGCCGGCCCGGAACCCCGGGCCGAGCCGCGTGGAGCCGTCCGATGCTCGGACACGGCGCACGAGCGGGGGGTGCGCCGCAGACGGAAGGTGCTAGGCCGGAGTCAGCGCCGCAACACGCCGTACTTCACGATGCACCACAGCGCCCGGACGCCGTCCTTCCAGCCGATCTTCTTCCCCTCGGCGTACGTGCGGCCGGAGTAGGAGATGGGGACCTCGTACACCCGCCACGCGCGCCGCGCCACCTTCGCGGTGAACTCCGGCTCGAACCCGAAGCGGTCCTCCTCGAGCTCGATCGCCTCGGCGACCTCGCGCCGGAACATCTTGAAGCAGGTCTCCATGTCGGTGAGGTTCAGGTTCGTCGTCATGTTCGAGAGCAGCGTGAGGAGGCGGTTGCCCGCGTAGTGCCAGAAGAACAGGACGCGGTGGGGCCCGCCCAGGAACCGTGAGCCGAACACGACGTCCGCCAGCCCGTCGCGGATCGGCTGCAGCAGGCGCTCGTACTCGCGGGGGTCGTACTCCAGGTCCGCGTCCTGGACGACGATCACGTCGCCCGTGGCCTGCGCGAGGCCGTGGCGGATCGCGGCCCCCTTCCCGCGGTTCTCGGGCAGGAAGCAGATCTTGAGGTCGCCAGCCGGCTCGTAGCAGCCCTCGAGCACGGCGCCCGGCGGGTCGGCGTCCCCGGCGGCGGGGTCGGGCCGGCCCCCCGCCGCGAGCTCCATGAGGATCTCCCGCGTGCCGTCGGAGGAGGCGTCGTCCACGACCACGATCTGCTTCGGCAGGTCCACGCCGCGGACGCGGCGGAGGATCTCCCGGATCGTGGCCTGCTCGTTGTAGACGGGGATGACGACCGAGAGCTTCACGCTCCGCGGGAGGCGCGCTACAGCCGGACGATGCGGGCGCGGCCGGCGAGGCCGCGCGTGGCGTTCCGGCAGTCCACGACGAGCCGCGCGCCGTCCACGACGCGGCCGTAGTCCACCGCGGCGTGATCGGTGACGATCAGCACGCAATCCGCGGCGGACAGCTCGCCCGCGGTCAGGGCGACGCTGCGCGCCTCGAAGCCGTCCACGCGCAGCTCGGGCACGTGCGGGTCGTGGTACCGCACGTCGGCGCCGCGGCCGGTCAGCAGCTGGACGATGTCGAGGGCGGGCGACTCGCGCGTGTCGGTCACGTCGCGCTTGTACGCCACGCCGAGGAGGAGGATGCGCGAGCCGTTCACGGCCCTGCGCTCCTCGTTCAGGGCGCGGGCGACCCGCTCGACGACGACCTCCGGCATCGAGGCGTTCACCTGGCCCGCGAGCTCGATGAAGCGGGCGTGGTAGTTCAGGAGCTTGAGCTTCCACGACAGGTAGTGCGGGTCCACCGGGATGCAGTGGCCGCCGAGCCCCGGTCCCGGGTGGAACGTCATGAACCCGTACGGCTTCGTGGACGCCGCGTCGATCACCTCCCACACGTCGAGTCCCAGGCGGTCGCACATGATCGCCACCTCGTTCACGAGCCCGATGTTCACGGCCCGGAACGTGTTCTCGAGCAGCTTCACCATCTCGGCGGTGGACGTCGAGGACACGGGAACGAGCCGCTCCAGGATGGTCTCGTAGAGCGCCGCGGCGGCCCGCAGGCAGGCCGGCGTCGCGCCCCCGAGCACCTTGGGCGTGTTCCGGATCCCCCACCGGGCGTTGCCGGGATCCACGCGCTCGGGGCTGAACGCCAGGTGGACGTCCTCGCCCACGCGCAGCCCCGTCTCCTCCAGCATCGGCCGGAGGAGCTCCTGCGTGGTGCCCGGGTAGGTCGTGGACTCCAGCACGACGACCTGACCCCGACGGAGCCGGGCGCGCACCTCGCGGGCCGCCGCGAGGATGTAGCTCACGTCCGGCGACTTCTCCTTGTTGAGGGGCGTCGGGACGCAGATCGAGATCGCGTCCGCGGCGGCGAGCCCGTCGAAGTCCGTCGTGGCGAAGAGCCGGCCGGCGGCGGGCTCCGAGGACGCGACCCGGGCGGCGGTCTCGGCGGGGACGTCGGGGACGTAGGAGCGCCCGGCCCGGAGGTCGGCCACCTTCTCCTCGTCCACGTCGATCCCGACGACGGGGAAGCCGGCGCGGGCGAACTCCACCGCGAGAGGGAGGCCGACGTAGCCCAGGCCGACCACGGCGACGCGGGCCTCGCGGGAGGCGACCTTCTCCAGGAACCCGGCGGCGACGGCGGGCTCCGCCGCCGCGGGCGGCGGCGTCTCGACGGTGCGGCTCATCGGGCGGTCAAGATGCCCGGGGTCGGGGAGCCGGACAAGCGAGGGACCGGGCCCGCCGTCCGGTCGCCCGGCCGAGCCGACGTCGCCTTCCGGCGAGGCGCGCGTGCCGGCGGTGGTCCGGGGCTGAACGCGTCGCCTACGGCGCGTTCAGCGTGCGCAGGAGCTCGTGGACGTCGACGGGCTTCTGGTGCAGGCCGTGGAGCAGGCCCGGGCAGAGGCCCGGCGGCAGCTGCTCGAGCGGCGTCGCGGTGATCAGGATGCGCCGCGAGGCGGGGTGCGCCGTCCGGGCGCGGTCGAGGAGCAGGAGCCCCTCGGCGCCGAGCGGCGAGAGCCGGTAGTCGCTGATGACCGCGTCGAACGCCTCCCGCTCGAGCGCCCGGCCCGCGGCGTCGGAGCCGGCGCAGGCGGTGACCTCGAAGTCGTTTCGCCGGAGCCAGAAGGCCAGGCTCAGCCGCACGCTCTCCTCGTCGTCCACGAGCAGCACCTTGCGCGGCATCGGATCGGGAGGCTGAGGGACGGTGCAGGGCGAGGGTCGCCCGGCTGGCCGCCGGTGGTAGCAATCGGGAGGCCGCCGGGATGGAAGGGGCGGCCGGACGCATCCGCGCCCGGGAGCGCCAACCCTCTGCGCAGGAAGGGCCTGCGTGCCCGGGGGACGGTGCGGGCGCGGCCTGCTCGGCCGGAGGTCCGTGGGGGGGACTGACCGGAAAGCCCGCGCGTCAGAGCGCGGCGCCGTCGTGACTCGCGACGCCCTCCTCCTCGTCGTCCATCCCCTCCGACCCGGCGCCGTTCGAGCCGTTCGATCCGTTGAGCCCGTACTTCTTGATCTTGTTGATGAGCGTGGAGCGCGCGATCTCGAGGAGCTGCGCGGCCTGGCTGCGGTTCCCGCCGCAGAAGGCGAGGACGCGCCCGATGTAGCGCTTCTCGATCTCCTCCAGCGGCTCCGGCTGGCCCGTGAACAGGTCGGCCTCGGGGAGCGCGCCGGCGCCGCGGCCGCCGCGCGTGATCTCCTGGGGGAAGTGCGCCGGGGCGATGGCCTCCCCCTCGCCGAGGATCACGGCCCGCTCGATCACGTTGCGGAGCTCGCGCACGTTCCCCGGCCAGTCGTAGCCCCGCAGCAGCTCGCGCGCCTCGGGCGTGAAGGCCTGCGCCTCGCGGTGCATCCGCTGCGCGAACTCCTGCAGGAAGGCCTGCGCGAGCGCGTCCACGTCCTCGGACCGGTTGCGGAGCGGCGGGATCGTGACGGGCAGCACCTTCAGACGGTAGTACAGGTCCTGCCGGAACTTGCCGTCGGCCATCTGCTTCGCGAGGTCGCGGTTGGTGGCGACCACGAGCCGGACGTCCACGCGGATCAGGTCCGTGCCGCCGAGCCGGCGGAAGGTCTTGGACTCGAGCACCTTGAGGAGCTTGGGCTGGAGCGAGAGGTCCAGGTCGCCGATCTCGTCCAGGAACACCGTTCCGCCGTCGGCCACCTCGAGCAGGCCGCGCTTCATCTGCCTCGCGTCGGTGAACGCCCCCTTCTCGTGACCGAAGAGCTCGGACTCGAGGAAGGTGGCCGAGAGCCCGGCGGCGTTGACCTCCACGAAGGGCTGCTCGGCCCGCGGGCTGTGGGCGTGGATCCACTCCGCCACGAACCCCTTCCCCGTGCCGCTCTCCCCCATCAGGAGCACGGTCGCGTCGGGGTTGCGGGCCACGAGTCGGAGCGTCTCCTCGATCCGCCGCATCGCGTCGGAGACGCCGAGCACGCGCCCCTCGTCGGCGCCGTGGCTGCGGTAGAGCCGCGCCTGGCGCTGCAGCCGCACCTTCTCGAGCGCCTTGTCGACCGTCACGACGAGCTGGTTCAGGTCCACGGGCTTGGAGAGGAAGCTCTCCGCGCCGCGCCGCATCGCCTCGACCGCGGTGCCGATGTCGCCGTGGCCGGTCATCATCACGACCGCGAGCGAGGGATCGAGGCGCTTCAGCTCCTCGAGCGCCGCGAGCCCGTCCATCCCCGGCAGCTTGAGATCGAGCAGGACGACGTCGGGCGGAGACTCCGCCACGCGGCGGAACGCCTCCTCCGGCGCGGCCGCCTCGGCCACGTGGAACTCCTTCCGCGCGAAGAAGTGGCCGAGGCTCTTCCGGATGGCGTTCTCGTCGTCCACGATCAGGATGGTGGGCTTCATGGGGCCTCCAGGGGGAGTCGGACGGAGAAGACGGTGCGGCCGGGCTCGCTCTCGAAGCCCAGCGTCCCCCCGTGCGCCTCGACGATCTTGCGCGAGATCGCGAGGCCGATCCCGCTCCCCTTCTCCTTGGTGGTGAAGAACAGCTCGAAGACGCGCGCGCGGACCTCGGGCGGGATGCCCGGTCCGCCGTTGGTGACGTGCAGGACCCACGCGGCGTCGGGGCCCTGCTCCACCCCCGTCTCGACGCGCACGGCGCCGCCGGTCTCCGACGCCTGGACCGCGTTCAGGAGCAGGTTCAGGAACACCTGCCGGACCTGCTCGGCGTCGAGTCGCAGCTCGCGGTCGGGCGCCGCGTCCGCCCGCGCGAGGACGAGGCCGCGCTCGGCGAGGAGCCCCGCGTTCAGCGCGAGGAGCTCGTCCACGATGGCGGACGGCCGGACCGGGCGGAGCTCCAGGTCGCGCCGGCGGCCGAAGGTCAGCAGGTCCTCGACGATGCGGTTCAGCCGGCGCGTCTCCGCCGCCATCGCGCGCGTGAGCTCGGCCAGCTCGGGGTTCGCGCCGCACTCCATCCCGAGGATCTGCGCGATCGAGGAGATCGCGAACAGCGGGTTCCGGACCTCGTGCGCGACGCTCGCGGCGACCTCGCCGATCGCCGCCATGCGTTCGGCCTGCGCCACCCGTTGCTCGAGGCGGCGGCGCTGCGTGACGTCGCGGGCGATCACCGAGATCCCCTTCGTGTCGCCCCAGGCGGTCTCCACCGCCGAGAGCGTGAGGTCCACGATCCGCTCACGGCCCGCCGCGTCGGTCGTGACGACCTCGACGTTCTGCACGTCGTGCTTCTCGATGGCCTGGCGGATGAGCGAGTCCGGGCTGTGGCCGTTGGCATCGGGGAAGAGCCGCGCCGCAGAGGCGCCGAGGATCTCGTCGGGGGCGTACCCGAAGATCCGCTGCGCGCCCCGGTTCCAGGACTCGATCCGTCCCTGCCGGTCGAGGCCGATGATCGCGTCGGCGGAGAGGGAGACGAGCGAGGCCAGGTACTTGTCCTGCTCGCTCACCCGCTCGGCGAGCTGCCGGTTCAGCTCCTCGACCCGCGAGTGGAGCAGCGCCTTGTCCAGCGCCTGGGCCACGTGGTTCGCCAGCACCTGCAGGAGCAGGAGGCGGTCGTCCTCGCGCGCGGCTTCCCGGTTGGCGAGGATCAGGCACCCGCGGAGCTGACCGCCGGCCACGAGCGGAAGGAAGACCTCCTCGCGGAGCTCCTCGAGGAGCCCCGCCTCCTCGCCCGGCGCCTTCCGGATCGCGAACGGCTTGCCCTCTCCGAGCAGCGAGTCCGACAGGTGGAGCACGCCTCCCAGCGCCTCCGCACACTCGCCCTCGAGCTCGGGGTCCGCCGCGCGGGCGCGCGGCAGGTAGGTGTTCGGCGCGTCGCCCCGCAGCGCGACCGCGACGACGTCGAAGCCGAACCCGCGGCGGAAGAAGTCCACCGCGCCGTTCAGGAGCTCGTCCATCGGGAGCGTGCCCACGAGGAAGGCGTCGAGCGACGCCACGCGCTCGAGGTCGGCGGTGCGGAGCTTCTCCTGCTGCACGGCCTGCGCGGTGAAGATCGCCTGGCCCGCCGCGTTCGCGACGACCTGGCAGAAGTCGAGCTCCCAGTCCTGGAAGCCGGTCCGGGGGCGCGCGGTCTTGAGGAAGAGCGTGCCGATCACGTCGTCCCACTGGACGATCGGCAGCACGAGGATCGAGGCGGGGCGGTCCGCCGGCAGGGCGTCCTTGACCATCCCCATCAGCGGGTCGGTCTCGACGTTCGCCACGACGACCGGACGGCGGGTGCGCACGGCCTGCAGGATCTCGGGGTACTTCCGGAGGTCCACGCGGAACGGCCGCCCGCGCGGGTTCTCCAGGGTCGCGATCACGGTGCCGGTCTCGGGCGCGTCGCCTTCGACCCGGATCAGCGACAGCCGCTGGACCGGGATGATCTCGGAGACCTTCGCGAGGAGGAGCTTGAAGACCGCCTCGGGCTCGAGCGTCGACGCCAGCCTCTGCGAGATCTCGACGACCGAGTTCAGCGTGAGGTTCTCGCGTTCCTTCCGCTGGACCTCCTGCGTCAGGTAGGTGGTGAGGCCGACCGTCGAGAGCAGGAAGGAGCCGCGGATGAGGACTTCCTGCAGGTCCAGGCTCCCCGGCCCCACCTCGTTCTGGAGGAGCACGAGGTACACCGCGTACCCCAGGAGCGCCGACACGACCCCGCTCCGGACGTCGCGGAGCAGCGCGCAGAGGAAGATCGAGAGGAAGTAGAGGTAGTAGAACTCGGTGAACCGCCCCTCGAGCAGGTAGATCGTGCTGCCGAGGAGCAGCGAGTCCACCACGACCAGCAGGTACGGCAGGCGGGGACGGCCGAAGAACGCCTCGGACCGCGTGGCGAGGAACAGGTTCGAGACGAGATAGCCGCCGAGCGCCAGGCCGGCGACGACGCCGCCGCGCCCGGGGAGGAGCCAGAACACGGCGAACGCCGCGGCGACCAGGAACCGGAAGAGAACGATCGTCCACTTGCGGTCGAGGGGACGGCGGGACAAAGGCGGGGCACCTGCGCAGAGTGAACGAAGCCCGACCGGGGGAGGCGGCCGGGCGCGTCGCGGCGCGTGGCGGGAGGGCAATTCCCGTACCACCTGCGTCGCATTCTCGGTCAGGCGCAAGCCTTTGTCGGACTTGGGTTTGCCGGGGGGCTGGGGGCGCCGCGCGGGGTGGACGCGGCGTCGCTTGTCGGGCGAATCGCAACGGGTGGAGGGATTTGCGGCGGCGGAGCGCGCGGCCCCCGCACCAGGGGGGGACGACTACGGGCCGGCGGTCCTCGCGGACACGGCGGCGGACGCGGCGGGGCCGCGGAGGGCTTCGGAGCGGGCCTGCTCCAGGAGCCTGAGCTGCACCGCCCGGAGGTCGCCGAGCTCGGCCAGGAGCGCGAGCTGGGTCTCGGCTTCGGTTCCCCGCTCCAGCACCTCCTCGAGGATCGCCAGGTCGCGCGCGGTCCCGAGCTCGCGCGCCGCGGCGCCTGCGGTATCGAGGAGCTCGGCGATCGCGTCGCGCATCGCCACCGTCCGTCCGGTCGCGGGATCCACGACGGTCGCCTCGAGGCCGAAGCGCATCGCCTTGAACAGGCCGTCGGAGAGGAAGGCGTCCCGCAGGTCGTCCTCCCGCCGCCCCTCCCGGATCTCACGGAGGTGCGCGGCGACCAGGGCCTGACACGCCGCGACGAAGCCGCGGACGCGGCGCAGCGACGGCTGCCCGTCCATGATCCGCACCTCCACCGTGCCGAACTCGTCGCGCGGCCGGAGGTTCCACCACAGCTGGCGGGGCTTCGTGATGCTGCCGGCCGCCGTCAGCGCCGCGACGGTCGCGAGGTAATCCGCGTGCCCGCGGAAGGCCGGCGCGAACCCCGTGCGGGGGAAGGCCCCGAAGACGTGCGTGCGGATCGAGAGGAAGCCGGTCGGCTCGCCTTCGAAGAAGGGCGAGCTGCAGGAGAGCGCGAGGAGCGGCGCGACCCAGCGGCGCATGCGGTTGACGACCGAGATGCGCTCCTCGGGATCGGCGACCCCGACGTGCACGTGCAGGCCGAAGCTCAGGTTGCGCCGGGCCAGGTAGCCGAGCTGCGACCCCACCCACTGGTAGTCGGGGGTGTCCACGAAGTCCTGGTCGCGCCAGCTCGCGAAGGGGTGCGTCCCGGACAGGCCGAGGGCGAGGCCCAGGCCGTCGGCGAGCGTGACGAGCTCGCGGCGCAGCCGCGCCGTGAGCGCGTGGGCCTCCTCGACGTCGGCCGCGACCGGCGTGTTGCCCTCGAGGACCGAGTGCAGGAGCTCGTGGGACATGCGCCCGCGCAGGGCCGGAGGGGCGGCGGCGAGCAGCGGCTCGATGCCCGCCGTGAGGTCGCCCGTTCGTGGGTCGCAGATCTGGTACTCCTCCTCCACGCCGAGCGTGAGGTCCCGTCCCATGCTTCTCCCCTTTTCGAACCGCGTCGGCGTGCCCCTCCAGCCGGGACGGCGGCACCCGATCCGTCGCCGGCCCGCGGCGGCGCGGATGCCGCGCCGCCCGGATCCTCAGACGTGGAACATGCTCAGAAATTCCCGCTCGCGGGTGGTGAGCCCGTAGAGGTCGTAGATCCGCTGGTTGATCTGGTCCTGATATGCGTCGATCTCGGAGGTGAGCTTGAGGATGCGCTCCTCGATGCGGGCGCGCTGCTGCAGCACGCGGACCACGTGCGCGGTGAGCGCCGGCATCCGGATGTGGCGCCCGAGCTGCACCTTGTTCAGGTGCTTGATCTCGTGGAAGCGGTCGGCGAGCCAGAGCTCGAGGTAGGTCGCCGCCTCCTCGGTCGTCGTCACGATCGTCGAGCCGCGGCGGAAGATGACGACCGGACCGCGGCGCTTCACCTCGACGACCTCGCCGAGACTGCGCGGAACGTTGATCTCGCGCAGGATGCCCTCCGTGTCCTCGAGGGGCACGGTCTCGACGTGCGCCTCGTCCGCGAGTCGCTGGACGTCCTCGGCCTCACGTGAGAGGTCCCGCACGAGCCGGACCCGGGACTGGATCTCGTGCACGCTGCCCACGATCGCGTCGGTGTCGGCCTTGTTCAGGAGCGGCAGCTTGAACTGCACGAGACGGTCAGCCGCCGGCTCGCCCTTCTCGAAGAACGCGTCCAGGAAGAAGTTCACGACCGGCGAGTTCAGGAACGCCAGCACGTAGGGGAGCGGGGGCGTCTTCCGCCGCGGAAAGGCCGCGAACAGCAGGCCACCGGGGACGATCCGCTCGTCGGAGAGCGCGGCGCGGACGTTCTCCCGCAGGCGCAGCAGCAGCTTGGGCTGGTGGATGGTCGCGGCGAAGGGGTCGAGGAGGCCCTTGTCGGCGCCGCTCGGAAGGTAGTAGCGGGGCGCGCTGTAGCAGTAGCGGTGGAAGATCGCCCCGCGCCGCAGGATGCCCCAGACGTGGGTCCGCTTCTGGGGGGTGAAGGCCTCGACCTGCCGGCGGCTCAGGAGCTGGCTGCGGAAGTCCTTGTCGAAGAGCTCGCCCAGACCGGGCCGGATCCGAAGGAGCGCGTCCAGCCGAGCGGTCGGCCGGCGATAGGCTTGCATCTTCCGACGCACCGCATCCACGACCGCCTTTCGCCTGCGCGGCTTCGGCTGTTCCATGGCCCTCCAGCGCGGGTCACAGGGGGACGCATCACCCTCCCTTGAGGACTTCGGCCGGCTGGAGGCGCGCGGCCCGCGAGGCCGGCGAAACGCCCGCCAGCACGCTGACGAAGACGCCCATACTACACGCCAGAGCGAAGTTGCGCCACGTGTTGACGAAGAACGTGGAGGGCACGAACGGCGATTCCGGGAGCGCGCCGAGGAGCGCGGCGTCGGCCGCGCGCTCGAGTCCGACGGCCGCGGCGAGCCCCAGCGCGGAGCCCGCGGCGCCGAGCACGAGCGCCTCGAGGAGGAAGATCCCGCGGATGTCCCCGCGGGAGGCCCCGACCGAGCGGAAGAGGCCGATCTCGCGCCGCCGTTCCAGGACCGAGAGGGCCAGGGCGTTGGCGATGCCGAGCCCGGCCACCAGCAGCACCACCCCGCCGACGACCGCCAGCGCGAGCGTGATGTAGCGCGCGATCGCCGCGACCTTCTCGGCGAGCTCGCGACCCGTGGTCACCTGGAGCCCCGCGCCCTCGAGCGCGCGCACCAGCGGCTCGACGGCGTGGGCGTCCTCGGCGACGACCGTCATCGAGACGAACTTCCCGGCGGCCTCGGAGCCGGCGAAGCGGCGGTTCCAGTCCTGCACGACCCCGATCGGGACGCTGATCCCCGCCAGCGGAACGTTCCCGGAGACCGCCACGATGCGGAGCGGGACCCGGTCGATCTGCGCCCCGAGACCGGCGGGGTTGAACGAGGACGTGCCGATCGTCAGCACCGCGTCCTGGTTCAGCAGGATCCGGTCGTTCAGCTTCGGCAGGCCGTTCGCCTCGGCGAACCCCGTGTTGTACATGTCGATGAGCTCCCGCGAGATCGCGGCCGGGATCGGGCCCGCGCCGGGCCGCCTGAAGTCCGAGCCCTGCGGGAGGTCCCCGCCCAGCACCTCGGGCTGGATCCCGAAGACGCCGGTATCGGTGACGAAGCCCTGGCCGAAGACCGACGCTCGCATCTGCGCCGGCGCGGCGAGCGCGGCCATGGGCAGGACGTGCGCGACGCCCGGCATCGCCTCGACCCGGCGGACCATCGCGGAGTCGAGGTCGGCGAAGGGGTTCCCGAACTGGAGGACGCCGAGGCCGTACTGGCGCGTGGTCACGCGCAGGTGGGTGACGGGCAGGCTACCGACGAGCCGGTCCACGAGCGCCGTCCGCATGCCCTCGACGAAGCCGAGCAGGACGACCAGGAAGGCGACGCCGACGACGACGCCCGAGACGAGGAGCGCGGTCCGGCCCGCGTGCCGCGCGAGCCCGCGCAGCGTGAGCCGGATCGCGCCGCCCGGCCTCACCGGGCCCCGGCGTGCCGAGGCCGGTAGGCCGGGCGCCGCCCCGGGCCGCGGGCGACCTGCGCCGACGTCCGGAGACCGGGCTCGGCTGCGGTCGGAAGGGAGGCGGCGTCGCGGAGAGGCACCCGGCCCGGCGGGGTCCAGCCGGGTGTCATCGCGGGCCCTCCACCAGGCGGCCGTCGCGGAGCGCGAGCACGAGAGTCGCGGCGGCGGTGAGGTCGGCGTCGTGGGTCGCCACGAGAACGGTGGTGCCGCGCTCCCGGTTCAGGCGCGCGAGGAGGTCGATCACCCCCGCGCCGGTCTCGGCGTCCAGGTTTCCGGTGGGCTCGTCGGCCAGGAGCAGCACGGGATCGCGGACGATGGCGCGGGCGATCGCCACGCGCTGCCGCTGTCCCGCCGAGAGCGTCGAGCCCCGCTGCTGCGCCAGCTCGGAGAGGCCGACCGCGGCGAGGGCCCGGAGGCCGCGCGCGCGGACGTCGCGCTGCCTGCCCCTGGCGAAGAGGAAGGGGGTGAGGACGTTCTCGAGCGCCGTCTCGGCGTTGCGCAGGTGAAAGGCCTGGAAGACGAAGCCCACCTTCTCGTTCCGGAAGCGCGACAGCGTACGGTCCGGGAGCCGGCCGAGCTCCAGGCCGTCCACGACCACTCGCCCGGCCGTGGGCCGGTCGAGACCGCCGAGGAGGTTCAGAAGGGTCGTCTTCCCGCTGCCGCTGCGGCCGACCAGGACCCCGAACTCACCCCGGCGGACCTCGAAGGTGACCTCGTGGAGCGCGGCGAACGGCACTCCCTCGCGCGCGAACCGGCGCGAGAGGCGCTCGGCCTGGACGAGCGGCCCCGCCGGGGATCCGGGCGGGGCCGCCGCGGGCGCGGTTCGCGGCGCGCCGGGGGGGGATGTCGTCATCGCTGCCTCGTCGCGGCGTCACTCCGGCGACCGCGGCAGCCGGAGCGAGAGAGCCCCCCGAACGCTGCCGGGGGGCTCTCGAGGGTGGTCGGACCGGCGGCCGCCCGATCCGACTCGGGCCGCCGCGCGGGCGTCCGGCTACTGTCCCTGGCTGAACGCGATCTCGTGCTTCGCGACCGCGTCGATCTCGGCGTCGGTGAGCGTCCCCTGCCAGGGGATCATCGCCGTGCCCGGCACGCCGTTGCGGATGGTGTTCTTCACCGCGTCCAGATCGCCGCCGTACTTCCACTCGGCGTCGGTGAAGTTCGCGGGGGGAGGCTGGAGCCCGGCGCCGGCGGGTCCGTCGCCGCCGCCGTTCGGGCCGTGGCAGGTCGCGCAGTTCGCCTCGTACACCTGGGTGCCGAGCGCCATGTCGCCGCCCGCCGCCTCGCCGCCGCCCGCCGCCTCGCCGCCGCCTGCCGCCGCGCCGCCGCCCGCGGCCTCGCCGCCGGCCGCCGTCGTGTCCACCGGCGCGCCCTCGTCCACGTCCTCCTGCGACTGCTGACAGGCCGCGGCCAGGGCGACGAGCCCCGCCACGACAAGCGGCATCCATCCTCTGACGTGAGTCATCGACGCACTCTCCGTTGCTGACGGGGGCATTCGACGGATCCGGAGACCTCGGTGCGCGCGGCGAGGCCGGCGCGAGACAGAACGCAAGCTATCACTCCGCGCCGGGCCGCGGCAACGCGGACCTGACGCGGGCGATGCGCGCCGCGGCCTCGACCGCGAGCGCACGGAGTGCGCCCTCCTCGAGGCGCGCGCCGGCTCCGACGTCGCGTCCCGTGAGGACCAGCTCGCCTTCGGCGCCGGGCGCCGCGCCCGCGATCACGGCGAGCGGCACGCCGTGGCGCGCGCACAGGGCACGCAGCTCGCCCGCCGCCTTCCCCTCTCCGCTCTGCGCGTCGTACGATCCCTCCCCCGTCAGGACCCCGTCCGGCGGAGGCCCGCTCCGGCCGGCGAGCAGCTCCGGAATCCCTGCCAGCTGGAGAAAGTGGCGTGCGCCGCTCTCCAGCGTCGCCCCGGCGAAGGCCGCGAGCCCCGCGCCGAGTCCGCCCGCGGCGCCCGAGCCCTCCAGCCCGGCGACGTCCCGGCCGAGCTCGGACGCGACCCGCTCCGCCAGGCGCTCCAGCCCGGCCTCGAGACGGTCGAGCGCGTCGGAGCCCGCGGGATCGTGCGGACGCAGCTTCTGGGGGCCGAACACGCGCACGGCGCCCTGGCGTCCGAGGAGGCGGGTGCGCACGTCGTGGAGCGCGTGGATCCGGGCGCGCTCCCAGGCGCGCTCGCGCGGCGGCTCGATCGCGACGAGCCGCGGCAGATTCCCCGGCGTCTCGACGTCCGCGCCGGCGCCGTCGAGGAACCGGTAGCCCAGCGCGCGCGCGAGGCCGAGACCGCCGTCCACCGTGGCGCTCCCGCCGAGACCGAGCCGGACCTCGCGGGCGCCGAGCGCGAGGAGGCCCGCCAGGAGCTGACCCGTGCCCGCGCTCGTCGCACGCAGCGGATCCCGCCGCTCGCGCGGCACGAGCGCGATGCCGGATGCGAGCGCGCTCTCGATCCAGCCCTCCGCCGTGCTCTCGCGCCAGAGGGTCGGGACGCGGCGCCGCTCGCCGAGCGGCGCCCGGGCCACGAACCAGACGCGGAGAACCTCGGCGGCGGCATCCGCCTCCCCCGTTCCGGCCCCCGTGTCGGCGCCCGGCTGGAGCAGCCGCTCCCACACCTCGAGCGCGCCGTCTCCGCCGTCCGAGAGCGGCCGCGCCACCGTCTCCACGTCCGGCACCGCCGCGAGCGCGCTCTCCCAGATCGCGGCCACGCCGACGGCCGAGACGCTGCCCTTGAACGCGTTGGGGGCGAGGAGGAGCCTCATCTCCGCGCCGAGGCGCGCCGGCTCCGGCGCGGCGCGCCCGAGCGCCGGCGAGCGGGATCGGAGCCGTCCGCCGACCCGCGTGGCCCGGGCCCGTGCCGGCCCCGCCACGCCGCCAGCTCCGGGGCCAGATCGTCCGTGCCGATGCGCGTGGCCGTCCAGGCCGCCGCCTGCACCGCCTGCGCCAGCGCGTCACGGGGCGCCAGTCCCCGGAGGAAGTGCAGCGCGCAGAAGGCGGCCCCCAGCACGTCGCCGCAGCCGGTCGGATCGACGGGCGGCGCCGGCGGACGGGGCGTGATCAGCCAGGGTCGGCCGCGGACGCCCCAGGCCCTCACCGGCGATGCGCCGTCCGAGACGACGAAGAGACGCGGGCCCTGCGCCAGCACCTCGCGCGCGAGACGGTCGAGCGTGCGCGCCTCGAGCCGCGCCGGCAGGGGGGGCGCCGCGCCGCGCCTCGTCGGCGGGGCCGAGCGTCCCGATCCCTTCGACCCGCCGCCGGCGCTCCGCCGCGACGCTCCGGACCCGCGCCGGCCGTTCGACGCCCACAGCGTCGCCGCCTCCTGCGCGTTGCACTGGACCACGTCCGCGCAGGCCACCCAGTCGCGCCAGCCGGGCAGCGGCCGGTGGAAGCGGAGCCCGGTCGACGAGCGGCCGAGGAGCAGGCTGTGGAGGTCCACGTGGATCGGCCCCGCGAACGACGCCCGCACGCGGCGAAAGCCGGAGAGCGTGAGCTCGTTGCCGGCCACGAAGTTCACGTAGAGCGCGTCCACCTCGCGCAGAAACGGCCCCAGCCGGTCGGCGCGAACCGGCGGCACGCCACCGCGGAGGACCTCGCGGCGGCGGTCGGGCGACTCGTAGCGGAGCTCGACCGCGTTCTGATGCGCGGAGGCGGGCTGCAGGAATCGCGTGTCCACGCCGAGCGCGGCGAGCTGAGAGCGGAGCAGCGAGGCCGCGTCGGCGCCGACGCGGATCGCGGGCACGACCACGCTCGGGTGCGGCGCGAGCGCGGCGAGGGCGTGGAGGCTGTAGAAGATCCCCCCCATGCTGCGAACCGGCTCCGGCCGCTGCCGGCCGCCGCCGGGGCCGGTCTCCCAGGGATGGATCCGGTCCAGCACCGCCGTGCCGATGACGCCGAGCGCCGGCGACACGCGTTCGGCGCTCAAGACGCCGGCGCCGTTTCCGGGAGGATCGCGGCGTCGCCCGACGCGCCTCCGTTCGGCGCCGCCTCAGCCGGACGCTCGCCGGGTTCCCGTCGCGGGCGCCGCTCACTCAGCACGCGGGTCGCCTCCGCCAGGACCGCGGCCGTCGCGAGCCCCTTCATGCACTCGAGGTCGTACGGACAGTGGCTCCTGACGCAGGGACTGCAGAAGAGGAGCTCGCGCAGGACGTGGACGCCCGGCCCGCGGGGGGCCGTCACCCGGTCGTCGCCCGCGCCGAACAGCGCGATCAGCGGCGTCCCGAGCGCGGCCGCCACGTGCATCGGTCCGGTGTCGTTCGTGACCAGGAGGTCGAGCTCGGCCAGGACGGCGGCGAGCGTCTTGAGGTCCGTGCGGCCGCCCAGCGACCGGGCTCCGGGCACGGCGCCGGCCACGCGCTCGGCGAGGTCCGTCTCGAACCGGCTCCCCACGACCGCGACCCGCGCGTCGAGGCCGTCGCGCAACGCCTTCCCGAGTGCGGTGTAGCGCTCGATCGGCCAGCGCCGCGCGGGGCCGTTCGCGCCGGGGTTGAGGCCGATCAGCGGCCCGGCGCCGGCGAGACCGCTCAGCAGCCGCGCCGCCGCCGCCCGCGCCGCGTCCGGGACGTGGACGGGATAGCGCTCGGACACGGGTTCGCCGAGCACGTGCTCGACGAGCTCCGCGTAGTCGCGCCAGCGGTGGTGGCGCGGATCGTACTCCCCGCGCGAGCGCAGGGGGAACGGCGGCCTGGGACGTTTCGGGAGCCGGTCCGTGAGGAGAGGCGAGCGGCCGTCGCCGGCGCGTCCCACGCGCCGCGGCACGCGCGCGGCCCAGAGCACGATCGCGGAGGAGAGCGACGTGGGGCACAGGATCCCCACGTCGTCACCGCCGGCCAGCGCGCGGCCGGCGCCCCACGCGCGGAGCGGCGTCGGAGCGCGCGGGTCCACCGGCGAGAGGGAGACGCCGGGCAGGCCGTCGTAGATCGGGTGCACGTAAGGCGGGCCGAGCACCGTCAGCCTCACGTCAGGACGCGACGCGAGGGCCGCGACCGAGGGCAGCGCGAGGACCGCGTCGCCGACCCAGTTCGGGGCGCGGAGCAGGACCCGCAGGGGGCGGCCGGGCGGCTTCACGCGCCGGGCGCGCCGATCCTCACTCGCCGACCTGGAGCACGGCGAGGAACGCCTCCTGCGGGATCTCCACCGAGCCGACCTGCTTCATCCGCCGCTTCCCCTCCTTCTGGCGCTCGAGGAGCTTCCGCTTCCGCGTGATGTCGCCGCCATAGCACTTGGCCGTCACGTTCTTCCGCAGCGGCCGCACCGTCTCGCGCGAGATCACGCGGCTCCCGATCGCCGCCTGGATCACCACCTCGTAGAGCTGCCGCGGGATCAGCGCCTTGAGCTTCTCCGCCATGCGCTTGCCCCACTCGTAGGCGCGGTCGCGGTGCACGATCGTCGAGAGCGCGTCGAGCGCGTCGCCGTTGATCAGGATGTCCACCTTCACGAGGTCGGCCGGCCGGTAAGCCAGGAACTCGTAATCGAAGGAGGCGTAGCCCCGGCTGGCGGACTTCAGCCGGTCGTAGAAGTCGAGGATGATCTCCGCGAGCGGGAGCTCGTAGAGGATCTCGACGCGTTCCGGGTCGAGGTACTTCATCGCGGTGTGGATGCCGCGGCGCTCCTGGCACAGCTTGAGGACGCCGCCCACGTACTCGGTGGGGACGACGATCGTCGCCTTGACGTAGGGCTCCTCGATCCGCTCGATCTCGACCGGGGGCGGGAGCTCGGTGGGGTTCTCGATCGCCACGATCGGCTTGCCGTGCCGGTGCACGTGGTACTCGACGTTCGGCACCGTCGTGATCAGGTCGAGCGCGAACTCGCGCTCGAGCCGCTCCTGCACGATCTCCATGTGCAGCATCCCGAGGAACCCGCAGCGGAAGCCGAACCCCAGCGCACCGGAGGTCTCCGGCTGGTAGCGGAGCGCCGCGTCGTTGAGCTGCAGGCGCTCCAGCGCGTCGCGGAGGTCGGGGTAGCGTTCGGTGTCGGTCGGGTAGAGGCCGCTGAACACCATCGGCTTCACCTCGCGGTAGCCGGGCAGCGGCTCGCGTGCGGGCCGCGCGGCGCCGGTGATCGTGTCGCCCACGCGCGCGTCGGCCACGCGGCGGATGGACGCCACGAGGTAGCCGACCTCCCCGACCCCCAGGCTCTCGGCGGGGCGCATGCCGAGGCGGAGACGGCCCACCTCGTCCACCTCGTGGCGCGAGGCGGTGGACATGAACGTCACGGTCTGGCCGGCGCGAAGCTCCCCGTCCACGATCCGCACGTAGGGGATCGCGCCGCGGTACTTGTCGTACGCCGAGTCGAAGACCAGCGCACGCAGCGGGCCCGCGGGATCGCCGGCCGGCGGCGGTATGCGCCCGACGATGGCCTCGAGGATCGCGTCCACCCCCGTGCCCTCCTTCGCGGACGCGCGCAGCACGTCCTCGGGGGGCACCCCCAGCAGCTCGCAGAGGTCGAGCACGACGCGGTCCGTCTCCGCGCTCGCGACGTCGATCTTGTTCACCACCGGGATCACCACGAGGTCGTTCTCGAGCGCCAGGTAGAGATTCGAGAGCGTCTGGGCCTCGATCCCCTGCGTGGCGTCCACGACGAGCAGGGCGCCCTCGCACGCGGCGAGGCTGCGGCTCACCTCGTAGGCGAAGTCCACGTGGCCGGGGGTGTCGATCAGGTTCAGCGCGTAGGTCGCGTCCGGCCGCCGGTAGGCCATCGTGATCGCGTGCGCCTTGATCGTGATGCCGCGCTCGCGCTCCAGGTCCATCGAGTCCAGCACCTGGTCCTTCATCTCGCGCTTCTCGAGCGTTCCCGTGGCTTCGAGGAGGCGGTCCGCGAGCGTGGACTTCCCGTGGTCGATGTGCGCGACGATGCAGAAGTTGCGGATGAGGCCGGGATCCATGGGGCGGGAAATCTAGCGGAAACGGTGAGCCCCCGCCGACGCGGCGGCGCGCGATCCGTGTTCGATGCCGTGCACGGCGCGCCCCCTGCACGTCGCCGCCGGCGCACCCGGACGGCGGGCGGCGGCGGAGGCGGTCCCGGCCGCGCGCCGCGCGTCCGCCGACGCGCGGGGACTCAGCGGGCCGGAGCGACGCCGGGGGGCGGGTCTCCCAGGACGCGGATCTCGTCCGGGCGGTTCGGCACGACGCAGAGGAACTCGAAGGGCTCGTCGCCCGTGGCGAGATACCAGTGCGGCGTGCCGGCCGGGATGTACAGCACGTCGCCGGCGCCGACCTCGAGCGTGTCCTCGCCGATCCCGATCCGGGCGCGCCCGCGGAGCACGTACTGCTCGTGCTCGACCGTGTTCGTGTGACGCGGCATCCCACCGCCGGGCTGCATCACGAACCGGCGGAGCGCGAAGTTCGGCGCCTCGTCGGATCCGATCAGGACCTGGCGCAGCGTGGCTCGTGCGTTCAAGACGGGCTCGGCCGGGATGGCGTCGACGTGACGTCGCATCGGATCTCCTGGGATGCGTTCAGCGGATGCTCCGTGTCGTTCGCTCATGTCTTCCGTCTCATTCATGCGAACGAACCCGTCTCGACTTCGCCGGCTCTCTCGTAGTTGGCGAGAACGACACCGCTCGGCAAAGCCCTGGAGTCCATCAGCTCAAAGGCGGCAGGGATCGTTCCCTCCGCGAACAAGCGCTTTCCGGTGCCAAGCGTAATGGGAAATACCCTCAGTCGTAGCTCATCGACCAGATCGTTCTTCAGGAGTGTCTGCACGAGCTTGCCGCTGCCCCACACCTGAAGCATCGAACCGCGCTCTTCCTTCAGGGCCTTGATCCCGGCTGCGGCGTCCGTGATGAGACTCGATTCCTTCCACGTAAGGTCGACGCTCTCGTGCGATACGACGTACTTTCTGGCCTCGTTGAACGGATCGGCGATCGAGCCCGTCCGCCTGGGCCAGTACGCCGCAAATATCTCATACGTCTTCCTGCCGAGCAGCATGTCGAACGGCACGCTCAACTCTTCGTTGATGATGCTGCCGAACGACTCGTCCGCATACGGGACGGTCCAGCCTCCATACGTGAAATTTCCAGACGTGTCCTCTTCCGGAGCACCAGGTGCCTGCATGACCCCGTCGAGCGTGATCATCGTGAAAACGACTATTCTCCTCATGCGAGTCCATTCTCCTCCTGGATCGATCACGTGGCCGCGGCCTCCGCTACCACGCGATCCCGTAGTCGTCGCCGTGGTTGCTCGAGCCGCCCCAGAACGTGCCGTGCCCGCGGTCGAAGAAGATGGCGTTGATGGGACCCGAGGTGCGGGTCCCGAGCTGGAGCTCGTAGCCCATCTCCCGGAGCTCCGCCTGCACCCAGGCGGGGACGTCGTCGCGGATCAGGAGCCGCCCGGGCTCCGACTCGTGTTCACCGAAGGAGCTGCGGACCTGGAAGCTCTCCACGTTGGCGGCCTCCACCGCCTGCTGCACGTCCATCCCGAACTCCACCACGTTCAGGAAGAACTGCAGGAGGTTCTGGTCCTGCGAATCGCCGCCCTGGACCGCGAACGACAGGAAGGGGCGTCCGTCCTTCAGGGCCAGCGTGGGCGTGAGCGTGACGCGCGGGCGCTTGCCGGGTGCGACCACGTTGAACGGGTTCTCCGACTCGTCGAGCACGAAGCTCTGCATGCGCTGGCTGAGCCCGATCCCGGTCTCCCCGGCGACGACCGCCGGGATCCACCCGCCGCTGGGCGTGACCGACACGACCCACCCTTCCTCGTCCGCGGCCTGGATGGACGTCGTGCCGGCGAAGAAGGCGGCGGCACGGCTCGCCTCGGCCTCGGCGCCGACGGCCCGCCGCACCGGCGCTCCGGCGGAGGGCGCGAGCCCTGCGGGTCCGGGCGCGGCGTCCTCGCCACCGTCGCCCGGTGAGGGGCCGCGCGGGCGGCGCAGCAGCTCCAGATAGGGATTGGAGCCCTGCATGAACGGATACGGATCGCCCGGCTCCACCTCGGGATCGTTCCTCTCCGGGTCGATCAGCCGCGCGCGGGACCTGGCGTAGTCCCTCGACAGCAGCCCCGCGACCGGCTCGTCGGGAGGCACGGACGGGTCCCCGTAGTAGAAGTCGCGGTCGGCGAAGGCCAGGTGCATCGCCTGCACCACGGCGTGGATGTAGCGGGCGCTGTTGTAGCCCATCGCGGCCAGGTCGAGCCCGCCGAGGATGTTCAGCGCCTGCAGCATCGCCGGTCCCTGCGTCCAGACGGTGAGCTTGTAGACGTCGATGCCCTTGTAGCTCGTGCTCACGGGCTCCTCGATCCGCACGGTCCAGCCCGCGAGGTCCTCCATCGTGATGAGACCGCCTTCGGCCTGGACGCCGGCCACGAAGGCCTCGGCGATGTCGCCCCGATAGAAGCGGTCGTACGCGGCGAGGATCGCCTCCTTCCGGCCGAGTCCGCGGTCGAGCGCCTCTCGCTCGGCCTCGACCAGCTTGCGGAGCGTCGCGGCCAGCTGCGGCTGCCGGAAGATCTCGCCGGGTGCCGGGGCCTCGCGCGGTTCACCGGGGTGCGTCAGGAAGAGCTCCGCCGAGTGCGGCCACTGCCGCAGCCGGTCCTTGTTCCGCTCGATGGACTCCGCCGTCTCCCACTCGATGGGGTATCCGTCCGCCATCTCGATCGCCGGCGCGAGGACGTCGGCGAGGCTCATCGTTCCGAACTCGGCGAGCATCACCATCAGGCCGCCGGGCGTCCCCGGCGTCACGGCCGCGAGCGGACCGTAGGCCGGCGGATATCGCAGGCCCTGCTCGCGGAAGAACGCCGGCGTGGCGCCGGTGGGCGCGACGCCCAGCGCGTTGATGCCGACCACCTCACCGCTCCGCGGATCGTAGATCAGGGCCTGGGTCTCCCCGCCCCAGCTCAGCACGTCCCACATCGTGGAGACCGCGGCCAGCATCGCGCACGCAGCATCCACCGCGTTGCCGCCCTTCCCGAACGTCGCCGCGCCGGCGGTGGCGGCGAGCGGCTTTCCCGTGATCGCGACCCAGTGGCGGCCGTGGAGCACGGGCTTCTGCGTGCGCTGCGCGAGGACGGCGGCGGGGACCAGGAGCGCCGCAGCCAGGAGCACGACCGCTGGGACGCACCGGGTGGGGCGCGTTCGCCGTCGACCCGCGCGGGATGCGGGCGGATCGAATCGCGGGGTCGAGCACGCACGGACAGCCATCGGCCCTCTGGGGGTGAGGATGGGGGCGCGAGCCGGGCGCCCCGGCTCGTGAGGCCGGCGTCAGAGGAGGCTCGCCGGATCGCGGTCGATGATGAGCGTGACGCCCTTCGGCGGCCGCCAGCGCGTGGCGAGGCGCCCGAGCACCGCGTCCAGCACGGGCGGGCTCGTGGACTTGAGAAGGTAGTGCCACCGCCAGCGGCCGCGAAGGCGCGCCAGCGGGGCGGATGAGGGGCCGACGCCGATCAGGCGCTCGCCCTCGGCCAGACGCCGGGCGGCGACGAGGCTCTCCACGTCACGGGCGAGCGACCGCGCGGCGTCCGCGACCGCCGCTTCGTCCTCGCCGGACAGGACGCACTCCGCCAGCCGGACGGCCGGCGGGTAGCCGGCCTCGAACCTCTGGACGACCTCGCCGAGATGGAACGCGCGGTAGTCGTGCGCCGCGGCGGCGGCGATCGCCGGATGCCCGGGCACGTAGGTCTGGATCAGCACGCGGCCCGGCGCCGGACCGCGACCGGGACGGCCGGCGACCTGCGCAAGCAGCTGGAAGGTCCGCTCCGCCGAGCGGAAGTCGGGCACGTTCAGGCCCGTGTCCGCGGAGATCACGCCGACGACGTCGAGACCCGGGAAGTCGTGCCCCTTCGCGATCATCTGGGTGCCGACCAGGACGTCCAGCTCGACCCGCTCCATCGCCTCGACGAGCCGGCGGTGGGCGCCCTTCCTCCCCGTCGTGTCGTGATCCATCCGTGCGATCCGCGCGCCCGGGAAGGCGGCGCGGGCGGCGTCCTCGACCTGCTGCGTTCCGAGACCACGCCCCTCGAGCGCCAGGCCGCCGCAGTCCGGGCACAGGTCCGGCGCCGGCTCGCGATGGTCGCAGTAGTGACAGCGAAGCTCCGCGGCCGCCGCCGCTCCGCCGCGCGGCCGGTGCAGCGTGAGCGTGATGCGGCAGTGCGGGCAGCCGGCCGTCGCGCCGCAGTCCACGCACTGCAGGTAGGCCGAGAACCCGCGGCGATTGAGGAGGAGCAGGGCCTGGCGCCCGGCGCCGAGCGCGCCGGCGACCGCGTCGCGCAGGGGCCTCGAGAGGATGCGCTCTTCGGGCGGGCGGCCCCTCAGGTCCACGATCTCGACGGCGGGAAGCGCGCGGTCGGCGACCCTGCGCGGCATCTCCACCAGCGCGAGCTTCCCCGCCTGCGCGTTGGCGTAGCTCTCGAGCGACGGCGTGGCGGATCCCAGCATCGCGAGCGCACCCTCGAGCCTCGCCCGCACGAGCGCAACGTCGCGGGCGTGATAGCGCGGCGCCTCGTCCTGCTTGTAGCCGGACTCGTGCTCCTCGTCGACGACGACCACTCGCACGTCGCGGAGCGGCGCGAAGACCGCCGACCGGGCGCCCACGACGACGGCGATCTCGCCCTCGCGCATCGCGCGCCAGGCCTCGAGGCGCTCGCCCTCCGAGAGCGCGCTGTGGAGCACGGCGACCCGGCCGGCGAAGGCCTCCTCGAAGCGCGCCGCGGTCCGCGGCGTGAGCCCGATCTCCGGGACGAGCACGATCGCCGTGCCCCCGGCGCGCACGGCCTCCTCGACGAGGCGGAGGTAGACCAGCGTCTTCCCGCTTCCGGTGACGCCGTGCAGCAGGACCGGGCGGCCGTGCCCCCGATCGCCGTTGCCGGGGGACGATCCGTCCCCGAACCCGCGGGAGCGTCCCGCGGCCGAGCGGATCGCCTCCAGCGCCCGTTCCTGATCCGGCGTCAGCGGATGGGCGGCCTCGCCCCGCGGCGCGGCGCCCTCCGGCCGGGGCCCGGCCACGGGACGATCCACGAACCGGACGAGCCCCGCGCGCGCGAGATCGGCGAGCACCGGCGCCCGCGTCCCGCTCTCCTCGCGGAAGACGAGGGCGTCCACCGGCGCGCCTCGCTCGAGCAGCGCCGCGAGGGCGCGGGCCCGGGCGGGCGTGCGGCGGGCGAGCTCGGGCGGAGGGGCGTCCGCCACCGCCTCGACGAACGTCCGCGTCGGGGCGGCGAGCGCCCGCAGGGCCGCCTCCGGCCGCCCGCGGCGCACCCGGAGGAGCGCGGGGGGGAGCATCGCCTTGAGGACGAGCCCGAGCGGCGCCGCGTAGTAGACGGCCACCCACCGCGCCAGCTCCCACAGGGGCGGAGAAAACGAGGGCTCGGCGTCCAGCACCCCGCCCAGGGGGTGCGGCTCCACCCCCGGCGGCGGGGTCGCGGCTGCGCCGGTCACGAACCCGACCGCCCGGCGTCGCCCGAACGCGGCGCGGACGCGCGTCCCCGGCGGCGGCACCGGCTGGTCCGCCGCGAGCGCGTAGGTGAACTCGCGATGCAGGGGGACGGGGAAGGCGACGGTGACGAACGTCACGCGTTCATACGGGAGAGGAGCGGTCGCGTCGGACGGAGCGGGTCCCGCTGTCGGTCCGAGGGCTGCGCCCGAGGACTCGTGGGAAGGAGCGGAGATCCCGACGTCGGTCCGAGGGCTGTGCCCGAGGACCGACCCCGGCAGCACTCGTGGGAATGAGCGGAGATCCCGACGTCGGTCCTTCCGGCTCCGCCGGAGGACCGACCCCGCCGGCTGTCGTCGTGGGACGCTGCGGAGATCCCGATGTCGGTCCTTCCGGCTCCGCCGGAGGACCGACCCCGCCGCCCCGCGGAACCCGCCATTCCAGCTAATTGAACAGCACGAACCCCGTCGCAGTCGTCCGCAACCCGTCGGCGATGACGTCGACGAACGTCCCCGTCGCCACGGTCGACGAGATCCTGAACCTGGCTTCGCCTTGCGCGTTCGAACGCGTCGACGACGGCTGGATCCGAAAGAGCGAGTCGTCCTTCGTCGCGAGCTGCACGAGCACGTCGGAGGCCGGTCCGCCGTCGAGGGCGCTGACCTCCACGAGCACGTCCGCAGCTTCGATCCCGTTCGCCTCCAGCGTCGTGGGGGTGATGAGGACGCGCGTGCCGACGGCGTCCACGATGGAGCGGAAAGTCACGAGTCCCGTGTCGGCGAGCTGCTTCCCGTCCGCGAACACGCGGATCGTGGCATCGCCCGCGAGGGACGAGCTCGACGACGTCCGGAGTGCGGCCTCGACCCGGCCGGCGGCGTCGGTCTCCGATCGCTCGAGCTGGATCCGGTCAAGCAGGTTCCCCGGTGTGTTCCGGCTCGACTGGACGACCACGGGGATGCCGGCGAGCGGGGCCCCCTGGGCGTCGACGACGGTCACCTCGATGCCGGCGGCGCTCAGCCCGTCCGCGGACAACCGGACGCCGTTGCTCACCCGCACCTCCGAGAGCTGGACGTCGACGGGGCTC
Source organism: Gemmatimonadota bacterium (assembly GCA_036556125.1). Classification (GTDB taxonomy): domain Bacteria; phylum Gemmatimonadota; class Gemmatimonadetes; order JACCXV01; family JACCXV01; genus DATBJZ01. Next base: position 5,594 of record DATBJZ010000007.1, on the reverse strand, counting down.
ACGATCGAGAACGTCGCCGCGTCGAGCTCCGCGGCGATGCCGTCCACCGTGAGTCGGAGCTCCGCCTGACCCTCGAAGCCCGCGGGATCCAGGACGGCCTGGAACGTCCCTTCCGGGCCGGTCTCCGGAGCGCCCGAGAACCTCACGTCCGCGGCCTGGGAAGGAACGACCGAGAACCCCAGCCGTGCACCGGCCACCGGCTGCCCTCTCGAGTTCCGCACCGTGACGCGGATCGGCGCCGTGCCGTTGGTCGGCACGACGACGGCGCCCCCATCGCCGATCGCGACCTCCACGTCGCCGAGCGAGGGATCGAGGTCGACGGCGACGTCCGTCGTGTCGTCCGCCAGCAGCGCGGTCTGTCCGACTCCGGTGAACAGGAGCACGCCGTCGCCCTGGAAGGCCTCGACGAGCACGACGTAGGTGTCCGGACGCAGCTCGAACTCCTGCGTCAGCCCGCCCGAGCGGACGAAGGTGCTGTCCACGACGATCGTCGGGCCGCGGTTCAGCTGGATCCGGAACGACGAGACGTCGGCGACCTCGAATCCGGACGGCGCCAGGGCGCCGGACGCGCCGTCCAGGTCGGCCGCCGTGACCCGCAGGAGGCCCGTGGGTTCCGGGCCGCTGCTCCCGGAGCAGGCCGAGACGAGCAGGACGAGGAGAATCGCCTCGACCGGGAGCGGCGTTCGACCGAACCGACTGGACATCGGGACTTCCCCCCAGGAGTGCTGAACGCCGGCGCGGCGCGAGCCGGAGAAACGCGCCGCGCCCGAGCTACGGCAGGAAGACGAGAACGCACACCGCCGACGTCCTCAGGCCGTCGGCGTACACGTCGACGAACGTATTGCCGGGGACGTCGGACGCAATGGAGGCGCGGAAGGCGCCTGCCGCGTCCGACCTGCCGAACGGCGGATCCACCCTCCAGACCGCGGTGTCGCGGGTCTTGAACTCGACGTGAACGTCCGGGAGCGCCTGTCCGGCGGCATCCCGGACCGTCGCGGTGAGCGTCGCCCCCCGGGGCTCCTCCGCGGAGCCCGCGACGTGGACGGCGCGGGCCGGACAGCTGATCGACGTCAGGATGGCGTCCACCGCCGAGGCGAACTGGATCGTGACGCCCTCGTCGATCGTCGTTCCCGCGGCGTGGGCCCGAACGAGCGCGTCTCCCAGAAGGGACGAGCTGGACGTGGTGGTGAAGGCCGCCCGAAGCCGCCCCGCGTCGTCCGTCCGTCCCCGCGAGGGCTCGATGCGGTCCACGGCCGAGCCCGCGTTGCGACTCGAGGTGAGCTCGACCTCCACGTCCTTCAGGGCCCGTCCGGCGCGGTCCCGGACTTCGACCGTGAGCTCGCGCGCCGTCCGGCCGTCGGCCAGCAGGCGACCCGATTCCGACTGCCACAGGCGAGACCCGACCGGATCGACGTCGGGCCGCACTCGCACCTCGCGCACGGCCTCGGCGGAGTGCCCGGCGACATCGGTCACCCGCAGCGTGACCGGCACCGCACGCGAGTAGTCGGCGTACACGAGGACGGTGTCGATCGGCGCGGGCTGCGCGAGGTCGAACACGCCGTCGCCGTCCAGGTCGAGCTCGTGGAGCGCGATCGCGCCCTCCGGATCCTCGCCGACGCCCCGAACGTGCACGTCGAGCGGCGCCAGGCCCTCCTCCGGCGAGAGAGCGAGCACGGCGCGCGGCGGCAGGTTCTCGGTCACGTGCACGACGCGTTCGGCCAGCCCGATCAGTCCTTCGTCGTCCGTGACCCGCGCGCGCACCCGAAGGGTCCCCGCGCCGTCGATGCGCGTCGTGAGGGCGGGCGGCTCGTCCTCCACGACTTCGTAGCGGCCGTCGCCGTCGGCGTCGAGCTCCCAGCGGACGATCGCGCCATCGTCGTCCTCTCCCGTCACCTGGATGGCGACCTCGAGCGGGGCGAGGCCCGAGTCGGGGGTCACCTCCACCGCGACCGTCGGCGCGACCTGCACGTCCGGCGTCACCCGCACGGTCCAGTCGTGGCTGACGGTGTGGACGCCGTCGGAGATGCGCACGGTGACCTGGTGCGTGCCCTCGGCCGCGGCCTGGAAGTCGTAGTGCGTCGCCAGGTCGGTGCGCACGCCGTCCACGAGGAACTCGACCGTGACGGGGCTGCCGTCGGGGTCGGCGGCGGCCACGTCGAAAGCGATCAGGTCGCCCGTCTCGAGCTGGACGTCGCTGGACGCCGGCGAGATGGAGAGGAACTCCGGCCGCGCGTTGGCGGTGATCGGTCCGGAGGGGCCGCCTCCCGAATCCGACGAACAGGCGGCGCCGGCGAGGGCCACCACGGCGAGTGCGAGAAACGAACGGCCGGCCGCGAGCAGCCGGCGCGGGCGTGGTTCGGGGATGCGGCTGGGCGTCACGGGCCTCTCTTGTCTCCTGGAGAACGAGGGATCCAGGCCCGCGTGCACGCAGCGTCACTGGCCAGGAATCGGACGGCGGGCAGGATTAGCAACGCCCGGGCCAATGCGCAACCGGGGCACAAACCGTTGCGTGGCAAGGCCCTCGCCGACGAGGCCCGTCGTGCGCCCGCGTTTGCCGCCTCACGCCGCGAGAAATCCTCGCACGCCGCGGTCCGCGGGCTGAGGGGGAAGGAGCCGTGAGGAGCCGGGCGCCTCCCGCGCCGTGACACCGTGGAGCGGACGCTGAACGACGAAGGGCCCCGCCGGAGCGGGGCCCTTCTCGTCGTGGGGGCGGCTCGCGCCGCCCACCTCGTGCGGCGAGGCGCTACTTCGCCTTCAGCGTCCCGAGCGTGCCGCGCACCTCGCTCTCCAGCCGGTAGGGCTGGTAGCGGTCCTGGCCCTCGCAGAGCGGGAGCCAGACCTCGCGGTACGGGCGGCGGGCGCCGGACCGGGCGTACACGGGCACGCCCTGGTAGTCGCCCACGCGCTCGAGCTGGTCCATCGGGGCCGTCTGGACGTCCCCGAACTGGAGCCAGTTCCTGCCGTCGAAGTTGATCGCCTCGTTGTTCGTGTACCAGGACTGGCTGCCGAGGCAGTCGGTCCGTTCCGGCTCCTCGGGCTGGATCGGGCACCCGTTCTGGTCGACCTGGGTTCCGGCCGGCGTGTTCGGGCACTGGTCCTGCCCGTCGGGCACGCCGTCGTTGTCCGAGTCGGTCGGGCAGCCGCGCTCGTCCACGGACGCGCCCCGCGGGGTGTTCGGGCAGGCGTCGACGCCGTCGGGCACGCCGTCGCCGTCCGAGTCCACCGGGCAGCCGGTCTCGTCCACGATCACGCCCGGAGGCGTGTTCGGGCAGAGGTCGTCGGCATCGGGCACGCCGTCACGGTCGGAGTCCCGCACCTCCTCCTCGGCGGTTCCGCCGAGGGTGAAGGTCAGGCCGCCCGTGAGCTCGAGGTTGTCCGCGTGGAAGGTCTTGGTGTTCTGGCCCGGCGGCAGGTCGTCGCGCGTGAAGCCGCGCTCGACCTGGGCGATCACGTTGCGCGCGTCCAGCCGCAGCGCGATGGACGGACCGAAGAAGATCTTGAAGCCGCCGCCCGCGTTCACCGCGAGCTGGGGCTCGTTCAGATCCTCGATGTCCTCGCCCGGATCCTCCTGATCGCTGTCGAAGACCAGGTTCCCCACGCCGGCCGCGACGTACGGAATGAAGCGCTGCTCGGGGCGCCAGCTGAACTGGTAGACGCCGTCGATCCGGATCTCCCACACGTCGATCTCGGGATCCCCGAAGTCGGACGGGTCCACGCCCGCGTTCTCGAGCTCCTCCTCGTCGAGGCCGTTGCCGGGGCTGAATCCGATCGTGCCCTCGACCCCGATGTTGCGGGTCGGGAAGTACGCCAGGCGGCCCCCGAAGTTCGGGCCGCCCTCCATGAACACGACGTCCTTGTCGTAGATCGTGAATCCGCCGAACGGCGTGATCTCGAAACTCCGATCACGCGTCTGGCCCTGACCCATGACGGGGATGCTCAGGAGCAAGCCCGCGAGGGTACAGGCTGTTGCGAGCCTTTTCATGTGAGCACCTCCAGTGGGTTCTGAACGGTCCGTTCCGAGCGAGCGAACCCGGGACGACGCGGGGCCCCCGAAGGGGCCCCGCGCGCCCGTCGAGCCGTTACGGGTTGACCGTCGTCGGCTCCTCGTTCACCACCGGCAGGCTCAGCTCGTTGGCCTCGAGCGTGATCCGGTTCACGTCGTTGCCGGTGAAGTTGGCCAGCGTGTTGTAGTTCAACGCGATCGACTCATCCGGCGCCAGGCTGGCGACGGTGACCGAGCACGTGTCGGTCGTCGTGCTGCAGCTGATGTCGGCCGGGTCCTCAAGCGTGATCTCGAGGAACTCGATGATCCCGCTGTCCGGCGCGATCTCCCACAGCACCTGGACGTTCGTGGCTGCCACGTCCGACCGGTTGGTGATCGTCGTCCTGTACTGGATGGTGTCACCCACCTCGAACGTCTCGACGTTCTCGAAGTCGCCGCTCGGGTTGATGATACCGTCCTCGTTCGTGATGTCGAACTCGATCTCCACCTGCGTGACCACGCAGGCGAGGTCGGTGTCGCTGCGGCCGTCCTCGTCGGACACCGTCACGCGGTTGCAGAACGTGCCGCCCGCGAGCGGGGTCCGCACCTGGATCGTCGCAACGAGGAAGCCCTCGTCGTCGTCGAAGACGCCGTTGCCGTTGTCGTCGGTCGGCGGCACCGACGGAACGGTGAACGTGATCACCGTCTGGCCGGCGTCCGTCGTATCGACCGTGAACGGACACGTGGCCTCATCCGGGCAGTCCGCGCCCGCGAAGTCGACCAGCACGAGTCCGGGCTGATTGACCGTGTCGTTGAGGCCCAGGAAGGCCGCGTCCAGGGTGTCGGCGACCGTCAGGTTGACGAGGTCCTCCGACCCGTTGTTCGCGATCTCCACCGTGAACGACGTCTCACCGCCGGCCGGCACGAGCGCGTCCGTCGCGGTCTTGCGGACCTCGAGCAGCGCCTCGACGACCCGCGTGCAGACCGAGTCCGCCGCGAAGTCGTTCTCAGCCGACGTGACGGTTGCGATGTTGCACCACTCGCCGTTCTCGTCCTCCCGCGCCGGAATCGGCGGGCCGAACTCGTTCACCGAGTGGATGGCTTCCACCGTGATCTCGAACGAGTCCTCGGCCTCGATCGGCCCGCCCGGATCCGTCCGGGCCAGGATGTCGACGTCGTAGTACTCGACGATGACCACCTGGTCGCCGCTGGTCTGTGACGCGTCCTCGGCCGCTGCGCGCGCGTCCGCGATGGTCGCGAACGGCAGCACCGCGGGGCACAGGGCCGGCGTCGGGAACGCCACCGGAAGGGGCGTCGGCGCCTCGAGGCAGACGTCGGTCGTCGTGCCGGGCTCGTCGTCGCCCACGTCGATGTAGTAGCGGATCCCGGCCGGATCGAAGGTCGGGTCGTCGGTGACGTACGAGAACGCCTGGTTCCCGTTGCGGTCACCGGGGATCCCGTCCTCGGGCTCGTCCAGGATCGGCAGCGTGTCGGCGATGATCACGTCGGTCGAGCGGTCCTCGCCGTCGTTGACGACGGTGACCGTGTACTCGACCAGGTCACCCAGCGAAACGGTCGCCGGGCCCTGCTTGAAGATCCGCAGGACCGAGGA
>DATBJZ010000006.1:0-21829 GCA_036556125.1 Gemmatimonadota bacterium | reverse complement strand
GTCGCGTCCTTCGCCGCCGGCTGGGCCCTGCTGTTCCTGGCGCTCCAGGGGCCGCTGCACGACCTCTCCGACACGTACCTGTTCAGCGCGCACATGGTGCAGCACCTGGTGCTCACCCTGGTGGTGCCGCCGCTGCTGCTGGCCGGCACCCCGGCCGGTCTGCTGCGGCCGGTCCTGCGCGTGCGCGCGGTCGCGGCGGCGGCTCGCGTCGCGACGCGGCCGCTCGTCGCGTTCGGCCTGTACAACGCGCTGTTCGCCCTCTGGCACGTGCCGACGCTCTACGACCTGATGATGCGCAACCACGACGTCCACGTCGTCGTGCACCTGCTGTTCCTGGCCTCGGCGACGCTCCTCTGGTGGCCGGTCGCCGGGCCGCTGCCGGAGCTGAACCGGCTCTCGCCGGGCGCGGCGATCCTGTACCTGTTCCTCGCCGGGATCCCGATGATGGCGCTGGCGTCGCTGATCTCCCTCGCGGACGAGGTGCTCTACCCGTGGTACGCGGCGGCGCCGCGGCTGTGGGGGCTCTCGCCGCTGGAGGACCAGCGGCTGGGCGGGCTCATCATGTGGGTGCCGGGGAGCCTCGTCCTGTGGGCCGCGATCACGATCGTCTTCTTCCGGTGGTCCGCCGCGCGCGAGAACGAGGAGCGGCCGGCGCGGGCGCCCGGCGTCCGACACTCGGCGGCGCGGCGATGACGGCCTCCCCGGCGCCGGCCTCGGCGGCGCGCGACCGCCACGTCCGCACCGCTCCGGAGCGCCGCGGCGGGGCCGTCCGCGTCCTGGCCTGCGTCTCCGCCGCGGCGACCCTGGCGCTCATCGCGCTCGGGGGCGTCGTGCGCGTGACGGGCTCGGGCATGGGCTGCGGCGATCACTGGCCGCTCTGCCACGGCCGCCTGCTTCCGCCGCTGGACCTCCCGACCCTGATCGAGTACGGGCACCGCCTCGCCGCGGCCGTGGTGGGGGTGCTCGTGATCGCGCTCGCCGTGGCGGCGTGGCGGACGCACCACGCGGCCCGGCGGCTCGCGACGGCCGCCGCCGCCCTGCTCGTCGTGCAGGTCCTCCTCGGGGCCGTCACCGTGCGACTCGGTCTGCCGGCGTGGACCGTGACCCTCCACCTCGCGACGGCGATGCTCCTGCTCGCGGCTCTGCTGGCCGCCGCGTACCAGCCGGCCGCCGCCCCCGAACGCCCGCTCCCGGCGCTCGACGGCCCGGCGGCGCTCCGGGAGACGGGCGGCGACCGCGCCGGCGAGCGCCCGGAGGCGCGCCGCGCCGGTCTGGCGACCGCCGCCGTCACCCTCGGATTCCTGGTGGTCCTGGCCGGCGGCCTCGTCGCCAACCTCCACGCGGGCGCCGCCTGCCACGGCTTCCCTCTCTGCAGCGGGTCGCTCCTGCCGCCGGGCGGCCGCCTCGCCGGACTCCACTGGGCCCACCGCGCGCTGGCGTTCGCGCTCCTGGTCCTCCTCGCCGCCGGTTTCGTCCGCGGCGTTCCGGGGGCGCGCCGGCCATGGGCTCTGGCGCTGGGGGCGGGGCTCGTGCAGATGGGGCTCGCGGCGGCGATGGTCCTCGGTTCGCTGCCGGCGGGGCTGCGCTCCGCGCACGCGGCGATGGGCGCGGTCGTCTGGGCCAGCCTCGTCGTGCTCGCGCTCGGCGCTCGCGCCGCGGCGCAGGCCGGGCATTCGCCGGCCGGCCTCCGACGGCCCCGTGACGACGAAGGCCTCCGAGCGCGGGCCTACGACGGCGGCGCGGTCGTGGAGACGCGCGCCCGCGGGCGCGTTCCGGACCCGGTCGCCGTTCCGGATCCACCTCCGGCCGGCCTCGCCCGCAACGCCGAGGCGCGGCCGTGAGAGGCGCCACCCTCGACCGCCCGCCCGCGGCGACGGCCGCGCTTCCGGAGCCGCTCCCCCGGCGGGTGCGCACGTCGGCGGGTGCGGCGCTCGTCCGGGACCTGGTGGCGCTCACGAAGCCGCGGGTGATCTCGCTCCTGCTGGTGACCGCGATCGTCCCGATGGTCGTGGCGCTCGACGGACCTCCGCCGCTGCCGCTCGTGCTCTGGACGCTCCTCGGCGGCTACCTGATGGCGGGCGGCGCCAACGCGATCAACATGTGGTTCGACCGCGACCTCGACGGCGTGATGGGCCGGACCCGTCTGCGGCCGCTCCCGGCCGGGAGGCTCGCGCCGCCCGTGGCGCTCCTCTACGGGCTGGCGCTGGCCGCCGCCGCGTTCGCCGCGCTCGCGTGGGGCGCGAACCTGCTCGCCGCCTGCCTGGCGCTCGCCGGCCTCGCCGTCTACGTGCTCGTGTACACCGTCGCGCTCAAGCGCCGGTCGCCGCAGAACATCGTGATCGGAGGCGCGGCGGGGGCCTTTCCGCCGCTCGTCGGCTGGGCCGCCGCGGCGGGCTCCGTCGACGTGACGGCGCTGGTCCTGTTCGCGATCGTCTTCTACTGGACGCCGCCCCACTTCTGGGCGCTGGCCCTGGTCAAGCGGCGCGACTACGCGGCCGCGCGCGTGCCCATGCTGCCGGTGGTGCAGGGCGCCGGGGAGACGCGGCGCCAGATCCTCCTCCACTCGGCGATTCTGCTCCCGGTCACCCTGCTGCCGGCGGCGACCGGAGCGCTGGGGGGGGTGTACGCGGTGTCCGCGGCCGCGCTCGGCGCGCGTCTCGTGCAGCTCGCCGTCCGGCTCCCCGCCGGCCCGGGGGCGGCGGCCCGCGGGTCCGGGTCCGCCGAGACGGAGCCGGAGCCGGGGAGTTCGGCAGGCGCCGGCGCCGGTCGCCCCGCGGCGGCCTGGCGCCTGTACCGTTTCTCGCTCGTCTACCTCGCGCTCCTCTTCGCGGCGATGCTCGTCGACCGCGCCGTCGCCTGAACGCGGCCGCGGCAGGAGGGCGGTCGCGCCCGGCGGCCGGGGCGGGAGCCGGGACGGCGGGCCTCGCCGTCCGGGGGAGGAACCGAGGCCGCGCGGCGGAGCCGGGCTCCGCAGCGGCAGGGTCCGGCGCGGCGCGGAGGGGCGGCCGCCGCGCCGTCCCGGTCGCGGACACGCTCGCCTTCCACGCCGGGACGCCCCGCGGCGAGGACGGTTACGTGCTTCTCCTGGAGCTGCCACAACCCGACGGTCGGATCCTCGAGCGACGCTGGCCGGCGCCGGACTACACGGCACCGGCGCGGGAACGGCGCCGCTCCACGGCCGCGCTCCGTGAGGAGATCGAGCGGCAGTCGCGCTCGGGCTGGCGGTTCACGCTTCCGGTCGACCGGATCCTGGCGTGGCTGGCGGGGGAGCCGTGGTGAGCCGTGTACGTGCCCGCAGCGGGAGTCGTCCGCCGCGGCTCCCGCTGCCGGCCGTTCCGCTCGGGGCGGGAGGTCCGGTACCTTGCCGTCCGTGAACGGAGGTTCCGCTTGACGCCCGCCGGCAGCGACCCGGTTCTGGCCGTCCCCAAGCAGGAGGTGCGGGTCCGCGTCCGGACCACGCTCGGGGACTTCGACGCGGTCGCCTTCGTGGGCGACAACTCCGCGCAGACGTTCGGACCCGAGCGCGTCGGGGAAGTCCTCGCGAACCCGGAGCCGTTCCTGCCGCTGCGCGAGGCCGGGTCCGAGCGCGTCCTGGTCTACGCCAAGCGCGGCATCCAGAGCCTGACCGTGCTCGAACCCGAGCGCGTTCGGCACGAGATCGGGGAGCTCGTCCTCGGGCAGCCCGAGCCGGTCGAGGTCACGCTGGCCGACGGCTCCGCCGTCCGCGGGACCGTGTACCTGGACCCGCGGCCGGAGAAGTCGCGGGTGTCCACCCTGCTGAACCAGCCCGAGCCGTTCCTCGCGCTCGTGTCCGACGACGGCGTGACGTACGTCGGCAAGGAGCACATCCTGCGCGTCGAGTGACGCTGCTCCGGTTGCCGGTGTCCGGGGGCGGCCTTAAGTTCGGGGGGCTTCCGCCCTCCGGGAGCCCCACCTGCGCCCATAGCTCAACTGGATAGAGCATCTGACTACGGATCAGAAGGTTGGGAGTTCGACTCTCTCTGGGCGCACCAGGGACTGACACGAGCGGGGCCGACCACGTCGAGCCCCGCTCCGTCGTTGCGGGCCCCGTGGCGGCCGTCGCGGTCGGCCTCGATCGCGCGCCGCTGCCGTAGCTTCCCCCTTCCCGAGCTTCACCTCCGACTCCGCTTCGCCCGACGGCGCGTGCCCTAGGCGCCGGTTTCGGTCCCGGCGAGGCCGCACCGATCCATCGGGCCGCCCCGTCCACCCAGCCCCTTCTCTCCGTTCGATCCCGCTGTCCGGATTCCGGCGGAGCCGCCATCGAATTGTGCGACACCGGGTTGCCCCCGCGTCCGCTCCCGGACCTGCTGTGGGCCGCGGCCAAGTCCCTGCCCTGTAAGAACTTCACCCTCCGATCGCGGGCGCGGTGCAGGCGTGGTCGCGAACTTGCCCGCTGCCTCGCGGCCGGACGCGCGCCCTGCATCGGTGGATGCGACGCCGCGGCCGGCGCCCGCCCGCCCGGCCACCGCCGCCCGGAGGAGCCGCACCCCGCCCGTGAAGATCCAGACCAAGATCTTCCTGCTCCTCTGCGCGATGGTGTCGGCCTTCCTGATGGGCGTCACCTTCCTCTGGGACTCGGCGCTCGACCGCGCGGACATCCTGTTCCGCGACACGCAGCACGAGCGGAGCGCGCTCTTCAACAATCTGGTCGAGCTCGAGGGCGCGCCCCTCGAGGCGTTCGTGGACCAGACGAGCTCGTGGAACGAGCTGGTCACGTTCGCCGAGGGGCGGGACGAGAGCTGGGCCAAGATCAACCTGGACGACGCCGCCCTCGCGACCCACGGGGCGGACGCGTTGTGGGTCTACGGCCCCGACCTCCGGCTGCTCTACGCACACAACCGCCTGAGCCCGGTCGCCCTGCGCAAGGCGCCGATCCCGGCGTCGGCGATCAAGGCGCTGTTCGCGGACCACCGGAAGGCGCACTTCTTCGCCCAGACGTCGCTGGGGCTGTTCGAGGTCCGGGGCGCGACGCTCCACCCGTCGAGCGACCGGTACCGGAGCGGACCGGTGCGCGGCTACTTCTTCGCCGCCCGCCGCTGGTCCCACGAGCACCTCGAGGCCCTCTCGAGGATGACCGACAGCGACGTCCAGATCGTGCGTGCGGGCGTTGCGGCGCCCCTCCTCGACCCGGACAGCGAGGAGGGCGTGATCCGCTTCGCGCGCGTGCTGTACGGCTGGAACGGCTCGCCGGTCGTACGCGTGGAGGTGCGCGCGGAGTCCGAGATCATCCGCGTCCTGAAGCACTCGAATCACGAATTCCTGCTGCTGCTGGCCCTCGCCACCGCGCTCTTCGTCCTGCTGTTCGTGATCCTGATGCGCTGGGTGCGCACGCCGCTCGTGCTCCTCTCGCGGGCGCTGACCTACGAGGACGCGGGTCCGATTCGCAGCCTGCTGGGCGAGCATACGGAGTTCGGGCAGCTGAGCGTGCTCATCCACCGGTTCTTCCGGCAGCGCGCGGAGCTCGTGCGCGAGGTCGCGGATCGGCAGCGCGCCGAGGAGCAGCTCGTGCACGACGCGCTCCACGACTCGCTGACGGGACTGCCCAATCGCACGCTGTTCACCGACCGGCTGGAGGGGGCGATCGCGCGCGCCCGCCGACGGCCGAACGGCCTCTTCGCCGTGCTGTTCCTGGACGTGGACCGGTTCAAGGTCGTGAACGACAGCCTGGGCCACATGGTGGGCGACCGGCTCCTGCGGGCGATCGCGCGGCGCATTCCGGCATGCCTTCGCGACACCGACACGTTCGCACGCCTGGGCGGCGACGAGTTCGCGGTGCTCCTCGAGGAGCTGCGCGACCCGGCCGAGGCGCTGCGGATGGCGGACCGGATCCAGCGCGAGCTCGCGCTGCCCTTCGACCTGGAGGGGCAGGAGGTGTTCACGACCGCGAGCATCGGGATCGCGCTCTCGTCCATCGGCTACAGCCGGGCCGAGGAGCTGCTGCGGGACTCGGACACCGCGATGTACCGCGCCAAGGCGCTCGGCAAGGCGCGCTACGAGGTGTTCGACGAGGCGATGCGCGCGCGCGCGGTGGCGCTCCTCAACCTCGAGACGGACCTGCGCCGTGCGCTCGAGCGCGGCGAGCTGCGGCTGTTCTACCAGCCCATCGTGTCGCTCGAGAGCGGCCGCATCGTGGGCCTCGAGGCGCTGCTGCGCTGGCAGCATCCGGAGCTCGGCCTGCTCGCGCCCGACGAGTTCGTCCCGCTCGCCGAGGAGACCGGCCTGATCACGTTCCTCGACCGCTGGCTCCTGCGGCAGGCCTGCCTGCAGCTCGGAGCCTGGCACGCTCGCTGGGAGACGGACCCGCCGCTCACGATGAGCGTGAACCTCTCGAGCAAGCAGTTCCTGTTCCCCGACCTGGTCGAGCACGTCGCGGCGATCGTGCGCGAGGCCGCCATCCCGCCCGGCGACCTCCGGCTGGAGATCACCGAGAGCGCCATCATGGAGAACGTGGACGCCGCCGCGAGCGTCCTGGCGCGTCTCCGCGCCCTCGGCCTGCGCGTGTCGCTCGACGACTTCGGGACGGGGTACTCCTCGCTCAGCTACCTGCACCGCTTCCCGATCGACACCCTCAAGATCGACCGCGAGTTCGCCGCGAAGCTCGGGGACCGCGAGAGCCGCGAGATCGTGCGCACGATCGTGACGCTCGCCCGGAACCTCGGCATGCAGGTCATCGCCGAGGGCATCGAGTCGCTCGAGCAGCTCAACCAGTTCCGCGCCATGGAATGCGAGCTGGGGCAGGGCTTCCTGTTCTCGCAGCCCGTGGACGCCGACGTCGCCGGCGACCTCCTCGAGGCCCAGAACCGCCGCGTCGAGCCCGTCGTCGAACCGGCCGAAGCCGTCGCCTAGCCGGCGGCGCGCCGCCGCGGGCGGCCGGCGTACGAGGCCGTCGAGCGCGATCCTCCGCCGCTTCCATCCCGCCCCGCCGCCGAGCCCGTCGGCCCTCGTGCGGCGTCGAGCCCGTGGCCGGACCGGCGCTCTGCCGTTCTGGCACACCGGATGAGGCACGTGGATTGCTACCTCGGATTGCACACCGCCGTTTCGGCGGCCAGTGCTCAGACGGGAACTACGATCAGGAGGTCGGACGCGATGACGTGGAACGGGTTCTCCCTTCCGTTCCTGGCCGCGGACCGCGGCGGCCTGCGGGAGGAGCTTCAGAGATGGCTCGGCGCCGCCGGCGCGGTGCCCGCACCGGGCGTCTTTCCGCCCGTGAACATCTACGACGACGGAGAGCGCTTCCTCGTCCGGGCCGAGCTGCCGGGGATCGACAAGGACGCGCTCGAGGTGACCGCGCGGGGCAACCAGCTCTCGATCCGCGGGGAGCGGGTGCTCGAGCCCGCCGACGCGGACGCGGCGTATCACCGCCGCGAGCGCGAGGGCGGCAGCTTCCGGCGCGTGGTGACGCTGCCCCAGCGCGTCGAGGGCTCGCAGGTGTCGGCGACGTACCGCGACGGCGTGCTGGAGATCGTGCTGCCGCGGACGCCCGAGGCGCAGCCGCGCCGGGTGCAGATCTCGTGAGCGCGCGACCCGAGGAGGCGACGATGCAGACGACCACGGAGCCCCGCGAGGGGCAGGAGATGCAGGTCCGGGAGAAGCGCACCGCCGCGCAGGGCGAAGGCACCCGTCCGGGTCCGGTGTTCGAGCCGGCGGTGGACATCCACGAGACCGAGCGGGAGATCACGGTGATCGCGGACGTCCCCGGCGCGGGCCCGGGCGACGTCGAGATGGACCTCCGCGAGAGCGTGCTCACGCTCTCGGCCCGGATCCGCCCCCTCGAGGGCGGGTGGCGGCCGCTGTACCGGGAGTACGAGACGGGCGGCTACCTGCGGCAGTTCCGCATCGGGCAGCAGATCGACCAGGCCGGCATCGCCGCGCAGCTCCGGGACGGCGTCCTCACGGTGACGCTCCCCAAGGCCGAGCACGCGCTGCCGCGGCGGATCGAGGTGAAGACCGGGTAGCGGACCGGAAGGGATCGGCCGGGGCGGGCGCCATGACGACGCCCCCACCGCGCCGGGATCACGACGCGGCCCCGCCACGCGGGGCCGTCGTCGTTTCGGGGCGGACCGCGATCGTGCGCGGGGCACGGCCAACAGGCATCTTCGCGCCGGAGCGGGGGTCGGCGCGGTTCGACGGATGGAGGCGAACGTGACGGAGCGTGCACCGAAGGCAGTCGCGGCCGGCGCCGCCGGATCGGCGGCCCCAGCCGACGCGGGCTGGATGGCCGAGGCGCTCGCCGAGGCCCGCGCCGCGGCGGCGGCCGGGGAGGTGCCGATCGGCGCCGTCCTCGTCCGCGGCGGAAGGGCGATCGGGCGTGGGCGCAACCGGACGCGGCAGCTCGCGGACCCCACGGCCCACGCCGAGATCCTGGCGCTCCGCCAGGCGGCGGCGGCGACGGGGGACTGGCGGGTGGGCGGGACGCTCTACGTCACGCTCGAGCCCTGCGCGATGTGCGCCGGCGCGCTCGTGCTCGGACGCCTGGAGCGGGTCGTGTTCGGCGCGCGCGACCCCAGGGCCGGGATGGTCGTGAGCCTGGGGAGCCTCCTCACGGATCCGCGCCTCAACCACCGCTGCGACGTCCACGAGGGCGTGCTGGCCGACGAGGCGGGAGCCCTCCTCAGCGACTTCTTCCGGGAGCGGCGCGCGGGCTCCACCTGACGCCCCGCAGCCCGGACGCCGCGTCGCGATCCAGCACCCACAGCGGCTCGCCGCCGGCCGGACGCACGGCGCGGGACGGCAGCTCGGAGGGCGTGCCCTCGCCCTCGAGGGCCCGCACCACGGCCGGCGCCTTGTCGCCCCCGGTCACCAGGAACACGACCGCTGCCGCTCCCCGGAGGGCGGCCGGGGTCAGCGTCACGCGGTCCCGCACCCCTTCGGGGGCCACCGCCGCCTCGGCCGCGCGGGGACTCTCGATCGCGCGGCTCCCGGGGAACAGCGAGCACGTGTGCCCGTCGGCGCCGAGCCCCAGCAGGACGAGGTCGAACGCGGGGAGCTCGGCCCGGAAGAACCGCGCCAGTTCCGCCCGGTAGGCCGCGGCGGCACGCTCCGGCGGGTCCTCGCCGTGGATGCGATGGACGTTGCCGGCCGGCAGCGTCACGCGGTCGAGGAGCAGGTCCCGCGCCCGGCCCGCGTTGCTCTCGGGGTGGTCGGGGGGAACGCAGCGCTCGTCGGCCCAGAAGACGTGCACGCGTTCCCAGGGCAGCGGGACCGGCTGCTCCTCCGCGAGCATCCGGAACAGCGGGCGCGGTCCCCGACCTCCCGAGATCACCAGCGTGAACCGGCTGTCGGCCCCCGCAACCGCTTCGGCGACGAGGCGGGCGACCTCGGCGGCGGCGCGCCCGGGGTCCGGCGCGAGCAGCGCACGGGCGCCCGCGGCGGGGAACTCCGCGGCGGGGAGGGGCCCGTTCGGGGGCGGTGCGGTCGCCGGACGCGGCTCGGCGGGCGGCGCCCCGGTGCCCGACGTCTTCGCCGGCGTGCCGCTCACGGATTCCGCCACGGGCCGTGGTGAGCGATGAGGTCGTCCGCCTCGACGGGGCCCCACGTCCCGGCGGGGTAGAGCGGGACGTCCCCCGGCTCCGCCGTGTCCCACGCCTCGAGGAGCGGCCCCACGACGCGCCAGGACTCCTCGACCTCGTCCGCGCGCGCGAACAGCGTCCGGTCGCCGGCGAGGCAGTCCAGGAGGAGCGTCTCGTACGCCTCGTGCGGCTCCGCGTCGGGAAACTCCTCGGCGTAGGAGAAGTCCAGGTTCGCGCGGCCGAGCCGGACCTCGAGACCGGGCACGTTGGTCTGGAACGAGAGCCCGATCCCCTCGTCCGGCTGGATCCGGAACGAGAGCACGTTGCGCGCGATCTCCTGCACCCGGGTCCGGTCGAAGAGGAGGTGCGGCGGCCGCACGAACTTGACCGACACCTCGGTGTGCTTCCGCGGGAGGCGCTTGCCGGTGCGCAGGTAGAACGGCACGCCGTGCCAGCGCCAGTTGTCCACGAGCAAGCGGGCGGCGGCGTAGGTGGGGGTGACCGACCCCGGACGCACGCCCGGCTCCTCGCGGTAGCCGGGCACGGCGGCTCCCTCCACGGTTCCCGGTCCGTACTGCGCGCGGACCGCCGCGTGCGGCACCTCGGCGCGCGCCAGGGGGCGGACGGCGCGGAGCACCTTCGCCTTCTCCTCGCGCACGGACTCGGACTCGAACGACGTGGGCGGCTCCATCGCGGTCAGGGCCAGGAGCTGCAGCAGGTGGTTCTGGAGGATGTCGCGCACCGCTCCGGCGCGGTCGTAGTACGCCGCGCGGCCCTCGATGCCGAGCTGCTCCGCGGCGGTGATCTGCACGTGGTCCACGTACCGCCGGTTCCAGATCGGCTCGAACACGGAGTTCGCGAATCGCAGGACCAGGATGTTCTGGACGGTGCCCTTCCCGAGGAAGTGGTCGATCCGGTAGACCTGCCGCTCGGCGAAGACGCGCCGGATCCGCGCGTCGAGCGTCCGGGCCGAGGCCAG
The DNA here is from genome assembly GCA_036556125.1 of Gemmatimonadota bacterium. Classification (GTDB taxonomy): domain Bacteria; phylum Gemmatimonadota; class Gemmatimonadetes; order JACCXV01; family JACCXV01; genus DATBJZ01. The sequence goes on along the minus strand of DATBJZ010000006.1, from coordinate 11,320 downwards.
GTCCCGGCCGAAGGGCTTCTCGACCACGATCCGGGACCAGCCGCGCGTCTCCCGATGGAGGCCCGCGTGCTCCAGGTTCGCGACGATGGTGGGGTAGGAGTCGGGGGGCGCGGCCAGGTAGAACAGGCGGTTGCCGGGCCCGCCCTCCTCGGCGACCTCGTCGAGCAGGTCGGCGAGCGCGGTGAACGCCTCGCGCTGGGCGAAGTCACCGGCCAGGTACCGGAAGCGGCCTGCGAGCCGGGCCCAGCCCTTCGGATCCACCGCGCCCTGCGCCGCCTCGACGGCGGCGCGCGCGTCGGACTCGAACTCGGCGTCGGTCTTCGGCTGCCGGGCGAAGCCGACGATCAGGACGCCGCGGGGGAGCCGCCCGTGCGCCGCCACGTGGTGGAGCGAGGGGAGGAGCTTGCGGCGGGTGAGGTCGCCGGTTGCGCCGAAGACGACGATCGCGGCCGACTGCTCGTCGCCGCCCGTCACGCGCCGCCCGCGGACCCGCGCACCGCGTGGCCGCCGAACTCCCGCCGCAGGGCGGCGATCACCTTCGCCGCGAAGGACTCCTCCTGGCGGGAGGCGAACCGGGCGAAGAGCGACTGCGCCAGGACGCCGGCCGGGACGGCGTTCGCGACGGCGTACTCGAGGCTCCAGCGTCCCTCGCCGGAGTCCTCCACCCAGCCGCGCACCTCGGCGAGCGCGGGGCTGCGCGCGAGCGCGGCCGCGAGGAGGTCGAGGAGCCACGACTGCACGACGCTCCCGTGGCGCCAGAGCTCGGCGACGCGGTCCAGCTCCAGCGGGAACGGGGCGGCGTGCATCATCTCGAATCCCTCGCCGAAGGCCTGCAGCATCCCGTACTCGACGGCGTTGTGGACCATCTTCACGAAGTGCCCGGCGCCGCTGGGCCCGACGCGCGCGTAGCCGCCCTCCTGCGCCAGCGCCGCCAGCACCGGCTCGAGCCGGCGGTACGCATCCTCGGGACCGCCGACCATGAGGCAGTAGCCCCGCTCGAGCCCCCAGACGCCACCGCTCGTGCCGGCGTCGAGGAAGGCGATCCCCCGCCCGGCGAGACGCTCCGCGCGCGGGGCCGCGTCGGACCAGCGCGAGTTGCCGCCGTCCACGATCAGGTCGCCGGCTTCGAGGTGCGGGACGAGACCCTCCAGCGTCGCCTCGACGGGCGCGCCGTGGGGGACCATCATCCACACCGCGCGCGGCGGGCGGAGCATCCGCGCCAGCTCCGCGAGGCCGTCGGCGGTGTGCGCGCCGCGCGAGCGCGCCTCCTCCCGCGCCGCGTGCGCGCGATCGTATCCCACGGGCTCGTGCCCCCGCTCGAGGAGCCGCCGCAGCATGTTCCCGCCCATCCGCCCGAGGCCGACCATCCCGAGTTGCATCGCCCGCTCCGCGTGGAGGTCCGTGACCGGGCCGCAGCCGGCAGGCGCCCTGCCGGACGAGTCCTCGGCCGCGGCGGCCGCTCCGGCCGAAGCTAGCCGGCGCGCGCGACCCGCCGCCACCGTGCCCGCGTCTCGATGAGCGGGTCGCCGCTTCGGAACGACGGGATCGCGGAGCTGCTCGCGATCGAGTCCGAGGAGCGCGAAGGGCACGTCCGGCGCGCGTACCGGCGGGCGTCGCGGCGCGCGTTCACGTGGCCGGTCGAGGCGGCGGACCTCGTGGCCGGCGGCGATTCGCTGACCGAGCTCGCCGGGGTGGGCCCGTTCCTCGCCCGGCGGATCCGCGCCTGGCTCGACGACCCGCCGTGGGTGCCCGAGCCGCCCGAGATCCGCCGCGACTTCCTCACCGTTCCGCGGGCGGCCGCGATCCTCGCGGCCGAGCCGCAGCGGCGGACGGCGCGCGGCGACCTCCAGATGCACTCCACGTGGAGCGACGGCACGGCGTCGGTCGAGGAGATGGCGCGGGCGGGCGCGGCGCTCGGCTACTCCCACGTGGCCGTGACCGACCACTCCAGGACGCTCCGCATCGCGGGCGGGATCGACGAGGCGGAGCTCGAGGCGCAGGGGGGCGAGATCGCCGGCGTGAACCGCGCGCTCGCGGCCGAGGGCGCGCGCATCCGGGTCCTGCACTCGGTGGAGCTCAACCTCTCGCCCGCCGGGGAGGGCGACCTCGACCCCGCCGCGCTGGCGCGGCTCGACCTCGTGCTGGGGTCGTTCCACTCGGCGCTTCGCCGAACGGACGACCAGACCGCGCGCTACGCGGCCGCGCTCCGGAACCCCCACGTGCACGTGCTCGGACATCCGCGCGGACGCATCTACGACCACCGGGTCGGTCTGCGCGCGGACTGGCGCGCCGTCTGCGCGGAGGCGGCCGCGCTCGACAAGGCGCTGGAGATCGACGCGTATCCCGACCGTCAGGACCTGAACGTGGAGCTCCTCGAGGAGGCGCGCGCCGCGGGAGCGCGGATCTCGATCGGCACGGACGCGCACGCGCCGGGCGAGCTCGCGTACCTGGACCTGGGTCTCGCGGCGGCCGCCGCGGCGGGCGTCCCCCGCGAGCGGATCCTGAACTACCTCGACACGGACGAGCTCCTCGCCTGGGCGGAGCGGGTGCGGTCGGGACGTCGCCGGCCGGGAGGACGCGGGCCGGGCGCCGCGAAGACGCCGGAACGCGGCGGTGCGGGGGTGTCGTCGCGCGCGGAGGGGGTGCGGGGAGCCAAGCGGAGACCGCGGCGCGGAGGTGGCGGAGGGGGTGGGATTTGAACCCACGGTAGGGGGTGACCCTACACCGGTTTTCGAGACCGGCTCCTTAAGCCACTCGGACACCCCTCCGGCCCGGAAGATAACGCGGTCGTGGCGATTCGGGCACGTGCCCGGCGGGGTCGCGTTGACACACCCCTCGGGAGAACGTACTCTCTGCCGCCCCTCGTCCTCGCCGTCCGCGCCCTCCAGCAAAGGATGCCGCCGTGCCCGATCTGCCGCTCCTCGACCTCCCCTGGTGGGAGATCGCCCTCGCCGTGCTCGGCGTGGGCTTCGTCACCAGCCTGTGCGTGTCGCTCTACCTGCATCGGTCGATGACGCACTGCGGCGTGACGTTCCACCCCGCGGTCGCGATCCCCATGCGGGCGTGGCTGTGGCTCGTCACCGGGATGCGGACGAAGGAGTGGGTCGCGGTGCACCGGAAGCATCACGCGTTCTCGGACCGCGACGGCGATCCGCACAGCCCGCTCCAGGAGGGGCTGCTCGCGATCGTCCTCGGCAACGTGGTCTACTACCGGCGTGCGTCGAAGGACCAGGCGCTGCTCGAGAAGTACGGGAAGGGCACGCCGGACGACTGGCTCGAGCGGCACGTCTTCGCGGTCGGCACGGGGAACGGCGCGATGCTCCTGCTGGCCGCGTGCTTCGCCCTCCTGGGCTGGGCCGGGGGCGCGCTCGCGTGGCTGGGGATGGTCGCCTGGATCCCGTTCTGGGGCGGCATCATCAACGGGGTGGGGCACGCGATCGGCTACCGGAACTTCAACGTGAAGGACGTGAGCCGGAACATCGCGCCGCTCGGCTTCATCGCGGGCGGCGAGGAGCTCCACAACAACCATCACGCCGACCCGCGCTCGGCGCGCTTCAGCGCGCAGCCGTGGGAGTTCGACGTGGGCTGGCTCGTGATCCGCGCCCTCGCGGCGGTTGGGCTCGCGCGCGTCGACTACGCGAGGACGATGCCGGCCGAGGAGTTCAACGCCCGGCACTACAGTGTGCCGGCGGAGGCGCCGCCCGAGCACGTCTTCGGCCCCGAAGCGGGCGAGGACCTGATGCGCGAGCTGGCCACCACGGGGAGCTCGGCCGGCGACTGACCGACCGCGCCGGGTGCGGCCGGAAGGGCCGGCGGGCGTCCGCCGGCCCTTTCCGTTTCGGTCCCGGGCCGGCCCGCGCCGGGATCCGCACGCGGCCGTTCGTTCGACGGGCGGGACGCCCTCCGCCCGGTCTGTTTCGCGGCGCCGCGCCACGATACCTTGGAGCGACGCCGTGGAGAGGTGTCCGAGCGGCTGAAGGAGCACGACTGGAAATCGTGTGGGGCCAAAAGCCCTCGGGGGTTCGAATCCCCCCCTCTCCGCCACTGACGCGCGAAAGCCGCGCCCCCTCGGGGGACGCGGCTTTTCGCGTTGTGGAGGGTCGGCGGGGAGCGCCCCGACTCGCCCCGACCGCCGCCCTCCGGCGGCGCGGAGACCCGCGCCGCGATCGGCCGCCCTACGGCGTGCTCGAGAACACCTGCAGCTCCGCCGCGCGCACGTTGCCGCCCTGCGGCACGCGCCGCGCGGGCGAGTTGGAGCCGGTCACGCAGTCGGTGTCGTTGAGCGGATCGGCGTCCTGGTCGCCCTGGTAGGCCGGACCGCCGGTGCACTGGTTCGCGAGGACCCGCAGCCGCACGTGCGTGGCGACCGTCGCGGGCACGTCGACCGCGCGGGCGATCAGGTCGGGCGCGTTCGGCCGCGGGCGGCCGGCGGGGAAGAAGTCCGCCGGGCTCGTGTAGATCTTCGTGAAGGCCGTGGGCGCGGTGCATCCCGCGTTGGCCAGGCTCTCGCGGCAGGTCCAGATCTCGAACGACCGCAGGGCGGAGAAGCGGTTCTGGCCGCCGGTGTCGCCGCCCGGGTCGGCGTCGTCGATCGGACGCAGCATCGCGCTCACCTGGACGCGGCGGACGGTCTTCGCCGCGCCCGGCAGCTTCACGGTGGCCTGCACGCCCTCCACCGCGGGGGTCGGGCTCGCGAGGAGCCGGGCCCAGTTCGTGGCTTCGGTGTCGTCGATCAGGTTCCCCAGGTTGATCCCGTCGCCGGACACGGTGGCTCCCTTGAAGCGGGAGGCCCAGTTCGTGGGCATCGCGACGGTGACGGTCACCTGCTTGCGCGCCTGCACGGTGCGGGTGAGGCGCAGGAGCCCGTAGCCCTCGGCCTGCACGACGAACTCGTAGGTGCCGGAGACGAGCTTCAGCTGGTTCCCGAGCGCCGTCCCCACGAAGGTGTCCGCCGCCGGCGTCGCGCCCGCCTCGTAGCGGCCGACGTAGATCCGCGCCTGGACCGCCGCGTTGCCCTCGTCTTTCGCGACCGTCTTGAACGTCAGCGTGCCCTCGTTCGCGTCCACCGGCGACTCGAAGCTCGGGACCGGATCGGGGTCCTCGCCGTCCACGGCCGAGGCGAACTGCCCGAAGCCGCGGCGGGCGAAGGCGTCCCACAGCTCCCTCTGGTTCGCGCCCCCGAAGCGGAGCACGTCGGCCGCCAGCAGGGCGTCGCGCGCGTCCAGCATCGAGAGGTCCGACTGCAGCATCAGGAAGGCGTCGTGGACGAGCTGGATCCAGCGCCGGTTCCCGGGGCACTGCGAGGCGTCCCGCTTCCCCTCGGCGCACTCCTTCTGGAGCGTCCGGTTGGAGGCCGGGAAGGCGCCGTTGTACTTCCGCACGAGCGCGTCGCGCAGGTCGTAGTTCACGGCGCTCCAGATCTCGCCGTCGGCGTGCACCTGGGCGCGGCTGATGCAGAGGCCGAACACCAGGTCGGTGTTGCACACGAAGTCGTAGCCCACGTCGGAGTAGTTCAGCGGGCTGGCGTTCATCGCGTAGTTGCGGATGCCCGTCCGCGGGTTGCCGGTGACGTACGCGCCGACGGAGAAGGGATTCTCCCCGCCGGTCGGCACGAACCCGAACGCGTTCAGGTATTCGACCGCGTTCAGGTCCGACCAGCTCTCGCCCATCGCGCCGCCCTGATCGCTCACGATGCTCCCGTCGGGCCCGCCGACCATCCGGTTGGAGATCGCGTGCGTGTACTCGTGGCCGATCACGCTCATGTCGAAGTCGCCGTCCACGCAGGGCGGGTAGAACGCGGCCGCGATCGGCTGCCACAGGTACATGTTCGTGATGCCGGGGATGCCGTCCTGGAGCGTGATCTGGTTCGCGTTGTCGCGGCCCTGGAAGGACGGCGTGCCGCCGGAGACCGCCCCGGCCTGCACGTTCCCCCACTCCGGATCGTTCTCGCGCGAGATCGGAACGAGTCCCGGCGCGAAGTTTCCGAAGTTGTTGTCCTGAAGGTTGAAGCTCTCCTCGGTGAATCCCAGGAACCACGACCAGTCGTGCATCCGGTTGTGCATCGCGAAGAGGTTCGCCGTCGCCGCGTCCGTGTCGTTCCGGGACGCCGAGGCGAAGGCGGCCGGCGAGCAGCCGGTTTCCTGCCACTGGTTCGTCCACGGGAACGCGTACTCGCGCGAGGCGCTCACCGGCCGCACCTGCTCGGCGGGCGTGAGCGGGCTCACCCACGCCTGGGCGGTGGACGCCGCGTTGCCCTTCGTCGTGAAGGTCGGGAGGTTCGTGCGGGTGTCGACGTCCCACGGGAACCGCGCCGCGACGTTCTGGACCAGGAGGTCGCAGGGCAGTCCGCCGGCCGCCGCCACCCAGCAGGCGACCTTGCGCACGTCCGTCGCGGAGAGATCGAGCGCCGGGTTCGCCGTGAACAGCTGCCACTTCGGCGGGTACGGGATCACCGGCTGCGAGTCGAAGAGCGTGACCGTGCCGGAATACGTGAGGGGCGGCACGAAGAGCGCGCCCGCGAACGGGCAGACCTGCACGCTGTAGACGCCCGGCAGCGTGCTCGGCGGCGGCACGTAGTTGATCACCTCGGGGCTGGTGCCGGCGTCCGCCGAGGTGCTCACGGTGCGGCCGTCGAACAGCAGCTTGAGGACGATGTCGTTGGCCGGCAGGGTCGCGGTGGCGGCGACGGTGATCTGCGTCGTGCCGGCCGGGACGTCGAACGGATGCGGGGTTCCGCACGCGGTCTCCGTGAACTCCCCTGAGAACTGGCTGGTCGTGGGCGCGGGGGGCGCCGCCGCCGCGGGCGCCGCGGCGAGCTGGTTGGTGCGGTTGTGGCGCATCAGCACCGCGCCGCTCCCGGCGTCGACGAACACGGTGTACGCCGCGGCGATCCCGCCGTCCACGTCCACCACGTTCGCTTCGTAGACCGGCCGCACGGCGCCTCCGGGCGCCGCGAGCGCGCGGAGCCGCGTCCGCTGGGGCTCGGAGAAGCCGAGGGCCGCGAAGACGGTCCAGTCGTGCTCGAGGCGGACGTTCGAGAGCGCGGACGGCCCGAGCGTGCGTCCGACGTTGGCCGCCGCGCGGAGCCACGCCGCCTGCGGGCTCAGCGACGCCGCTCCGGGCGCGCCGCCGTCGCCGGTTGCGGAGGACGACACGTACGCGACCCGGCCGTTGCGGATCGCGACCGCGATCAGGCCGTCGTGGGCCGCCGGAATCCCGCCGTAGGTCTGCCGCAGCAGGACGACGTGACCCGCCCCGCCCGCCAGGCGCGAGGCGCTCACGGTCTCGAGGGCGGCCACGCCCGCTTCGGAGAGACGGAACAGGCCCCGGTTCTGGAGGACCCACGCGCGCGCGGCCGAGGCCGCGTCGCCCGGCAGCGCGGCGGAGAGCCACTCGCCGTGGCGCACGAGCGAGGCCGGGGTGCCGAAGCGGTTCCAGCGCACCGACGCGCCGAGCGCGGACACGGCGCTGCGCTGCGCGGGCGAGGGCGCCACCGAGCCGGTCCGGGCGTCCAGGTTGGGCAGCGCCGCGTGCACGTCCAGGATCCGGGCCTGCCCGGCGAGGGCGGCGGGGCAGAGCAGCGCGAGCAGCGCGACCGCCGTTCGGATCGAGGGAGTCCGGCGTGCGTTCTCGCGCTTGAGAGTGCCGGGGATTGCCTGCATACCTTCTTTCCTCCCGAGGTGCGGGTCCGAGCAGACGCTCGGAGCCGGATGGGCGAGCCTGGAGCCGGTGGACTGTGCGGGCCTCTAGCAGCCCGCGTTCCAATTCGGTGGGCCGATACCGTGGGACGTCTCCAGATCGTTGCCGTTCAAGGGTTTCAGCCATCGTCTGAATCTGGGTTCGAACCCGCGCTGGGTGGCTGTTCCCGCCCCGGAGCACCCGAATGCATCAGGTGGTTCAGCACTCTTCTGGTGCAGTGGACGCGATCTCGCCGTCCCGCGGCTGGTCGCCGAGCGTGCGGCTCTTCGAGGCCGCGGCCTGCGGGACGCCGATCCTGACCGTTCCCTGGGAGGGGCTCGGGTCGGTGCTGGAGCCCGGTCGCGAGATCCTGGTCTGCCGGTCGGCAGCGGACGTGCTCGCGGCCCTGCGGGCGATGGCGGAGGTGGAGCGGCGCGCGATCGCGCGGCGGGCGCGGCGCCGGGTGCTCGCCGAGCACGCGGCGGACCATCGGGCGGCCGAGCTGGAGGGCTACGCCGCCGAGCTTCTCGGCCTCACGCCGGGCGCTGCATCCCGGGCGGCGCGACCTCGGCCAGGAGCTCCGCGGCGCGCCCCTCGTCGGATCGCGAGCCGAGATGGCGGTAGAGCGCGAGCGCGCGCTCCAGATGGCCGGCGGCCTCCTCGTCCTCGCCGAGCGCGCGGCGGAACAGGCCGTACTCGAGGTGGACCTCGGCCTGCGCGTGCAGGTAGTGGCGGCGGCGCGCGATCTCCAGCGCCTTCTCGAAGAACGTGACCCCGTTCGCGTCCTCGCGCAGCCGGGCCAGCATGCCGAGCAGCCGGTACACGTGCACGAGGACGAGATCGAAGCCGTGCCGGAGCGCGAGCTCCTCCCCGAGCCGCGCCTGCTCCTCGGCCAGCAGCCAGCGTCCCTCGCGCAGGTGGAGCTCGCACAGGTTCGCGCGCGTGGCCGCGGTCACGAACGGGCTCTCGGCGAGCGCGAGAGCGGCGTCGTAGGCCTCGCGGGCGGCGGAGAAGTCGCGCCGCTCCGCGTGCACGAGACCGAGGTTGTTGTGGCAGCGCGCGAGCTCGCCGGGGTGCTCCAGCTCCTCGAACACCGTCATCGCGCGCCGGCTGAAGGCGAGCGCCCCCTCGAGATCCCCCATCCGGCGGCGGACGACCGACAGGTTGTTCCAGAGCTGACCCAGCAGGAACTCGTCGCCGGCCTCCTCGGCGTGCAGCCGGGCCGCGGTGTAGTGGCCTTCCGCCGCTTCCCACTTCCCCTGGTCCACCTTGACGTTCCCGAGCCCCGTCGCGGCCGCCGAGGCCTCCTGCGCGTCGCCGGCGTCCCGCGCGAGGTTGACCGCCACCTGGTAGAGGTGGAAGGCGCGGTCGAGCTCGCCGAACCCTTGGCTCAGCCGCGCGAGACGGCGGAGCGCCACCAGCTGCGGACTCGCGTCGCCGAGGGGGCCCGCGGCTTCGAGGGCCTTCTCGTACGTCGTCCGCGCCTCGGCGCGCCGGCCGTGGGCCTCGAGCGCGTCCCCCAGCTCCACCAGGCGCAGCGCCGCGCCGGCCCGGTCGCCGGCCAGCAGGCGGTCGGCGACGACGTTCGCGGCCTCCAGGATCTCACGCTGCAGGGCCTGGGCGGCGGCGGCCGCGGCGTCCCGCGCCGCCCGGATGGCCTCCGGCGTCAGGGTCCGCTTGTCGTAGGTCGCGTACGCGGAGGAGCTGGCCCACTGCTTCAGCGGGTCCTGGACGGAATGGGCGAGCAGCTGGTCGCGGAGCGCCTGGAACGCCTCGCCCTCCGGAAGCGCAGCCAGGAGCTCGTCGACAGCCAGGCGGTCGCGCAGCGGCGCCGCCGAGGACGTGAGCGGAGAGTCGGCGAGGGTCACCGGCGCCACCGCGGGCCGGCGTTCGCCCGCCCGACGCAGGGTCGAGCGCGACTCATGGTCGGCGCCCCGCCCGACGAGGGGAGCCGCAGGCGCGCGGTCATCCGCCCGACGTCGTGTCGATCCCGCGGGCGCCGTACTTCGAGAAGTGGGTGGTCGTGGCGCGCACGGCCCGGCGGCGGGCGACGCCGCCGTGATCCTCCCACGCCGTGCCGTTCCAGAACCAGATCCCGACGTCGTCGAGGCTGATGCCGCTCAGGTCCACCCCCGACAGGGGCATCGTCAGGCGCACCGGCTTGCGGAAGACCGTGCCGGACGGACCGAACTCCGCCACGACGTACAGCGCCTCGGGCAGCTGACTGGGGAGGTCGATGGTGATCCAGGTGTCCCTCGACAGGGCCCGGGCGGGGATGTCCACCCGGAAACCCTGGATCTCCACGAACCCGCCGTCCCGCGCCCGGATGAGCTTGCGCGCGCTCCGGTCGGCGGTGAGGTCCGGGACCTCCAGGAAGGTCAGCACGCCCGTCGGATCGAAGCCGCCGACGAACGCGGCGGTCTCCGCCCGCGCTGCGGTGTCGGGCCCCACGGCGTGATCGCCGGCGGTGCACGCGCCGATGCCGAAGAAGGTGAGGACGAAGAGCGTCCGGGCCGCCGGGCCGGCGGCCCGGCGCTGCGGTCGCCGGACGGCGAGGTTCACGCGCGTCATGTCGGGCTCCAGGGTCGGGGTTGGGGCTCGCGGCGCGCCGAAAGGCAAGGTCCGCGCCGGGTCCCCATCCGGGTGCGAAGGGATCGAGAAGGGGAGAAGGGAAGGGGAATGCCGGGATCCAGCTCCGCGACCGTCGAGCTCGGGCCGCTCTCGCCTGCCCGGAGTCGGTGCACTGCCCCGTTCCGGTGCAGCGCCCGATCGAGCGCGCGCGGACGGGCTCATCCCGCCCTGAGCCCGGCGCGCTCGATCCCGAGCTCCCGCGCCCGGCGCCGAAGCGTGTTGCGGTGGATGCCGAGGACGTCCGCCGCTCGGCTCAGGTTCCATTCGGTGGCGGCGAGAACGTGGTGGATGTGCTGCTTCTCCACCTCCTCGAGGGTCGCGAGGGGTCCGTCCGCGGCGGTCCGGGGCGGCATCCTTGCCGGCAGGTCGGACACGAAGAGCTCGGGCGGGAGGTGCTCGGGCAGGAGCACCCGTCCCTGGCACATCAGGACCGCCCGCTCGAGGACGTTGCGCAGCTGGCGGATGTTGCCGGGCCAGGGATGGCGCTCGAGCAGCGCGTGCACGCTGCGGGAGATCGCGTCGAGGATCTTCCCGTTGTCGGAGGCGAACCGGCGCGTGAAGAAGTCGACCAGGAGGCGGAGGTCGCCGCGCCGCTCGCGCAGCGGCGGCAGCGCCAGCGTGACCACCGCGAGTCGGAAGTACAGGTCCTCGCGGAACCGGCCGCTCCGGACGTCGCGCTCGAGGTCGCGGTTCGTGGCCGCGATGACGCGGACGTCGATCGTCACCTTCTCGGCGCCGCCGACGCGCTCGATCTCCCGCTCCTGGAGCGCGCGGAGGATCTTGGACTGGAGCGCGAGGCTCATGTCGCCGATCTCGTCGAGGAACAGCGTGCCGCCGTTCGCCTGCTCGAACTTGCCGATCGAGCGGGCGATCGCGCCGGTGAAAGCGCCCTTCTCGTGCCCGAACAGCTCGCTTTCGATCAGCTCGGAGGGGATAGCGGCGGTGTTGACCGCGACGAACGGCCCGGCCTTGCGGGCGCCGTGCTGGTGGATCGCCTCGGCCACCAGTTCCT
>DATBJZ010000005.1:0-13928 GCA_036556125.1 Gemmatimonadota bacterium | reverse complement strand
CTTCGGACCGAGTCTGGCCGATCGCGAGCGCGGGGCGGCGCTGCGGCGTCAGATCGAAGGCGCCTTGCGTGAACCGGGAGAGGTGACGCTGGACTTCACCGGGGTCCGCCTGGTGGGACCGGCGTTCACGCGCGAGTGCTTCTTCAAGCTCGCGCGCTCGCTCGCGCCGGGCGACCTGCAGCGACGGATTCACGTGACGGGCGCGACCGCTCTCGTGGCGTCGTCCATCCGCTACAGCCTGGGCGCGGTCGCCCCTCCGGCGGGAGTGCAGAGCGGCGACTGGTGAGGCGGGGCGTCAGGGCGGGCCCGGGCTCCGCTCCCGTTCGTCGCCTTCGCCGCGCGCAAGCTCTTCGGCTGGCGACTCTCCACCGACGGAAGGGCCGCCGGCGTCCTCCGCCGGGCCTTCGTCCGGTCCCCGGAACGAAGGAACCGCCTCGCGGCCGTCCTCCGGAGACTCCGGCGTGACGGCGGGGCGCGGGTGCTCATCCTCCAGCGGCTCCGGCGGACGAGCCGGCGTTGCCGGCGCGGCCGCCGGCTCCGGGACGGGGCCGGTCGAGGCGGACGGTGCGGACGTGTCTCCGGGGGCGGCCGGTCCGGCCGGCGCTGCTCCGCCGGCCGGTGTGTCGATCGCCTGCGACTCCGTCGCTCGGCCGGAGTCCCGCCGCACCTCGAGCAGGTCGCGGAAGATCCGCGCCGCCGCCTGCGGATTCGCGCGGCCGCGCGTCTTCTTCATCAGCTCGCCGATGAAGAAGCTCAGGAGCTGCTGCCGGCCGGCCAGGAAACCCGCCACCTCCGACGGGCGCTCGTCCAGCACCGATCCCGCGACGGCGCGGATCTCGGCCTCGTCGCTGATCTGGGCGAGGTTCTCCTCCTCGAGGATCTCCGCAGGCCCGCGACCCGTCGCGAGCATCTTCTCGAAGATCCCTTTCGCCGTTCGCCCGCTCACCGTGCCGGCGTCCTTCAGCTTCAGGAGCTCGCCCAGCTGCTCGGGTCGCACGGGCAGCGCGTCCGCCTCGATCGCGCGCTCGTTCAGCACGCGCAGCACCTCGCCCATCACCCAGTTCGAGACCTCCTTGGGAGCTCCCCCGTACGCCGCGACGGCGGTCTCGAACCAGTCCGCCAGCGCGGACGTGGAGCTCAGGACGGCGGCGTCGTACGCGGGGACCCCGTACTGCGCCGCGAGACGCTCCTCGCGCGCCGCGGGCAGCTCCGGCAGCGCGCGGCGCCACTCGTCCACCTCGAGCGGATCGAGCGCGAGGGGACCGAGGTCGGGCTCCGGGAAGTAGCGGTAGTCGTGGGACAGCTCCTTCGAGCGCATCGGCCGCGCCGCGCCACGTGCGGCGTCCCACAGGAGCGTCTGGTGCTCGACCGGCCCCCCGGCGTCGAGCACCGCGACCTGCCGGCGGATCTCGAAGCCGAGCGCCCGCTCGACGTTGCGGAACGAGTTCAGGTTCTTGACCTCGGTCTTCGTCCCGAGCGCCGATTCGCCGGCGCGACGCACCGAGACGTTCGCGTCGCAGCGGAGGCTCCCCTCCTCCATGTTCACGTCGGAGACGCCCAGGTAGCGCAGGATCTGCTTGAGCCGGACGAGGTAGGCGTAGGCGTCGTCGGGCGAGCGCAGGTCCGGACCGGAGACGATCTCGATCAGCGGCACGCCGCACCGGTTGAAGTCCAGCAGCGTCCCGCCGGCCTCCCCGGCTCCGTGGAACGACTTTCCCGCGTCCTCCTCGAGATGCAGGCGCGTGACCCGGATGCGGGTTGCCGCCGCCGTCCGGCGCCCGGCATCCCCGTCCCCGGCCGCCCCGTCCAGGTCCAGCCAGCCGTCCGTCGCGAGCGGACGGTCGAACTGCGAGATCTGATATCCCTTGGGTAGATCGGGGTAGAAGTAGTTCTTCCGGGCGAAGACCGACCGCGGATGGACGGTGCAGTTCAGCGCGAGCGCGGACTTCACCGCGTACTCCACGGCGCGCGCGTTCAGCACCGGAAGCGACCCGGGGAAACCCAGACAGATCGGGCACACCTGGGTGTTGGGCGGCGCGCCGAACGCCGTCGAGCAGCCGCAGAAGATCTTCGAGTCCGTCCGCAGCTGGACGTGGACCTCGAGCCCGATGACGGGCTCCCAGCCCGGTGGAATCGGAGCGTCGGGGGTCGGCCGTGACGTCTCCGAGGCCGATGGACCCTCGTCGGCTGCGGCGCGCACCCCCTCGGGCGCCGCACCATCGCCCTGAGCGGGGCGGGCATCCCGGGCCGCCCCCGCGACGTCGCCGGCGCCAGGCGTCCCGGCGCCTCCCGCCACGTCCGCGTCGCGGCCGGGCGTCTCGTCCGGCGCGGGACCGCCCTCGCCCCCGAGCAGGGAGCCGGACGACGGCTGCGGGAACCCCGCCCCACCGGTCATCGCCGTCCTCCACGTCCGCCGCGGCCGCGGCGTCGGCCTTCGCCGCCCCCGCCCTCGCCCGGCCCGCTCTCGCCGCGTCCGACGCCGCCCCCTCCGTCGTCGCGTCCGCCGTCGCGCGCGCGGCGCCCGCTCTCGGCGCGGCCGTCCCCGTTGCCGCGGGCTCCACCGTCCGCGCGTCCACGCGATGCGGCACGCCCGCCCGATCCCCGGCCGCGTCCCGTCCGCCGTCCCCGTCCGTCGGCGGCACCCCCCGGAGCGCGCGGCGCGCCTCCGCCCCCGCGAGCCCGCGACCCCTCTCCGCCGGCGCCGGAGCCGCGACCGCGCCCGGCACCCCCGCCGTCGCCCCGGCGTCCGCCGCGGCGCCCGGGGCGGGCATCGCCCGCTGCGGTATCCGCCCCGACCGCCACCGGCTCCGGCTCGCTCTCGCGCGGCTCCGCCTCGCCCCGATCGCCCGGACGGACCCGCGCCCCGGGCGCCGCTTCGTTCTCGAGATGCCACGCGACGTTGAGCAGCCGGTCCTCGCTCCAGCGCGGCCCGATCACCTGCACCCCGACGGGCAGCCCCTCCGTCTCCTGCCCCGGAACGCTGATCGCGGGGATGCCGGCCAGGTTCACCGGCACGGTGAAGACGTCCGCGAGGTACATCGCCAGCGGATCGTCGGCCTTCTCGCCCAGCCGGAACGCCGGCGTGGGACTCGTCGGCGTGAGCAGACAGTGCACCTCGGAGAACACCCGCTCGAAGTCCTCCGCCACGAGGGCGCGCGCCTCGCAGCCCTTGCGGTAGTACGCGTCGTAGTAGCCGGCCGAGAGCACGTACGTGCCCAGCAGGATGCGGCGCCTGACCTCGGGTCCGAAGCCGGCGTGGCGCGTCCGGACGTACAGCGAGTGGACGTCCGCGGGGTCGGGCGCGCGCAGACCGTACCGGACCCCGTCGTAGCGGGCCAGGTTCGACGATGCCTCGGCGGTCGCCACGACGTAGTAGGCCGCGATCGCCGCGTCGGTGTGCGGGAGCGCGACCTCCTTCACGGTCGCGCCGGCGCTCCGCAGCCGCTCGACGGCGCGGTCGCAGGCGCTCCTCACGCCGGGGTGGAGACCCTCGGGCAGGTACTCGCGCGGCACGCCGACGCGCAGGCCGCGGAGCGGCCGCTCGAGGCCGTGCGCGTAGTCCGGCACGGGCCGGGCGGCCGACGTCGAGTCGAGCGGATCGTGGCCCGCGATGGCCGAGAGGACCCGCGCCGCGTCCTCGACCGTGGAGGTCAGTGGACCGATCTGGTCCAGCGAGCTCGCGAACGCGACGAGGCCGTAGCGCGAGACGCGCCCGTAGGTCGGCTTCAGGCCGACCACGCCGCAGAGCGCGGCGGGCTGGCGGATCGAACCGCCGGTGTCGCTTCCCAGCGCCGCCGGCACGTAGCCGGCGGCGACGGCCGCCGCCGAGCCGCCGCTGGAGCCCCCGGGGACGCGCGACCGGTCGCGCGGGTTGCGGACCGGCCCGAACGCGGAGTTCTCGTTCGACGAGCCCATCGCGAACTCGTCGAGGTTCGTCTTCCCGACGATGATCGCGCCCGCGTACTTGAGCCGCGCCACCGCGCCGGCGTCGTAGGGCGGAACGAATCCCTCGAGGATCCGCGAGCCCGCCGTGGTGGGCCCCTCCGCCACGGCCATGTTGTCCTTGACGAGCACCGGGATCCCGGCGAGCAACCCGAGCTCGATCCCCTCCTCCCGCTCCCAGTCGAGCGCCTCGGCCTCGGCGACCGCGAGCTCGCGCCGCAGAGAGAGCACGGCGTTCAGCCCCTCCGGCCCGGCCTCGGCGGCCTCGATCGCGTCCAGCGTGCGCGTGACGAGCTCGACCGCCGTGACGCGGCCGTCGTCGAGCTCCTCGCGCAGCGCGGCGATCGTCGGCACGCTACTCCACCACGCGCGGCACGCGCACGAGCGGGTCCTCGCGCTCGGGCGCGAGGGCGAGCAGCTCCTCCGCCAGGCGTGACGGCACCACGACGTCGGGGCGCCGCGGGGTGGACGCCGCCGGCTCCGCGCCGCGCGCGGGCGCCGGCAGCGCGGCGAGCCGCTCGACGTACTCGAGGATCCGGCCGAGGTCCCGCGCCATCCGGACCACCTCGTCGTCCGTGAGCTCGAGCCTCGCCAGCGCGGCGATGCGCAGGACCTCGTCGCGGTCGATCATCGCGGCCTCAGTCGGCTGGTTCGAGCGATGCGTCCGGACGGAGGGGGGGACGCCCCGGCCGGCGCCCGGCCTCAGGTCTCCCGCTCGAGACGCGCCAGACGCGCGACGAGCGTGCGCTCGCCGTCGTCGTCGTCGTCGAAGGCGACGGTCACCTTGAGGTCCGACCCGAGTCCGGTGACGCGGCGGATGGTGCCGGCGCCGAAGCGTGGATGACGCACGCGCTCGCCGCTCGTGAAGCGCGGCGCGAGGTCGCTCACCGAGGCGTAGTCGACGTCCTCGTCGGGGATGAAGCCGTCGCGCGCGCCCTCTCCGCCCCCGCGCCCCCCTCCGTTGCCGCGGCGCTCGAACGTGTCGTGGGAAGCGCGTTCGAAGGTAGACGGGCCGCCCGGCGAGCGCCAGCCGCGGCGCTCGCGCACGGCCAGGAGCTCGCGCGGGATGTCGGCGAGGAAGCGCGAGGGACCGCCCGCGTCCTCGGAGGCGCCCCAGCGCGCGCGCCTGCGGGCGCAGCTCAGGACCACGCGCTCGCGCGCCCGGGTCAGCCCGACGTAGAAGAGCCTCCGCTCCTCCTCCACGTCGTCCGGCTCCTCGCCGGCGCGCGCGAGGGGAAGGAGCCCTTCCTCGACGCCCGCGATGAACACCGTCGGGAACTCGAGCCCCTTCGCGTTGTGCAGCGTGAGGAGCGTCGCCGCGCCGGGCCCGAACTCCGCGTCGTCCACCTCGGAGAGGAGCGCGATCTCCTCCAGGAACGAGGCGAGGTCTCCACGGCCGGAGGTCTCCGCCTCGCGCGCCGATGCGATCAGCTCGCGCAGGTTCTCGACCCGGTCCTCGGCCTCGGGCTCGCCGGACTCGCCGTGCCACGCCAGGAGCCCGCTCTCCTCGAGGAGGTCGCCCACGAAGCCGGCGACCGGCTCCCGGGAGGCCCGATCGCGGAACCGCGCGAGCAGCGCCGCGACCTCGCGCAGGGCGCCGCCGCGGGCCGCCCGTCCCGCGGCCGAGACTCGCGCGCCGCCCCCGGCGGCTCCGGCCGGGGCGGATCGCCCGGCCTCGCCGCCCTCCGTCGCCGCCGCCTCCTGCAGCGACACGCGCAGCTCCGCCGCGCGAGCCGCGAGCGCCTCCACGGTCTTCCCGCCGATCCCCCGCCGGGGGGCACCGAGCAGCCGCCGGAAGGAGAGGTCGTCGCGGGGGTTGGCGATCGCGCGCATCCAGGCGAGCGCGTCCTTCACCTCCCGCCGCTCGTAGAAGCGGATGCCGCCGACGAGCCGGTACGGGATGCGCGCACGGCGGAGCGCGTCCTCGATCGCGCGGCTCTGCGCGTTCGTGCGGTAGAGCACGGCCGCGTCGCCCGCGGAGCCGCCCTCGTCGCGGAGCGCCAGGATCCGCTCCGCGAGGTCCTGCGCCTCCTCGCGCTCGTCGGGCGCGATGCGCAGCTCCACCGCGGCGCCGGCGGGGTTCTCGGTCCACAGGCGCTTGGGCTTGCGGCCGGCGTTGCGCGAGACGACCCCGTGGGCGACGTCCAGGATCGTGCGCGTCGAGCGGTAGTTCTGCTCCAGGCGCACCGTGCGCGTCTCGGGGAAGTCGCGCTCGAGCTCGAGGATGTTCCTCGGGTCCGCGCCGCGGAAGGCGTAGATCGACTGGTCGTCGTCGCCGACGACGCAGAGGTTCCGGTGCTCCTCGGCGAGCAGCCGCACGAACCGGTACTGCGCGCGGTTCGTGTCCTGGTACTCGTCCACCAGCACGTGGCCGAAGCGGCGGCGTTCGCGGGCCAGCAGCGCGGGGGAGGTCTCGAGCGCGGCCACGGCGCTCCGCAGCAGGTCGTCGAAGTCCCAGGCGGCGCTGCGGGCCAGCGCGTCCTCGTAGGCGGCCCAGATCTCGGCGATCCGCGCCTCCACCGGCCCGCGCGCGCGGCCCTCCAGGTCGGCCGGCGTCAGCATCGCGTTCTTGGCCGACGAGATCCGCGCGCGCACCGCGCGCGGCGTGAGGCCGGCGAGGCCGTGCCGCGCCACCAGCGGGTTCAGCACCGCGAGGCTGTCCTCGGCGTCGTAGATCGTGAAGTCCGGCGGGTAGCCCAGGAGCGGCGCGGCGCGCCGCAGCAGGCGCGCGCAGATCGAGTGGAAGGTCCCCACCTGCAACCAGCGCGGGTCGGCGCCGGGCACGAGACGCTCGATGCGCTCCCGCATCTCCCGCGCGGCCTTGTTGGTGAACGTGACCGCGAGCACCCCCGTGCCGGCGCGCTCGCCCGCCAGGCCCTCGCGCAGGAGGTACGCGACGCGGTGCGTGAGGACGCGGGTCTTCCCGCTCCCCGCGCCCGCCAGGACCAGCACCGGCCCCTCCACCGCGAGCACCGCCGCGCGCTGCGCGGGGTTCAGGGGGTCGAGGATCGGATCCGCTGCGTCGAGGACGGCGCCCTCCGGGGACGTCACGGTGCCTGGACCGTCTCTGCCGGGGGGTGCGCCCTCGCCGCCTCGGCCCCGCTCCCCGGGCCTCCGGCCGCGCTCCGGATGGGCAGCACCGCACGGAACGTGGTCCCGCGGCCGGGCTCGGACTCCACGAGCTCGAGGCGTCCGCCGTGGTAGTCCTCGAGGATGCGCCGGGTGAGCGCGAGCCCGACCCCCCAGCCGCCGGGCTTGGTCGTGACGCCGGTGTCGAAGACCTTCTTCCGGAGCGCGCGCGGGATGCCGGCGCCGTCGTCCCGGACCACGACCTCGACCGCGCGGGCGCCGGGATCGTGGTTGACCGCGACCTCGATGCGTCCGCCCTTCCCCCGCAGCGCGTCCACGGAGTTGCGGATCAGGTTCTCGAACGCCCACTCCAGGAGCACGCGGTTCCCGGCGATCCGGGGCACCTCGTCGGTCTCGAGCGTCAGGTCCACGCGATGGCCGAGCCGCGGCAGCCGAGCCTCGAAGTAGGTCCGCAGCTCGCGGAGCACGTCGGCCACGTCCACCGGGGCGAGCTTCGGCCGGCGCCCGATCAGCTCGAAGCGGTTCGCGACCTTCGTCAGGCGGTCCAGGTCCTGCCCGGCCGCGGCGGCGACGTCCGGCCCCGCCGTCCCCGCGCGCAGCAGCTCGAGCCAGCCGTAGAGGCTCGAGAGCGGCGTGCCCATCTGGTGCGCGCTCTCGCGCGCCATGGCGACCCAGATCTGCCCCTGGCGGACGCGCTGCTGGTAGCGGAACGCCCACGCCGCGAAGAGCGCGATCAGCACGAACACGCCGGCCTGGATGTAAGGCAGGTAGCGGAGGAGCGTGATCGTGCCGGACTCCTGGTAGTGGATGAGCTGGATCGCGCGGCCCGAGGCGCCCGAGATCTCGATCGGCGGCGTGCGCCGGTCCATGCGCCGCGCCTCCTCGCGCAGCCGGTGCAGCTGCTCCTCGGTCCACGGCGGGAGCTCGTGGGGAATGCCGAGGTCGAGGTTCCGGAACGACAGCGGTTCGCCGAACGCGTCGGTGGCGATGACCGGGTACGGAAAGTCCTTGACGACGTGCTCGAACAGGACCTCCGCCGAGGCTTCCTCGGGGTCCTCCGCGGCGAGGCTGCGGAGCCCCAGGGCGTAGACCCGGACGAGCGTCTCCGTGTCGCCGCGGATGTCATCGACGAGCGCGCGCGTGTAGACGAGAGACCCCGCGAAGAGCAGGACGAAGACCGCGACGACGAACGCCGGCCAGAAGCGGCCGCCGCCGGGGCTGCCCGGACGCGCCGCCGGCGGGGCCGCGGCGCCGCGGTCGCCGGAGCGCTCGCCGGCGCGGTCCACCGGCGCCACCGGACTCAGCCGGCCGCGGGCGCGGGGCCGATCCGCTCCAGCCCCCCGAGGTACGGACGCAGCGCGGCCGGCAGGACGACCGATCCGTCGGCGCGCAGGCCGTTCTCCAGGAGCGCGACCACGGTGCGGGGCAGCGCCAGGCCCGAGCCGTTCAGCGTGTGCAGGAACGCGACGTCGCCCGCGGCGCGGCGGAACCGGACGCCCGAGCGCCGCGCCTGGAAGTCCTCGAAGTTGCTGCACGAGGAGACCTCCAGCCACCGCGCCACGCCCGGCGCCCAGACCTCGAGGTCGTACGTCTTGGCCGAGGCGAAGCTCGTGTCGCCCGACGACAGGAGCACCACCCGGTACGGGAGCTCGAGCGCCTGCAGGACGCCCTCGGCCGAGGCGACGAGCGACTCCAGCTCGTCGTAGGACGTTTCCGGCGTGACGAACTTGACCAGCTCGACCTTGTCGAACTGGTGCACGCGCACCAGGCCGCGCGTCTCGCGCCCGTGCGCCCCCGCTTCGAGCCGGAAGCACGGCGTGTACGCCACGTAGCGCCGCGGCAGCGACGCCTCGTCCAGGATCTCGTCCTGGTGGAGGCCCGTCACCGGCACCTCGGCGGTGGGAACGAGGAAGAGGTCCTCGCTCTCCACCCGGTACATGTCGGGTTCCATCTTCGGGAGCTGTCCCGACCCGCGCATGGTGCGCCGGTTCGCGAGGAAGGGCGGTGAGACCTCGACGTATCCGGCGGCGGCGTGCATCTCGATCATCATCGTGATGAGCGCCCGCTCGAGCCGCGCGCCGATTCCGGCGAAGACCACGAAGCCCGAGCCCGCCACCTTCGCCCCGCGCTCGAAGTCCACGACCCCGAGCTCGGGCCCGATCTCCCAGTGCGGCCGCACGGCGAAGCCGGGATCCCGGACCTCGCCCCAGGTGCGCACGACGACGTTCGCCGAGGCGTCGGGCCCGACGGGGACGCTCTCGTGCGGAACGTTCGGGATCTCGAGGAGCAGCGACTCGATCTCGCCGCTCCAGGCGTCCACGTTCCTCTCGAGCTCCGCGAGGCGCTGTCCGAGCGTCCGCATCTCCGCCTTGCGGCGCTCCGCACCCGCGGCGTCGCCGCCCCGCAGCAGCTCGGCGATCCGGCGCGACGCGGCGTTCCGCTCCGCACGGCCGCCCTCGAGTTCGCGGAGCGACTCGCGCCTCCGCGCGTCGAGGTCGAGCAGGCGGTCGAGATGGGCGGCGTCGCCCTTCTTGAGGAGACCGGCGCGAACCTCCTCGGGCGCGGTGCGGATCCGGCGCAGGTCGAGCAGGCGGGCCTCCGGGTCAGTCCTCCTCGAAACGCGGATTCCCGGGCTGGACCTGGACCACGAAGTCGAAGTCCAGGTACTGCGCGTCGGGGCCGCCGTCGGTCGTTCCGACGGCGCGGGCGAGCAGCTTGCCGAAATTCGGATCGAGGGCGCTGCGGACGATCCGCAGGGCGTAGACGTGACCCTCGACGATCTGCACGCCGATCGAGTCCTCGGAGCTCACGTAGCCGTCGAGGGGGACCTCGCCCAAGCCCGCGAAGTCCACGGGACCGAGGTCCCGGATCTCGACGGCGTGCGAGGGCTCCGCGCGCAGGAAGCTCGAGATCGAGCGCAGCCGCACGTCCGTCGAGCCCGTGACGCCGTCGAGGAACACGTCGCCCAGCCCCGGTCCGATCTCGCCGCTCCCCAGGAACAGCCGTCGCGAGGCGAAGAAGTCGTAGGCCTCGGGCAGGCCGGGGGCGGGGATCTCCCAGATCCGCCCGCTCCCCTCCCGCAGGTCGGGGTCGATGTCGAAGAGGTCGTCGTCGCCGCAGGCCGCGGCCAGCGTGAGGACGGCGAGGATGACGCCCGCCCGCACGCGGACCGGTCCCTTCCGTCGCGTCATTCGCGGTCCTTCCACCAGCTCCAGAGGTCCTCCAGCATCCTGCGCCGCGGGATCTCGCGGCGCCAGCCGAGCGCGAGCAGACGCGCCGGGTCGCCGACCAGCCGGGCCGGCTCCCCGGGCCGCACGAGCTCGGGGTCCTCGACGATGCGGACCCGCACGCCGGCGATCGCGGCGAGCTGCTCCAGGAGCTCGCGCAGCGGCACGCCTTCCCCGCTGCACACGTTCACCACGCTCCCGGGCTCTCCGCGCTCGAGGAGCAGCGCATAGGCCGCAACCACGTCGCGGACGTCGAGGTAGTCGCGCACCGGCCACAGGTTGCCGGCCGGCAGCTCACCCTCCCGGGCGCCGCGGGCGATCCGCGCCAGCCGGCGTGCGAACGCCGGCAGCACGAAGCGCGGCTCCTGGCCGGGTCCGGTGTGGGCGAAGCTGCGCGTGAGCACGACCCGCACGCCGGCGTCGCGCGCGTACTGGAGCCCGGCCGTCTCCGCGGCCGCCTTCGAGCCGGCGTAGGGCGTGAGAGGTCGGAGCGGGACCTCCTCGCGAAGCCGCTCCGGGCCTTCCGCGCCGCCCGTCGCGCCGCCCGGGGAAGACGAGCCGGCCCCGGCCCCGCCGGCATCCGCCCCCCGGCGGCCGCCGGCCGCGTCGCCGTACTGCTCCCCCGATCCGACGAGGACCACGGGCCCCGGGATGTCCTCGAGCCGCGCCGCCTCGAGCACGTGGACGGCGCCCATCGTGTTCACGGCGTACGTCGCGGCCGGATCGGTGCGCGAGGACGCCACCGAGCTCCGCGCCGCGAGGTGGACCACCGCCGCGGCGCCGCTCGCCCGGAGCGCGTCGCGCACCGAGGCCGGGTCCGTCACGTCGCAGCGCACCCGCCGCGGCTCGCCGGCGGGCGGCGTCCCGAGCGTCCCGCCCCAGACCTCGTGACCCGAGCGGGCCAGCCGCACCTCGAGGTGCCCGCCCACGAACCCCTCGCTGCCGGTCACGAGGACCCGCACGTCAGGTCGCGATCCGCTCCGACTCCGTCGTCCGGAAGACCGCGCGCAGCATCCCCGCCTCGTCGGCGTCGAGGGTCACGCCGCGCCGCTCCATGGCCACCCGCGCCGACTCGAGGAAGGCCTCGAGGCGGTGCGTCTCGCGGCGCGTGCCCGCGCCCCACGAGAAGGCCGGCAGATGCGCGGGCGCCGGACCGCGTGTGCCGTAGAGGTTCGTGCCGGGGCCGATCCAGCAGCCGGTCGGAAGCAGCGTGCCGATGCCCGTCTTCACGTGGTCGCCGATCACCGAGCCGAGCTTCAGGAGCCCCGTCTCGACCACCTCGTCGCCGATCCGCAGCCGCACCGCGCCGTAGTTGTTCTTGAGGTTGCTGGTCGTGGTGCCGGCGCCGAGGTTCACCCACTCGCCGACGTAGCTGTCGCCGACGAAGCCCTCGTGCGCCTTGTTGGACATCCCGAGGAACACGGCGTTGCGGACCTCGCCGCGGACGCGGCAGCCCGGTCCGAGGGTCGTTCCCCAGCCCACGTCGGAGCCGAGGAGCACCGAGCCCGCACGCACGACGAGAGGCCCGCGGAGCGTCGTGAACGGCTCCACCCGCACGCCCCCGTCCACGCGGACCGGACCCTCGCGGAGGTCCACGTGCACCGGACCGGCGATCTCCGCGCCGGGCGAGAGGTGCAGCCGCTCGGCCGGCCCTTCCGTGGTGAGCGAGGGCAGCCCGGAGGGGCGGTGCGGCGCCGCCCCGTCGCCGTTCCCGGCCGGGCCGGCGGCGCCGGTCCCGAGGTCGTCGGCGATGCGCTCCGCGTTGCCCGCGACCAGCCGGTGGAGTGCCCCGGGGCGGAAGCCCGGCAGCTCAACGTCCTCGCCCGAGCGCGCCGCCGCGCGCCAGTCCTCGCGCGCAAGCAGGGCTTCGAGCGTTTCGGCCGCTTCCCGCGGACCGAGCCGCGCCCCGGCGATCGCGCCGTCGAGCCAGAACCGGGCCGGCGGCCCGCCCTCCGCCAGAGCCGGGTCCGCCGACGAGGCGGGCACGTAGGTGGAGTCGAGGAGGACGAAGCCGGCGGCCGGATCGTCGCGCGGGTTCACGCGCAGCGGCCGGCCGCCGAGACGCGAGAAGGGAGTCGCCTCGAACCGCATGTGGGAGAACACCCCGGCGACGGGCCGTCCCGCGAGCCGCTCGATGCGCTCCCGGAACGTCTCCGCGCCGAAGAGCAGCTCACTGAGGGGCCGGGTCCACGAGAGCGGCCGGTAGGGCCGGGCCGGTCCGTCCACCAGGTAGAGCGTCACCGGCCCCCCTCCGCCGCCCCGTCCGCGATCGTCGTCCGCACCGTCCACGCGTCGGACCAGCCCGCCCGGCGCAGCTCGTCGAGCAGCGCGCGTGCGGCGTCCTCCTCGCCGAAGTCGCCGACGCGCACCTTGTACCACGGCTCGACGAACTCCACGTACACCGGGAAGCGGTCGCCCACGCGCTCCTTCACCCGGGCGGCGATCGCGGCCGCCTCGCCGTAGTCGGTCTCGGCCGCGACCTGGACGCGGAATCCCCAGGCGAGGCCGCCGGACTCGGGATGGTACTCGTCCGCCGCACGGCGCACGCGGCCCGCCTGCACGTCCAGCCGCCGCGGCTCGCGGAGGCGGGCCTCGACCGCCGGCTCGGCCGTGCGCCGGCCGGTCCGCGCGTCCACCGTGCCGTGGATCGCGCGGGTCTCGCCCACCGCCGGCGAGCGGGCGTCGACCGGCAGGGCGACCTCCGACCGCTCGCCGGCGTCGGAGCCGGGTCGCACCGCCACCTGCTCCTCGACCCGTCCCGCGCCGCGCGAGCCGGCCGTGGCGCAGGCTCCGCCCAGCAGGGACGCCGCGGCCCCGGCGGTGGCCGCGAGAGAGGCGACGGCGCGGAATGCGCGGTTCACGCGGGCGTCTCCAGGCTGCGCAGCAGCTCCCGGACCTCGGGCAGCCGCTCGCGGGCGCACACGAAGGTCTCGTCCCCCGCGTGCACCACGAGCAGCCCGCTCGCGCCGATCACCGTGATCCGCCCTCCTTCCGCGTACAGGATGTTCCCGCTCGCGTCGCGGACCCGGCCCGCGCCGCGCACGACGTTCCCCGTCGCGTCGGCGCCCACCAGGCGCGCGACCGCCTCCCACGAGCCGACGTCGTCCCAGTCCAGCTCGACGGGCAGCACGGCGCCCGCGGCGGTGTGCTCCATCACGGCGTGGTCGAACGAGATCGACGGCGCCCTCTCGTACACCGCGGCGAACGCCGTGTCCCACCGGCCGGGCTCGAGCAGGGGCAGGAGCAGCCCCCCGAGCTGCGGCTGCGCCCGGGCGATCTCGTCCAGCAGCGTGCCCGCCCGGGCGACGAACAGCCCTGCGTTCCACCAGCTCCGGCCCCCGCGCACGAGCCGCTCGGCCTCCTCGCGCGGCGGCTTCTCGTGGAACGCCTCGATCGCGAACGCCTCTGCGTCCCCCGGCGAGGATCGTTCCGGACCGCGCGGGCCGGCCCCCTCGCGACCCGAGGCGGACGCGGGACCGGTCCCCTCCGCCAGCCGCTCACCGCCCGTGATGTACCCGTATCCCGTCTCGGGCCGGTCCGGGCGGATGCCCAGCGTCACGATCCGCGGCGCGGACTCGGCGACCTCGAACGCCCGGGCGAGCGCGGAGCGGAGCGCGGCCGGATCCCCGACCGCGTGGTCCGCGGGGAGCACCGCCAGCGCCGCCCCGC
>DATBJZ010000004.1:0-13083 GCA_036556125.1 Gemmatimonadota bacterium | reverse complement strand
CGGAGGCCTGCGAGCTGGACCTCCGCGACGCGGATCCGGTCTTCCCGACCCCCGACCTTCCCGCGGGCGGCACGGCCGACGACGCGCTGCGGGCGGTCGCGGCGCGCGGACTCGAGGAGGCGCGCGCCCGCGGTCGCTGCGGCGGAGCCGCGTACGACGACCGCCTCGAGCACGAGCTCGGCGTCATCGCCCGCACCGGCTTCGCCGCCTACTTCCTGCTCGTCGGCGAGGTCCTGGGGCTTGCGCGGGAGCGCGGGATCCGCGTGGCCGGCCGGGGCTCGGCCGCCGGATCGCTGGTCGCGCACCTGCTGGGACTCGGCGACGTGGATCCGGTCGCGCACGGCCTCCTCTTCGAGCGGCTCCTGCACGGGCGCCGCCGCGACCTGCCCGACGTGGACCTCGACGTGGACTCGCGGCGCCGCGACGAGCTCATCGCGGCCGTGTCGCGCCGCTTCGGAGCCGAGCGGACGGCGATGGTCTCGGCGCACGGCACCTTCGGCCGCCGGTCAGCCTGGCGCGAGGGGCTCAAGGCGCTGGGGATGGCGCCCCGCGACGTGGACCGCCTCGCGCGCCGCATTCCGCCGGACGACGAGCCGGGCTTCGCGAACCCCGAGCTGCCGGCTCGGTGGCGCCACGCGGGGGCGCTGCTCGGGAGGCTCGTCGGAAAGCCGCATTACTTCTCGGTGCACCCGGGCGGAGTCGTGATCGGCGAGGGCCCCCTGGCGGACCACGTCCCGCTCGAGCGCGCGGCGAAAGGCGTCGTGGCGACCCAGTACGACCTCCGTTCGCTCGCGCACGCCGGGCTGGTCAAGATCGACCTGCTCGGGAACCACTTCCTCGCGGAGCTGGACGAGACGCTGGCGCGGTCCCGAGCCTCCCGCGCCCGGGTCCCCCCGCCCGCCCACGGCGACGGCGGCAGGACCCTCGACCGATGCGAACCCCCCGGCGGCCGCCTGACGCCGTCCCTTCCCGATCCGATCCCGTCGAACGATCCCGCGGCCCTCGCGGCGATCGATCGAGCGGATACGGTGGGGTGCTTTCAGCTGGAGAGCCCGGCCGTTCGGTCGCTCCTGGCACGCCTGCCGATCCGGGACCCCGACGACGTCACTGCCGCCCTGGCGCTCGTGCGGCCGGGAGCCGCCGCGGGCGAGGCGAAGGAGTCGTTCGTCCGCCGTGCCCACGGCGAGGAGGACGAGCGCGGCGCGCAGCATCCGGTCGTCGCGGCCCTGCTCTCCGGCACCCACGGGCTCCTCCTCTACGAGGAGGACCTGATCCGAATCCTCCGCGCGACGGGCGGGCTCTCGCTCGCCGAGGCCGACGAGCTGCGGTCGGCGGTCGTGGAGGAGCGTGACGACCCGCCGCGGCTCGCCGCCCTCGAGGCGCGGTTCCTCGGGGCCGCGCGCGCACACGGGCTCGACCTCGAGGCTGCGCGCTCCGCCTGGGCGGCCGCCGTCCGGTTCGCGTCGTATTCGTTCTCGAAGGCACACGCGGCGAGCTACGCCGTGCTCGGGTGCCAGGCGGCGTGGCTCAGGACGCACGCGCCGGTGGAGTTCGGCTGCGCCGTCCTGAACCACCACGGAGGCCTCTACCCCCTCCGCACGATCGCCGCGGCGGTGTCGCGGTGGGGTGTGACGATCCTGCCGCCGGCGGTCAACGCGTCGGCGGCGGCGTGCGTCGTGGCCGAGCTGGACCGCCGACGCGCCGTCCGCGTGGGACTCGCGAAGGTGAAGCGCGTGTCGGCGCCGACGCTCCGGAGGCTGCTCGCGTCACGCGGCGCGGACGGAGCGTTCCGGGACGTCGCGGATCTCCTCGCGCGCGTCCGTCCGTCGGCGGCCGAGGCCGAGGCGCTGATCCTCTGCGGGGCCTGCGACGAGCTCCCCCCGCTGTCCCCCGGGGTCTACCCCTTCGCGCACGAGGCGCTGGTCGCCGCGATCCGGACCGGAGCGCCCGCCGGAACGTCGTCCGCGACGCCGCCCGCGTTGCAGCCGCCGCGCGAGGACGCCGACCCGGCGCGCCTCGCCCTCTACCGCGCGCTGGTGCGGATCCGGAACGAGCTGCGATTCCTCGAGATGCACGTCTCCCACCACCCGATGGCCGTGCTTCGACGCGACGCCGCGCGCCACGGCTGCCTTCCGCTGGCCGACGCGGCGGCGCGGCCCGGCGCCTCCGTGCGAGTGGCGGGTCTCCTCGCCGCGGCACGGCGCGTCGCGAGCCGCTCCGGCCCCATGCAGTTCCTCACGCTCGAGGACGAGACCGGGACGCTCGAGGCCGTGCTCTTCCCGCCGGCCTGGACGCGCCACGGCGCGGCGATCACGACTCCGGGTCCGTTCCTGGTGGAGGGCCGCGTCGAGGACGACCACGGCGCGGTGCAGCTCGTCGCGACCGCGCTCCGGCCGTTTCACGAGCGCGGCGCCGCGGACCGGCCGAGACGCGCGCTTCCCTGACCAGGCACCCCTGCGCTTGACGGGCACGGCCGGCGTCCCCAAGGTCGCGAGGCGGCGGCGTTCCGGCTCTCGCCACCGCCGCCACCGCCGTTCCCGAACTCGCAACGCGACGAGGTTCCGCTCGGTTCTCCACCCCTCGCCGCCGCGGTCGAAAGGTCGCCACTCGATGAAATCCAGCAGTCTCTGCGTCCTGGGCCTGCTCCTGTCGGCCCCGGCTCTCCCGGCTCAGGCCGTGCACGACGAGCACGGCGGCGCGGCAGCGGTCGGCCGCGTCGGCTTCGAGACCTCCTGCAGCGCCGCGGCCGCGGCGCTCGTCGAGGAGGCGGTCGCGAAGCTGCACTCCTTCTGGTACGAGGAAGCCGAGAGGGCGTTCGGCGAGGCGGCCGTGGCCGATCCGGGGTGCGCGATGGCGCACTGGGGCGTCGCGATGAGCCTGTACCATCCGTTGTGGGAGCCGCCGGACTCCGCTGCCCTGGCGCGGGGTCGCCAGGCCGCGGAGCGCGCGGCGCGGATCGGCGGCGGCACCGAACGCGAGCGGGCCTACGTCGCGGCCGTGAACGCGTTCTACCGCGACGCGGATCGCCTGGATCACCGCACCCGCGCGGCGGCCTACGAGGCCGCGATGGCCGACCTGCACGCGGCCTTCCCCGAGGATCGCGAGGCGACGGTCTTCTACGCTCTCGCCGTCCGGGTCAACGCGCCGCCCTCCGACAAGACCTACGCGCGGCAGCGCGCCGCGGCCGAGCTGCTCGACCGCGTGTCACGCGAGCAGCCGGACCACCCCGGGGTCGTGCACTACCTGATCCACAGCTACGACTATCCCGCCCTGGCCGCGCTCGGTCTCGACGCGGCCCGCCGCTACGCCCGGATCGCGCCCGCGGTTCCCCACGCCCTGCACATGCCGTCGCACATCTTCATCCGCCTCGGCCTGTGGCGTGAGGCGATCGACTCGAACCTGGCGACGGCCGCGGCGGCGCGAGAGATCGAGGCGCGCGACGGGTCGCCGATCGCGCGGTACGAGCGGCTCCACGCCCTCGACTACCTCGCGTACGCGTACCTCCAGCTCGGCGACGAGGCCGCCGCCGCGCGCGTGCTCGCGGACGTGGCCGCGGTCACCGAGGCCCCGTCCGTCATGCAATCGGCGTATGCCCTGGCGGCGGTGCCGGCGCGCTACGCGCTTGAGCGGGGCGACTGGAGGGCGGCGGCTGCGCTCCGCGTTGCGCCGGCGGACTTCCCGTGGGACCGCTACCGCGCCGCCGAGGCCATGACCGTGTTCGCGCGTGCGCTCGGCGCCGCGCGGTCGGGCGACGTGGCGTCGGCGCGGAACGCGCTCGCCAGGCTCGAGGCCCTGCGCGACGGTCTGCGCGCGGCGGGCGACGACTACTGGGACGGTCAGGTCGAGATCCAGCGGCTGGCGGCGGAGGCCTGGATCCGTCAGGCGGAGGGCAGGGACGCGGAGGCCCGCGACCTGATGAGGGCGGCGGCCGACCTGGAGGACTCGACCGAGAAGCACCCGGTGACGCCGGGTCCCGTGCGTCCGGCGCGCGAGCTCCTGGGCGAGCTCCTGCTCGAGCAGGGGCGTCCGGCCGAGGCGCTGCCCGAGTTCGAGGCGGTCCTGGCGAACGCTCCCGGCCGTCGGAACGCCCGCCTGGGAGCCTCGCTCGCCGCCGAGCGCGCCGGCGTGGAGGGCGGCCGCGAGCGGGCTGCCGCCGCCCTCCCGGCGGGCTCTCCTCGCTAGATGTTCGCGCAGGCCACGCTCGGCCCGTGGTCCACGCCGCCCTTCGCGTGCACGTGCACGCTGTAGCTCCCGGACTCGATCTGCTGCCGAGTGAGCCTGTCCGCGGGGATCTCACCCGAGCCCTGAGCCACGCCGTCGGAGCCCGCGTCCAGCGGCCCCGCCGTGCCCTCCAGCTCCTTCGTGCTCGTGAACGCCACCACGACCGGCGCCTCGGCGCCGCAGGCGGCGGAGTGGATGTGCCACGCGTGTTCCCCCGGCGTGAGCCCCGTGACCCGGACTCGCGCCTCGAGGTCGTCCCCCGGCGCCTGCGGAACGATCTCGACCGAGCCGGCGATCGGCTGCCCGGCGG
Source organism: Gemmatimonadota bacterium (assembly GCA_036556125.1). Taxonomy (GTDB): domain Bacteria; phylum Gemmatimonadota; class Gemmatimonadetes; order JACCXV01; family JACCXV01; genus DATBJZ01. The sequence continues at coordinate 8,552 of DATBJZ010000004.1, read as the reverse complement.
CGCCGGCGTCGGGCTGGAAGGTCGCGGTCACGATGACGTCCTCGCCCGCGCCCGGAACCTCCAGGTCCGCGTCGACGTCGGCGTCCTCGCCCACCCGGTCCTGCGTGTCGGCGACGTCCGTCTCGCGCTCGGTCCGGCAGCCGGCGGCCAGGAACAGCACCAGCGCCGGCCAGACGGGGATCGTGCACCTGCTCGTGAGCCTCATGCGGGTCACTCCTGCTCGGGATCGGAGGGCGGATGAGGGCGACGGCTGGGCCCCGATCACCGCGCCTCGATCCCTAGATGGGCCGACGGGTCAGGTCGGACAACCGCCAGAGTGGCATACGCATTCAGGTGCTCATCTACACTGAGGTTCCACGCTTCACCTCCAGTCATTTCTCAGCAGAGCTCCGGCCGCCGGGCCCCGGCCGGGCCCGGGCCACGCCGCCGAGGATCGCCACCGCGTCCTCGATCTGGCGATCGGACAGGAAGGGGGCCGGCCCCAGGCGCAGCGTCTCGGCGCGATGATCGACCCAGACGTCCTGCGCGCGCAGCGCGCGGCGGAGCTCGCCGGCCCGCGGCGCCTTCAGGGCGAGAAAGCCGCCGAGCCCCTCGAGGGGGACGGAGCGGTCCCGGCTCACGGTCCCGGGGTCGAGGTCCAGCTCGTCGAAGCAGCGGGCCATCAGCCCCACCTGGTGCTGGCTCACCGCCCGCAGGAAGGCGGGGACGAGCGCCTGCTCCTCGAAGAAGTCGAACACGGCCGCCGCGCGGTAATGGCTGGTGGGATCGTACGTGGCGGAGGCGAACGCGTCGGCCGCCGCGCCGTAGCCGACGCGGGCGGGGATCGACCCTTCGGCGGTGCCGCCGCCCCGCGCGCCGAGGACGGCCGCTCCCAGGCCGCTCCGCCCCGCCTCCCCGCTCCGGGACGCGGAGTCGCCCGCGGGCGATCCGGGCGTGCCCTGCGCGCCCGTGAACGGAGACCGCCTGGTGAGCATCCCGAACTCGCTGAACCAGCCCGTGATCACCGGCCGCAGCTCGCGGCCCGGCGGGATCCGCAGGAACGAGTTTCCCTCTCCGAGCTGGCAGTACTTGTAGCCGCCGCCCGTCACGAACGCGCGCTCGAGCCCCTCCCGGCGCACCGACCAGTCGAGGACGTTGAGCGCGTGGTAGGCGTCAACGAGGAGCTCGGCGCCGACCGTCTCGCACCGCTCCATCACGCGGCCCAGGCCGGGCACGAGATGGGCGTTCCCGAAGAGCACGCAGGAGACAACGACGATCGCCGTCCGGTCGTCCACGGCCTTCGCCAGCCGGTCCGCAACGGCGGCCGCCGGCGAGCAGGACACCTTCACCAGCTCGATGCCCTCTTCGGCGAGCCGGTCGAGCTGCCGGCGCGCGCTGTGGAACTCGCCGTCGGTCGTGACGATGCGCGGCCGCTCGCGCAGCGGGAGCGCGGAGAGGAGCTTCACGACCAGGTCGTGCGTGCTGTGGCCCAGCGCGACGACGCCGTCGGGATCGTCCATCAGCCGCGCGAACCCGCGGCGGACACGGTCCGCCTTCGCGAACGCCGGCCCCCACTTGTCGTCGGCGTAGTGCGCGGCGTCGAGCCAGGCCTGCTGCTGGCCCTCGAAGGCGCGGTCCGGCCACGCCTGGTGCGAGTGGCCGGTCAGGAGGAGGCGCTCGGCGACGCGGAAGCGGCTGTAATGGGGCGCGAGCGCGTTGGGGGGCTCGGCGAGGTCCTGCAGCGTGTAGCCGCGCGGCCCGGCCGCCGCGGCGTCCGGCGCCGCAGCCGCCCGGACACGGCCGGCGTCGCCGCTCACGCCTTCCACGCCCGGGCCGGCCGTGCGCCCCTCACAGCTCGGCGCGGATCGCCCAGAGGTCCGGGAACACCGGCTTGGAGAGCGTCCGCGCGAGGTACTCGGCCCCCGCGCTCCCGCCGGTCCCCATCTTCGTCCCGATCGTCCTCTGGACCATCTTCACGTGGCGGTAGCGCCACTCCTGCACGCCCTCGTCGAGGTCCACGAGGCGCTCGCAGACCTGGGTCACCATCGGGTCCGTGCGGTAGATCTGCACGAGCAGCCGCTGGACGCCCGGCGACTCCGCGACGGGCTGCGTGACGTCGCGCCCGAGCTGATCGGCGGGAACGGGATGGCCGCGGCCGGCCAGGTAGCGGAGGAAGGCGTCCCACAGGGTCGGCTCGGCGTGGCGCGCCTCGAGCCGCCGGCGCGCCTCCGAATCCTCGGCGTAGTGCTCGACGGCGCCGCGGCGCTTGTGGCCGAGGGCGAACTCCAGCTCGCGGAACTGGAACGACTGGAAGCCGCTCGCGGACTCCAGACGGTCCCGGAAGGTGAGGAACTCCAGCGGCGTGATGGTCTCGAGCACGTCGATCTGGGAGACCAGCACCTTCAGGATCTTGAGGATGCGGTCGAGCGTGTGCATCGCGCGCGGGGTGTCGTCCGCCGCGAGGAGCCGCCGCAGGTAGTCGAGCTCGTGGAGGATCTCCTTGAACCAGAGCTCGTAGACCTGGTGGATCACGATGAAGAGCACCTCGTCGTGCTCGGGCCCGTCCGACCGTGGACGCTGGAGGCCGAGGAGCTCGTCGAGGGCGAGATAGCTCGAGTAGGTCACGGCGGGGCTGCTCGCGGTGGAGTCGGAACCTGCTGCGGCGCGCACGTCGGGAACGCGCCCGACCTGCGGGGGGTTCGCTCCGGGTCGCCGCTCCGGGCGGGGCTCCCGCCCCTCGTTCGCAGGCTTCGTGCCGTGGGGCGTCACTTGAACCGCGGCCGGTAGCGGTCGAGCGACTCGTAGGGCGGCGGCCACGGCAGCTCCCAACCCATCTCGTGCGCCGCGTGGCGGGTCCAGTACGGGTCCCAGAGGTGAGCGCGCGCCAGGACGCAAAGATCGGCGCGTCCCGCCACGAGGATCGTGTTCACGTCCATGTACGACGAGATGTTGCCGACCGCCATCGTGGGGATCTCCGCCTCCTGCCGGATGCGGTCGCTGAACGGCGTCTGGAACTGCCGGCCGTAGACGGGCTTCCCCCAGGGCACCGTCTGTCCGGCGGACACGTCGATGATGTCGCATCCGTGCCGCTTGAGGAGCAGGGCCACCTCCACCGCGTCCGCCGACTCGAGTCCCCCCGGCGCCCAGTCCACCGCGGACACCCGCGCCGACATCGGCTTGCTGCGCGGCCACACGGTCCGCACCGCGTCGAAGACCTCGAGCGGGAAGCGCATGCGGCTCTCGAGCGACCCCCCGTAGGCGTCCCCCCGCACGTTGGTGAGCGGCGAGATGAAGCTCGCGAGCAGGTAGCCGTGCGCGAGGTGGAGCTCGAGGATGTCGAAGCCCGCCTCGTCCGCCCAGCGGGCGGCGCGCACGAAGGCCTCGCGGACCTCCTCCATGTCGCCGCGGTCCATCTCGCGCGGGACCGGGCTGTGCGGGTGGTAAGGGATGCCCGACGCGGCGAGGATCGGCCAGCCGCCTTCCTCGAGCGGCTCGTCCATCCCCTCCCACGCGAGCCGCGTCGAGCCCTTCCGTCCCGCGTGGCCGAGCTGCATCCCGATCCTCGCGGCGCTGTGCGCGTGGACGAAGTCCACGATCCGCCGCCACCCCTCCACGTGCTCGGGCCGGTAGAGCCCGGCGCATCCCGGCGAGATCCGGCCTTCGGCGCTCACGTCGGTCATCTCCGCGAAGACGAGGCCCGCCCCGCCCACCGCCCGGCTCCCCAGGTGCACGAGGTGCCAGTCGTTCGGCATCCCGTCCACCGCGGAGTACTGGCACATCGGGGAGACGACGACGCGGTTCTCGAGGATCATCCCGCGCAGCCGGAACGGCGTGAAGAGCGGCGGCGGCGCGGGGTCGGTGCGCACCGCCACGCCGCTCTGACGCGCCGCCTTCGCCGCGAACCAGCGGTCCACCCCGGCGACGTACTCGGGGTCGCGCACCCGCAGGTTGTCGTGCGTGATGCGGAAGCTGCGGGTGAGGAGGTTGAAGCCGAACTGGATCGGCTCCATCCCCATGTACCGCTCGGTCTCCTCGAACCACTGCAGGCTCACCTGCGCCGCGCGCTGCAGGCTCTCGACGGCCGGGCGGCGCTCCTCCTCGTAGGCGGCGAGCGCGTCGCCGGCGTCGCGCCGCTCGGTCAGCGCCCGCGCCAGCGCGATCGCGTCCTCCATCGCGACCTTGGTCCCCGACCCGATCGAGAAGTGGACCGTGTGGGCCGCGTCGCCGAGCAGGACGACCTTGCCGTCGTGCCAGCGCTCGTTCCGGATCGTCGGGAAGCTCCGCCACACCGAGCGGTTCCGCAGGAGCTGGTGGCCCGCCAGCTCGTCGGCGAACAGCCGCTCGCAGAAGACGAGGCTCTCGTACTCGCCGGCGTCCTCCAGGCCCGCCGCGCGCCACGCCTCGTCACGCGTCTCCACGATGAACGTGGAGTGCCCGCGAGCATACTGGTATGCGTGAACGCGCCATAGGCCTTGGTCATTCCACTTGAAGTAGAACGTGAAGGCCGGGAAGCGGCGCGTCGTGCCGAACCAGACGAAGCGGTTGGGGCGCCAGTCCACGCTCGGTCGGAACGTCTCCGCCCAGCGCTCGCGGACGCCGCTGTTGAAGCCGTCCGCGCCCACGACGAGGTCCACCCCGCCGTCGGCGGCGGCGGCCGCGAGCTCCTCGTCCTCCATCTCGGTTCCGAACCGGAGATCTACCCCCAGGTCCTCCGCCCGCTGGCTGAGGATCGTGAGCAGGGTCGGCCGGGCGAGGCCGCTGAAGCCGTGGCCGGTGGAGCGCAGGACGCTGCCGTTGAAGTGGATGTGGATGTCGTCCCAGCGGGCGCAGTTGGCGAGCATCCGCTCGTAGGAGGGACGGTCCGCCTCGGCCAGGTTGTCCTGCGTCGCGTCCGAGAAGACGACGCCGAAGCCGAAGGTGTCCTCCGGTCGATTGCGCTCGACCACCGTGATCCGGTGCCCCGGATCGGCCTTCTTCATGAGGATCGAGAAGTAGAGCCCGGCGGGGCCGCCGCCGACGCAGAGGATGTTCACGTTGCGGGGGTCAGCCCACGGACGCGCGCCCCGTCCCCGCCTCCATCCGCCCCCTCGCCTCCTCGGGCGACACGTCCTGCACCAGAGTGGAGATCCACCAGTGGTGGCCCTCGGGGACGGCTCGGGTCATCGCTGCGCCTCCGCGTGTCGCGTCCCGGCTCGCCGCGCTCCGGCACCGCCGGCCGGCGGGCGCGGCGGCTGCGCTGGAACGTCCCGGAGGAGGTGCTCGGCGATGACCAGGTGCTGGATCTCGGTCGTCCCCTCGTAGATGCGCAACGCGCGGACGGCGCGATAGAGCCTCTCGACGGGGTGGCCCGCGAGGACTCCCCGGCCGCCCAGGACCTGGAGCGCCCCGTCCACGATCCGCTGCGCCGCCTCGGTCGCGAAGGCCTTGGCCATCGCCGACTCGAGCGTCACCCGAGCCGCCCCCCGGTCCTTCTCCCAGGCCGCGTGGTAGGTCAGGAGCCGCGCCGCGGCGAGCTCCGTGGCCATCTCCGCGAGCCGCGCCCGCACGAGCTGGAACTCGGCCAGGGGCCGGTCGAACTGACGCCGCGCGGCCGCGTGCTGGAGCGCTTCCCGCAGCGCCCGTCCGGCCATCCCGCAGGCGGCGGACGCGACGGTCGCGCGGAGGAGGTCGAGCGTCGCGAGGCCGACCCTCAGGCCCACGCCCTCCTCCCCCACCCGCGCGTCGGCGGGGACGCGGCAGCCGTCGAAGGCGATCTCGCCCAGCGGATGGGGCGCCGAGAGCACCTGCGCGCCTGCGAACCGCAGGCCCGGCGCCTCCGCCGGCACGGCGAAGCAGGAGAGACCGCGCTTCCCCGCCGCCGGATCGGTGCTCGCGAAGACGACGTAGACGTCGGCGATCCCGGCGTTCGAGATCAGCGTCTTCTCGCCGTCCAGCACGTAGTCCGCGCCGTCACGCCGGGCGCGGGTCGCGATCGCGCCCACGTCCGAGCCGGCCTCGCGCTCCGTCATCGCGAAGGCGCCCATCGCCCGGCCGGAGGCGAGCGGGCCGAGCCACCGGTCGCGCAGCGCGGACGAGCCGGCCAGCACGATCGGCATCGCGGAGAGCGCCTGGAGCGCGAACACGGCGTCCGCCAGCGGCGAGGCCGACGCCAGCGTCTCGCGGAGGATCGCGCAGGCCCGCAGGTCGGGACGCAGGATCGGCTCGAGCCAGCCGCGTCCGAGGAGGTCCAGGATCTCCCGGGCCTGACGGCGCGCCGCGGCGTCGTCGGGCGGGTCGGGGAGCGGGGCGATCTCGCGCGCGGCGAACGCGCCGGCGCGCCTCGCCAGCTCCAGGTGCTCGGGGTCGAGGAAGACCCGGACCGCGGAGGTCCCGGGAGGGGCATCGGGCGCCGCGTCGGCGACGGAGTCGACCGGCGGGGTGGCCGCGCTCACCCGCTCAACCCATCCCGGTCGCCGGCACGCCCGCGGAGCCGGCGTCCGATGACGGTCAACGTCAACGCGGCGGGCACGGCCAGCAGAGCCTCGGACGGGAACCGGTAGCGCCAGTGCGTGGCCACCGTCAGGTAGTTGCCGATCGGGAGGAGAACGACGAACAGCCAGAGGAGAACCGCGTCCCGTCGCCGGCCCTGCGGCAGGACCAGGCTGGCCAGCGCCGTGACGAGGAACGCGACGTACACGGCGCCGACCATCACGCCGCCCAGGCCGCGCCCTCGCGTGAGGGTCCACATCCCCACGACCCGCCGGACCGTCTTGGCGACGAACTCCCCGGGGTGCGCGCGGATCCAGGCCAGGGACTTCCCGAGGTAGTAGCGCGTGCGGGTCCCCTCGTCCACGCGCTCGACGAACGCGACTTCGTCCGCCGTCAGGTGCTCGTCGGGCACGCCCTTCACGCGGAGGTCTTCGACGTGCGTTCCGGGCCGGATGATCGGCAGGTTCCCGATCAGCAGCTCGTGCCCCACGTTGGACTTCACGAACACGAAGCGGTCGAACGTCACGGCGTTGCGAACCAGCCAGGGCGCGATCAGGAGCGCGACCACGAGGGAGGAGAGCGCGGCGAGGCGCGCGGCATGCCGCACCGAGCCGATCCGCGCCCCGAGCCAGACGAAGCCCGCGGGGAGCAGGACCAGAACCGTCGGCTCGAACAGGCTGGTGAGCCCGAGCAGCAGGGCGAGCAGCGCCGCGCGGCCGGTCGTCGGCCGTTTGCTGAGGTCCAAGAAGAGCAGCGTCAGACCCACGACCGCCAGCGCCTCGAGGCTCGCATCCCAGATCTTCTGCACCGAGAAGTGGATGGCCGGCGGATAGACCGCGAAGATCGCCGCCGCGGCGAGGCCGGTGCGGTGATCGTGCAGCCTGCGGCCGAGCGCGTGCAGGGCGACGCAGGTGGCCAGCGAGACCGCCGTCTGGAGACCCTCGAGCACGGCGGCCGACGCGCGGCTGAACGTCCCGAAGAGCTCGAAGACGCCGGCGATGAGGTAGGGATACCCCGGCGCCATCCACGCCGTTGGCTGGACGGGCGTCCCCGGCCAGCTGAAACCCAGCCCCTCCGAGATGGCTCCGCCGATCCAGCCCATCTCGAACGCGTACGCCCAGCGGTTGGGAAACTCCCAGGTGCGAAGCGCCACCGCGACGGCCAGACGGACCAGCAGTCCGACGACGAGCACCGCGAGGAGCTGCCGCCGCTCGCGCGTGCGGGCACGGGACGCCGAATGCGGCTCGTCCGCCATCACACGAAGCGGGGCGCCCGCTTGCCGCGGAACGCCTCGTACGCCTCCCGGAAGTTCGGGCTCTCCATCAGCCGCGCCTGCGCCCGCGCCTCGGCGTCGAGCGCCGAGTCCAGGTCCATCGAGGCCTCGCGGTCGAGGCTCCGCTTGGTGACCGCGAGCGCGTCCGAGGGCCCGCGTGCCAGCCGGGCGGCCACCGCCCGCGCCACTCCGAGGAGCTGATCGCCCGGCACGACGCGGTTGTAGAGGCCGATCCGGTACGCCTCGGCGGCGTCGATGAAGTCGCCGGTGAGGAGGAGGTCGGTCGCGACACCGAGACCGACGATTCGCGGCAGGAGCCACGCCGCGCCCATGTCGGCGCCCGAGAGTCCCACGCGCGTGAAGAGGAAGGCGATGCGCGCCGACCCCGCGGCGATGCGCAGGTCGCACGCGGCGGCGATCACCGCGCCGGCCCCGGCGGTCGTGCCGTTCAGGGCGGCGACCACGGGCTTGCGGCAGCGGCGGATCGCCAGCACGAGGTCGCAGGTGAGACGGGTGAAGGCCAGCAGGCCCGCGGCGTCCCGCTCGAGGAGCGGACCGATGATCTCCTCGACGTCGCCGCCGGAGCAGAACCCCTTCCCGGCGCCGGTGAGCACGACCGCCCGCACGTCCGCCCGGCCGTCGATGTCGACGAACGCCTCGCGCAGACGGTCGTACGTCTCGAACGTGAGCGCGTTCAGGCGCTCGGGCCGGTCGAGGGTGATCGTCGCCACGGACGTCGCGGAGTCGTGCTCGAGGCGGAACGCAGACGTGGGGGCGCGAGGCGCGACCGGCGATGCGCCGGTCGCCGCGGAGGCCGGCCGCGGGTCCGTCA
>DATBJZ010000003.1:0-13874 GCA_036556125.1 Gemmatimonadota bacterium | reverse complement strand
GAGGCCCCGCGCGCGCGAGAACGGCCTCGGCGTCCACGCCCGCGGCCGGCGCGTAGAGCGTCACCTCGAACCCGGCGGGCTGCTCGAGCCGGGCCAGCTGGAACAGGAACACGTCTTCGTCGAGGTGGAGGAGGAGCCGCTCGTCGCCCTCGGGCCGCGCGTCCACGCGCGCCGAGTCCACGAGCCCCAGGCCGGTGAGCGCGTCCGGCGCCAGCCCGCCCGCGCGCACGCCCTCGAGTCGGAGCACGAGCGCGTGCGGCAGCGAGTTGTCGGCGGTCACCCGCGGGGCGGCGCCGGAAAAAAAGAACCGGAGCGTCGTGAGCCCCGGTGCCGCCAGGTACTCGATGTCGTCCAGCGCCCCGCCCGGCGGGGCCAGTCGCAAGCGCGCCGACTCCTCCGAGAAGTCGAATCGTTCCGGGAAGATGGCGGGCAGGCCCTGCTGGATGAACGAGAACGGCACCCAGAGCTCGCCGCGCTCGAACACCGGCGCGTGCGGGATCTGGTGCAGGCCGCCGCGCGCCTCGACGAAGGGCTGGTTCCGCCGGAAGACGACGCGCTCCCCGAGCATCGAGAGCGCCACGCGCTCGCCCACGTCGAGCCATTCGACGGCGCCGCCGAATCCGCGGGCGAGGTCGGCCAGCGCGACGTAGCGGAGGCCCCCCAGCCGGCGCGTCGGGATCTCGGCCCGGCGCCCCTCGAGCTCGAGCGTGAAGCTCTCCTGGGCGGCGGCCTCCCGGCGCCCCGGACCCGCGGCGAGCCCGAGAAGCGCGAGCACCGGAACGAGGACCGCCCGGCGAGGAAGGACGCCGCGCCGCGCGCGCTCAGCCACGCTGCGCCTCCCGCAGCGCGCGCTCGACGTCGCGCTCCATCTCACGCCGGCGCAGGGACTCGCGCTTGTCGTAGCGCCGCTTCCCACGTGCGAGTCCGAGCGTGACCTTCGCGTAGCCGCGGCGGAAGTGGAGATCGAGGGGCACGATCGTGAGGCCGCCCTCGGCCGCGCGGCCGACGAGGCGGCGCAGCTCGGAGCGATGGAGCAGCACCTTCCGGGGACGCGTCGGATCCACATTGTAGCGGTTGGCGCTCTCGTACGGGCTCACGTGCACGTTGTGGAGCCACAGCTCGCCGCCCTGCAGGGCGGCGTAGCCGTCCTTGAGGTTCACGCGGCCGCTGCGGATGGACTTCACCTCCGGACCCGCCAGAACGAGCCCGGCCTCGAACGTCTCGAGGATCTCGTAGTCGTGGAGGGCCTTGCGGTTCCGGGCGACGGGTGCGTCGGTGGCCATCGGGACCTGCCGGGGCCGCGCGGCGCGGCCCGCTCCGGGTCGGCGCGCGCTCGGGTTGGCGAAGATACCCGCGGCACGGCGCAGGTTCAAGCGGGGCGCGGGCTTGCGTCTCGCCCCGACGCCTCCGTAGGTTGTCCGTCCCGCGCGCCGAAGTGGCGGAATTGGTAGACGCGCACGATTCAGGGTCGTGTGGGCTCACGCTCGTGGGAGTTCGAGTCTCCCCTTCGGCACCAGCTTCTCCTTCCGGTTCGCCCCGCCTCGATCGACGGCCCGGACGCCCTCAGCGGCGCACGGCCTGAATCGCCGTTCCCCTGACCTCGCGCAGGCCTCCCGAGCCGCCGCGGGGATCCCGATAGGCGAGCTCGAATCCCAGGAACGGCTGAAGCCGCAGGGTCCCGGCCAGCCCGCCGACCTCGAGGGGGACCCGGACGCGGCCGTTCTCGAGCGCCTCGTCGTCGAGCGTCACCTCGAAGCGGAGCGGCGGGCGCGGTGCGCCTCCGTCGGTCGTCCCCGAGGTCACGTCCACGCGGGCGTAGACGCCCTCGGTGCCCGGCGCCAGCGTGGCGAGATCCCCGATGCGGATCGGCGAGAAGGTGACGACGGCCGTGTCCACGACGGCGACGGTGCCCCCGTCCCGCGGCCGCTCGAAGCCGAGGAGCAGCGGCGCGGGCTGGAGGGTGACCTCGACCGGCACCGTCCGCGCCTCCACCACGCGCACGACCTCGCCGTAGCCCAGGAATCCGGCGTGGAACCGCACGAAGAGCACGTAGGGTCCGGGAGCGATCCGGGAGAAGCTGAACCGGCCCAGCCGGTCGGTGACGGTCTCGGCCAGCGTGCCGCTCGCGAGCTCCCGGTCGAACGCGGCGCCCTCCCACGGTGTAAGCGAGACGGTCAGGTTGGCGAGAGGCGCCCCGGTCGCGGGGTCCTGCGCGATCCCGAAGACGAACGCGTCGCCGGCGGGAAAGTCGTCGGACACGAAGCCGTCCGGTTCGAAGGGCGATCCGGGCGCGGTCCCGCCGCACGCCCAGGCCGCGAGCGCGGCCGCGAAGGCGGCGGCCCGTCCGATCACCGAAATCGCGACGACCGATGCCGCGCGCGGCGCCTCTCGACCGCCGTTCCTCGGCCGGCGGACGGTGTCGCCGGCGTCCACAGGACGCACGCCGCCGCACCGGCGGCCGCCTTGCCGCTCTCGGCGGCGGCTCGATAGGTTAGCCCGCAGGAGGTCACGCGAATGTCCACGCTCGGTCAGGATCTCAGGCTCTTCACCCTCGACGAGGCGCAGCGGATGCTGCCGCTGGTCCGCTCGATCGTGCGGGGCATCCTCGAGGACCACGCCGTGCTCCAGGAGAAGGTCGGCGAGCTGCGGACGCGCCGGCGTGAGGCGGCCCGGCGCCCCTATCGCGAGGCGCGCGAAGCCGGCACGGGTCTCACCGCGGAGATCGAGGAGCTCACGGCGCGCGTGAACGACGCGATCCGCGAGCTGGAGGCGCTCGGCGTCGAGTTCAAGGGTTACGAGCTGGGTCTCGTGGACTTCCCCGCGCGGCGCGGCGACGAGGTCGTGTACCTCTGCTGGAAGCACGACGAGGAGCGGATCGGCTGGTGGCACACCCTCGAGGGCGGGTTCGCCGGCCGCCAGCAGCTGGACGAGGAGATCTCCTAGCGCGCCCCTGCGGCCGCCGCCTCGGCGGCCTGCCGGTCCGCACGGTACGAGCTGCGCACCAGCGGACCGGCCTCGACGTGCCGGAACCCCATCGCGCGTCCCTCCTCCGCGAGCTCGCGGAACTCGTCGGGGTGGACGTAGCGCTCCACCTCGAGATGCCAGCCGCTCGGCCGCAGGTACTGGCCGAGGGTGAGGATCTCGACGCCGCGCTCGACCAGGTCCCGCATCACCTCCCGCACCTCGTCCCGCGTCTCGCCCAGGCCGAGCATCATCCCCGTCTTCGACGTGACCGCGGGCGCGAACCGCTTCACGTTCTCCAGCACCCGCAGCGACACGTCGTACACGCCTCCGCCGCGCGCCCTGCGGTAGAGCCGCGGCACCGTCTCGACGTTGTGGTTCAGGACGTCGGGGCCGGCGTCGAGCACGGCGCGGAGCGCGGCTTCCGACCCCTGGAAGTCGGGCGTGAGCAGCTCGATGCCGGTGGCCGGCGAGGCGCTCCGGATCCCGCGCACCGTCTCGGCGAAGATCGAGGCGCCGCCGTCGGGCAGGTCGTCCCGGTCCACCGACGTCACCACCACGAAGCCGAGCCCCATCCGCCGCACCGCGTCCGCCACGCGGTCCGGCTCCGTGAGGTCCAGCTCCCGCGGCGTCCCCTTCGAGACCGCGCAGTAGCGGCAGCCGCGCGTGCAGACGTCCCCCAGGATCATGAACGTGGCGACGCCGTGGCCCCAGCACTCGCCCACGTTCGGGCACTGCGCCTCCTCGCAGACGGTGTGGAGCTCGAGATCCCGCATCACGCCCTTGAGGCGCACGTAGGATTCGCCGCCCGGGGCGCGGACCTTGAGCCAGGGCGGCTTGCGCTCGAACCGGCGCGGCGCAGCGCCCGTGGAGGAGCAGCCGCCGTTCGATCCGGCCCCGCCGTTCGACGACACGGTGGCCGACCCGGGTGGGCCGCCGATCGCGAGGAGATCGGTCACGCGACGCTCTCCTCGACGGACGTCCCGCGTCGCCGGTGCGGATCCGGCTGACGGGCCGGGTTCTCGCGCGGGTCGAGCCCGAACTCCTCCGCGAACGCATCCGACAGCGCATCCTCGACGGCGCGCCGGTCCACCGGCCCGCCGAGCAGCTCCGCCAGCGACGTGACGCCCCGATCGGCGATGCCGCACGGCACGATGACGTCGAAGGACGAAAGGTCCGTGGTCACGTTGAGCGCGAAGCCGTGCATCGAGACCCAGCGCGAGACCTTGATGCCGATCGCGCAGACCTTCCGGTCGCCCACCCACACCCCGGTGAGACCGGGCTCGCGCCGGCCCTCGACGCCGAACCGCGCCAGCGCCCGGAGGATCGCGCCCTCGATCCGGCGCAGGAACCGGTGCAGGTCCTGGCCGTGCACGCGGAGGTCCAGGATCGCGTAACCCACGATCTGCCCTGGCCCGTGGAACGTCACGTCGCCGCCGCGGTCGGTCTCGCGGAGCTCGATGCCGCGCGCTGCGAGCTGGTCGCGGGGAAGCAGCACGTGCTGCGCTCCGCCGCCGCGGCCGACGGTGACGACGGGCGGATGGGAGAGCAGGATCAGCGTGTCGGGACGGAGGCCCAGGCGGCGCTCCTCGAGCAGCCGACGCTGGAGCGCGAGCGCCTCGTCGTAGCCGAGCTCGCCGAGCCGGAGAACGTTCAGCGGGGCACGGAATCCTGCGCCGCGTTCCGGCGAAGGGTCCGAGATCGGGGTGGCGGACGGGACCCGAACGGGATCGATCATGCGCTGAAGCTACGCCCGCCGGGGGAGACCTTCAATCGAACGGCGGCGGCCGAGCGGCCACGACCCCTCCCATCGGCTCGGGACGGCCGAGGTCCTACGTCACGTGCAGCACCGGACAGCGCGCCTGCTGGATGACGCGGATCGGGCGGCTGCCGAGGATGAACTTGCGGAGCTCCGACTCGTGGCTGCGGCCGATCACGACGACGTGGTCCTCGCCCGCGGACTCGACGATCGTCTTCACGATCGGTCCCTCGCGAACGAGCGTACGCGTCTCGACCCCCCGATCCTCCAGGATGCTCGCGAGGCGACGGACCCACTCCTCCGCCTCGGTCCGCCGCTGACGGAGCTCCGTCACCGCGAGCACGTCCACCGGCACGTCCAGCGCGAGCGCGGCCCGCGCGGTGAACTCCGCGACCGCCGCGCCGGCCCGCTCCCCGCCCGTACACAGCAGGAACCGGTACCGTCCCGGCCGGACGTTCTTCACGAACAGCGTGGACACGTCCACGAACTGCGCGATCTGGTGCTGCAGCCGGCGGTTCGTGCCGGCGCCGATCACGAGCAGGTCGTAGCGCCCCTGTCGCACCTCGTTCCGGATCTCCTCGGCGATCTGGCCCTCGCGGATGCGGAACCGCACCCGGTCGCCGAACGCGCCCTGCAGCTCGATCTCGAAGGCGCCGGCCACGTCGGCGCGGAGCGCGTGCCGCACGATCGGGCGGCCCCCGTCGTCGAGCCGCAGGAGGCCTTCGTCGCGCAGGAGATCGCGGGCGTGGCGCAGGAACGCGATGCCCGGAAGCTCGGTCGCCCACTCCCCCATCTTCTGCTGCGACATCAGGACCTCGTCGCGGACCGCCTCCGGGATCGGACGCGAGACGTAGAGGATCGCGAGATCGCCGCCCAGGGCCTTGAGGATTCGGACCGCGAACTGCAGGGTCTCGCGCGATTCGGGACCGCCGCCGACGCAGACGACGAAGGAGAGCGCACGCTCGATCCCGCTCCCGTCGGGTCGAACCGGCGGCCCGCCGCTCACGGGGCGCCCTCACCGCCGAGGAGCGGCCACCAAGTGAAGGCCACGAGGAGCAGGAGCGCGAGCGACGCGACCGAGAGGCGGAGACCCGCGCGGCGGAAGTCGGCGCGCCGGATTTGGCCGGCGGCGTAGACGATCCGCGTCGCCGGCGTGCCGGTGGGCGTCGCGAACGCGAAGGCGGAGGCGAACGCGGTGGCGAAGCCCGCGGCCAGGACGCCCACGCCGGAGAGGCTCGCGACGTTCAGGAAGATCGGTCCGAGCACGGCCACCGCCGGGCCGTTGCTGAGCACCGACGTGAAGAGGATCGTGGTCACGGCGACCGCGAGCAGGAGCGCCGCGGGCCATCCGAGGACCGCCTGCGGGAGCGCGCGGAGGAGGGCGGAGCCGAGCCACTCGGCGGCGCCGGTGCGCTGCATCGCCACGCCCAGCGAGATCGCCGACGCGAACAGCAGGATCACGCCCCAGTTCACCCCCACGTTGTAGTCCTCCCAGCGCACGAGCCCGATCACGAGATAGAGGCTCGCGCCGGCCAGCGCGATGATGCCGAGACCCAGCGTCCCGCTGAGGGTGATCCAGGCGAGGAGCGTGAGGGCGAAGAGCCCGACGGTGAGGAGGTCGGGGACGTCCCACCGCCCCTCCTGTCGGACGAGCCGGCGCAGCTGAACCAGCGTGCGCTGGAGGTCCGTCACCTCGGGCCGGAACGTGCGGCGGAGGATCCACGCCGCGACGGGGATCTGGAGCAGCAGGAGCGGGAAGGCGTGCACGACCCAGTCGGCGTACGTGACCTCGATCCCGTAGATGCGGCGCCAGTAGTCGATCATGATCGCGTTGCGGGCGCCCCCGGACGGGGTGCCGAGCGCCGCCAGCGCGCAGCCGAAGGCGACCGACAGCAGGAGCAGGGCCCCGAGCGTGGGGAGCTCCCGGTCCGCCTCCTCGCGGGCGAGGCGGATCAGCGTCACGGCGACCGGCAGGAGGATCGCCGCCACCGTGTGCTCGCCGACGACGGAGGCGAGCAGAGCGGAGAGCACGAGAAGGCCGGTGGAGATGCGCGCGGGCGAGGGCCCGGTCGCCCGGAGCAGCCAGTAGGCGATGCGCTTGTCGAGGTTCTGCTTCACGATCGCCACGCCGATCATCAGCGACCCCATGATGAAGAACACGGAGTCGCTCATGAACGTCGCGGCGACGCCCGCCGCGTCGGCGACGCCCAGGACGACCTGGGCGACGGCGATCAGGAGGGCCACGGCGGGGAGCGGCACCGGCTCGGCGACGACGAGCACCGCCACGGCCGCGGCGATCCCGAGCACGCGCTGACCTTCCGGCGACAGGCCGTCGGGCCTCGGCGCCAGCAGGACGATCGCCCCCAGCGCGAGCGCCGCCCACAACCAGCGGCGGCGCTCGAGCCAGAAGAGGAAGTCGCGCATCACGGCGCGCCGAACGCGCCCCCGGTCTCCTCCCCGTTTCGGTCGTCAGGGCGCCCTTCGCCGGGGGGCGCCTCCCGCGGCGGGCGCCCCCTGCCGCTCCCGCGGCCTCGGTGCGCTCCGGGCCGGCCGCCGCGTCCCCGGCCCGGCCCGCCGCCGGGCCGCTCCCCTCCGGAGCCTCCCTCGTCGCGCGGACCCTGCCCGCGCCCGAAGGGGGGGCGCGACCGGCCGCTCCACGCCCCTCCGCCCGCGCCCTGGCGACCCGAGCGGCCGCTCCACGAACCGCCGCCCCCGCCACCCGGCTCGCCGTGCCGGCCGCGGCCGCGACCCGGTCTCCGGCCACGCTTGTCCCCACCCGGACGTCCGCCCTCCCCGTCCGCCGCCCCGCCGCCGCTCCAGCGCGGTCCCTGCCCCCCGGCCGCACCGCCCGTGCGGTCGGCACCGGGACTGCGCGGCCCGCGGCGGACCCAACCTCCACCGCCGGCCCCGCCGTCCCCTTCGGGTGCGCGGAACGGAGGCGCCCCTCGCTGACCACCCTGGCGGAAGCGCCCGCCGGCCGGCCGATGTCCGGGACCTCCGCGACCGGGCGGACGCCGTCCGCCGGACCGGTGTCCGTCGCCGTAGCCGTCGGCGCCCCGCCCCTCGTCGTACGGCGCGCCGGTCGGGCGGCCCGGTCGTCCCTGCCCGCGGCGCGGCCCGCCGCCGGGAGCCCACCCGCGCCCGTGCGTGCGTCCGGCGGCCTCCCCGTCGCGCGTCGCGCCGTAGGGCCGGCCGCGCCCGGCCCGCTGTCCGCCGTCTCCCTGCCCTCGGGGAAATCCCTGACGGCCCCGCCGCGACCCGCCGTGACGACCGAACGACCCGCGCCGCTGACCCGGGCCTTCCGCGGCGGGACGATCCCCGAACCCACGCTCGTCCCCGAAGCCGGCGCGTTGCGGCGAGGGGCGCCGGCCGGACGGCGGACCGTGCCGGTGTCGCGCCCGCACGCCGGGAGGAGCGCTGGCCAGCGCCGTGATCCGCCGCACGGTCTCGGGCGTGGCGCCACAGCAGGCGCCCGCGAAGGCCGCGCCGCGGTCGAGCGCACGCACGCACGTCTCGGCGATCTCGGCGTCCGGGACGCGGCCGGGAAGACCGCCCCGGCCCGGTCGGGCCCGGGGCCCTCCCGGTGCGGCGGCGGGCAGGATCCCCCACGGGTAGGGCGACTCCCGGGCGAGGAAGTCCACGGCGAGGTCCAGGAGAGCGCCGGGGGGGACGCAGTTCACGCCGACGGCGGCCGGCGAGAAACGCGACGCCACGTCCACGAAGGCGAGCAGCGCGCCGTACACGCGCTGCGTGCTCATCGCGTCGAGACGCGTCGGGAGGTCGGAACGCAGGGTGCAGAAGGCGACGACGGGACCGATCCAGGACTCCCGCACGGCCTCGAGCGCGGTCTCGAGCTCCAGCGGCAGCAGGAAGGTCTCGAGCGAGATGAAGTCCGCCGCCGAGACGGCTCGCGCCTGGTCGGCCACGGCCTCGCGAAACCCCCGCGGGAAGCCGTTGCCGCCGGGCTCCTCCGTCGGCTGCTCGTCACCCACGTGGAGGCGGGGGCGTGGGGGAGCCGCCGGGCGCCCGCGCCCGGGCCGCGACGACGCCTGCGGCTTGGGGAGCGGCGCGCCGATCGGCGCGCCGACCCACACGCCCGGGGGCGCCGACTCCCTCGCGAGAGCCACGCCGAGGCGCGCCAGGCGCTCCGCGTCGCGGACCTCCCCCTCGCGGGCGAGCAGCGTGTTGGCGCGCAGCACGCGGGCGCCCGCGGCGACGTAGGCGGCGTGCATCTCACGGACGGCGTTGGGCGCGGAGTCGTTCAGCGCCTCGAGGGGGAGTCCGTGCCCGCGCGCGAGCAGGGGCGTGCCCATCGGACCGTCGAACACCAGCCGGCGCGCGTGAAGCGCGTCCGCGAAGGTCGCCGGCGGAGAGGGTGCGGAGGGCGGTCCCGGCTCGGTCATCGCGAGGTGGCCGTCGCGGGGCGGGCGCGCACGCCCTCCCGAGGCTCGGCGTGCGCGGCGCCGCCGGTGCGGCGGGGGCGCAGCATTCCCTTCGGCTTTCGGATCACGAGGTCTCCCTTCACGGGGATCTGGCAGGCGAGGCGCACCGTGTCGGGCGCGCCCTTCAGCTTCCTCCGTTCCACCGCGGTGCGCTCCGGCAGCGAGTCGCCGCCTTCCACGACCTCCACGAAACACGCCCCGCAGAGTCCCTTGCCCCAGCAGTGGAGGGCCTTCATCGGCCCGTTGAACAGCGACACCGACCGGCCGAGCGCGGCGCGGTAGAGATTCGAGCCGTAGCCCACGTCGAACTCGACGGGCTCGCCACGGCGGGGCTCGTAGCGGACGCGAGGCATGCGGGGTGCGGCGCCGGCCGGACCGGCGCGTCGGACAGGGTCTGGGCGCCCTCGGCACGGCCGGGCGGCGCAGGCACGGAGCGCCGGCCGCCACGGGAACCGGCGCGAGAGTTCGCGGCGGGCGGCTCGGGGGCCGCCGGCCGTCAGGCGTCCGGACCGGACGCTCGTTCGGCTAGATCACGCGCTCGT
The DNA here is from genome assembly GCA_036556125.1 of Gemmatimonadota bacterium. GTDB lineage: Bacteria > Gemmatimonadota > Gemmatimonadetes > JACCXV01 > JACCXV01 > DATBJZ01. Next base: position 4,170 of record DATBJZ010000003.1, on the reverse strand, counting down.
ACTGCGCGAGGTCGTACGTCCATACCCGCTCACCGCAGTAGCGGGTCCCTTCGGGGCAGTACGGCCGCGCGCCCGCCACCAGGCGGGCGGTGCACGGCGGCAGCAGCCAACGTCCGATGAACGGATTGATGGCGCGGATCTGCTCGGCCTCGTCGAGCGAGGCGCGCCAGATCTCCTCCTGCGCGTTGTAGCACAGCCGCATCGCGTGCTTGTGCCACAGGCTCAGGAGGTCCGCCGACTCGGTGAAGCGGATCGCGACGGCGTTCGGCAGCAGGTACTGCGCAAACTCCGGGCTGCCGCCGGCGCGGCGGAAGTCCGCGATCCGCTCCCACGTGCGCCGCATCGTCTCGTCGTAGTCGGCGCGGACGTGGTCGTCCTCGAGGACCAGGCGCGGCGTCACGTAGTCGGGCTCGCCGCCGACCGTCGCGGAGAGGACCGGCCGCGAGCCCGGGGTCGTGCGGTGGCGCTGGTCCTGCGAGTCGGCCGTGTGCGAGAGCCTCTTCCTGAACGTATACGATGCGTGGTACAGGGTACGCGAGAGCTTCCCGTGGGTCGAGAGGTTGAGGGAGTCCGCCAGGATCCGGTCCCGGCCCGGCGAGAGCGCCAGGTCGATCGCCTCCTCGTCCGTCAACGCGGCGGCCGGCGCCCCCAGAACCTCGCGCACGGCCTCCGCGAGGACCGGCTCGTTGTTGAGCTTCCAGTCCACCAGCTTGGACGTGCGGCCCTCGAGCGACGCATCGAACGCGTCGCGCCTCATCCGGCGCGCGTCCGCGTCGGGCTCGCCGTGCGCGGCGAACCAGGCCTCCTCCGGGAGCTCCCCGGGCGCGAGCGGCTCCTCGAGGATCGCCCGGTAGTCCGGGTCGTACTCCAGCACCGCCTCGACCATCTTCCCGACCACGATGCGCTGCTCGAGCGGCGTATCGAAGGCGTTCACGAGCCGCGCGTATCGCAGCAGCGTGATCGCGCTCACGGTGTGGTAGAGATACGCGAAGGTCGCCACGGGCAGGACGTAGCGGGCCACCTCCTGCGCCTTCCGCTCGATGTCCCGCGCGAAGCGCTCGCGGTGCCCGCGGCGCCCCGGGAATCGCGTGAAGAAGGCCTCCTCCGTGACCGGCCGCAGGCTCTCCCTGAGCCGCCGGTACGACGCCATCTGATCCTCGACCGCTTCGCGGTAGATCCGCTCGGCGTCGCCGCTCAGCGGCGGCACGGCGACCGTGCCCGGCTTCACCGCCACGTAGCGCTGCGAGACCTGCTCGGAGTTGTAGAAGGTCGAGGAGTGGAGGAACGACCAGAGGAAGTGGCGCGAGACGTTCGCGATCGCGAACTGGAACTGGCCGTGCTGGATCGTCGTGTGGTGGCCGGCCTTGTAGAGGTCCTTCGCGAGCCCGCGCCAGCGCTCGTCCACCGCCTCCTCGGGCACGATCCCCTTTCCCGAATAGCAGGTCCGGGCCGTCGCGATGATGTTCCGGAACGGCGTCGAGAACGCCTTGGTGAGCCGGACCTCGGGCTCGGGCGAGAGGAAGCGCAAGTGGCTCGGGCCTGACGGGGGGCGGGCGCCCGGCGCTCGGACTGCAGCCTCGGCTGCGGCCAGGATGGACCGGCAATCTAGAGGGTCGGGCCGGATCGTGGAAGGCGCGCGGGCCCCGTCAGGCTCGCCGGGGCCGCCGGCTCGCCGGCTGGCCGGGGCCGCCCTCCAGCTTCCGAACGGCGTTTTCCCGGCGGTGCGGGGTCGCACCGCAGGTCAATCCAGCGGCACGGCCGGGGTGCCGCGGTCGAGCACGCTCGCCCGCGTGCGTGCGCCGAAGTGCCGCGCGAGGCCGCGCTCCAGGTCGCCCCTCACCGCTTCGGCGGCATCCCCGCCGACGTCCTGCAGCGCCTCGGAGACCAGCACCACGTTCCGTGTGTCCCGTCCGATCAGCCCCCGGCGCGACTGGCGCCAGACGAGGTGGCGTGTGAGGACCTCGCCGGCGACGCAGTAGGCGAGCTCGCCCGGCGGGACGGCGGACGGCGCGTCCTCGTCCAGCGCGTGGAACGTGTCGCCCTCGCGCGTGACCCGGACCTCGAGATCGCCGTCGAGGTGATCGAGGTCGAAGCCGCCGGCGGGCAGGACGTGCCGGAGCGAGACGGCGTTGTAGAAGTCCACGAGCGGGGTCACGCGGAACGGCTCCTTGCCCTTGAGCGCGCGGCGGAGCAGCGCCTCGATCGAGCTCGGGTGGTCCTTCCCCGACCAGCCGTGCGCCCGGAAGCTCTCGCGCCACGGCCGGACGCGCGGATGCGACTGCGCGTTGCCGTGCACGGCGTGGGCTGCGGCGCCCCGCCAGGCGTTCGTCCACAGCGCCTCGACCGCGGAGGCGTCGCGGGACGGCTGCAGTTCCCGTCCCGCCACGACCGCGACGGCGAGGCCGGGGAGACGATCGAACACCTGCGGATGGATGCGGAGCTCCAGAAGTCCCTCCCCCCGGGGCGGCGGGGGCTACATTGGCGCGTTCGCAGGCAGTCCGCAGCGCCGTCCATGCGATCGCCGACGACGAGGGGCCGACGGGGGTCGGTCCGTCGTCCAGACTCCCGGAGCGTCGACAACAGGAGAGAGCATTGGGTCACACGTCCGCAGTCCCTTCCCCCGCCCGCTCCCCGGTTGGTCCGGCTTCCGCCCTCGTCCTGGCGACGATCGTCGGCACGGTGCTCGTCATCGCCGCTGGCGCCACGCCGGCGCGCGCGCAGGACCGCGCCGACTGGCTCACGAAGGCGGAGCGCACGGGGTTCCGCGAAACCGGCGACTACGAGGACACCCGCGCCTACGCGCAGCGTCTCGCGGAGGACTCGCCCTGGATCGAGCTCCTCTCCTTCGGCACGAGCCCGCAGGGACGCGACCTGATGCTGCTCGTGGCGTCGAAGGACGGCGCGTTCACCCCCGAGGCCGCGCGTGCCGCCGGCAAGCCCGTGATCCTGGTCCAGAACGCGATCCACGCCGGGGAGATCGAGGGCAAGGACGCGAGCCTGATGCTCCTCCGCGACGTCGCGATCACGCGAGAGCGGGAGGATCTGCTCGACGGCGCCACGCTGCTCGTGATGCCGCTCTTCAACGTGGACGGTTACGCTCGATTCGGACCCTACACCCGGATCAACCAGAACGGCCCCGCCGAGAGCGGATGGAGGACGACGGCGCAGACGTACAACCTCAACCGCGACTACATGAAGGCGGATTCGCCGGAGATGCAGGCCTGGCTCCGCGTCTTCGACGACTGGCAGCCCCACCTCCTCATCGACAACCACACGACGGACGGCGCCGACTACCAGTACGTGATGACGTACCAGCTCGGGACGCGCGCCGACATGCCGCCGTCGATCGCGGCGTGGAGCCGGGACGTGTACCTGCCCGCGCTCACCCAGCACGTGGAGGCGGCCGGCTACCCCGTCGGACCCTATCTGGATCTGAAGGATCCGCTGGACCCCGCGAAGGGTTTTCAGGGGGTTCACGACACCGGGCGCTACTCGACGGGCTACGTGCCGCTCCGGAATCGCCCCGCGCTGCTGGTCGAGACGCACATGTTGAAGGCCTACGAGCCGCGCCTGCGATCGACGTACGAGACGATCGTGGGCACGCTGGAGCTCGTGCGGCGGGACCCCGACGGTCTCGTGGCGGCAGTCCGCGAAGCCGAGGAGTGGTCGGCTCGGATCACCTCTGCGAACGGGGACAGCATTCCGCTGTCCTTCGAGCTGTCCGACTCCGCGAGCACACCGCTCGACTACCGCGGCATCTCTTGGCAGCACGAGCCCAGCGAGATCTCGGGAGCGATGCGCGTGATCTACGGCGAGGAGCCGATCGAGATGGACGTCGCGTTCTACGGGGAGCTCGTGCCGCAGCATTTCGTGCGGCCGCCGGCGGCGTACCTCATCCCCGTGGAATGGGCCGCGATCGCCGAGAAGCTACGGCTGCACGGGATTCCGGTCGAGCGGCTCGACGAGCCTGTGATCGGCGAGTTCGAGGTGAGCAGGTTCTCAGACGTGAGCTGGGCCGATGGGCCGTTCGAGGGTCACCATCTCGTGGACAGTCTCGAGGCGAGCGGGGCGGTCGCGACCGACACGCTGCCGGCGGGCTCCTTCAGAGTTCCGCTCGGGAATGCGACGGGCCGCCTCGCCATGCAGCTCCTCGAGCCGCTCGCGCCCGAC
>DATBJZ010000002.1:0-38350 GCA_036556125.1 Gemmatimonadota bacterium | reverse complement strand
CGCGATCGCCGGGGTCCTGGGCGACGCCGAGCTGGAGCTCGCCGCGATCGCGGGGCGCGCCTCGACCCGCGTCGGGCTCGGCGACTGGTCCGGCGCGGCCGCGGACGCCGCGCTCGTTCCGACCGGATTCGTCCACCGGGCCCGGACCTCCGCCATCGAGCTCAGCCAGTACAACAGGATCTACTGGGGCAACGCCAAGCAGCCGCTGCGCCTCCACACCGTGTGGAGCACCTTCTACGAGGGCTACTTCGCGGAGACGCAGGACCCGCGGACGCCCTGGACGACCGACCCCGAGTTCCCGACCGGCAGGAACGGGAACCCCTGGCTCGTGCAGACCAAGCACGCCGAGCGCGGGTCCCCGATCAACCTCGTGACCGGACGCGAGATGCGGCTGATCGAGGCCGAGGCGCTGCTCCGCGGCGGCGACGCGGCGGGCGCGCTCGCGATCGTGAACGCGCTGCGCGCCGAAGCCGGCGTGGGGCCCCGCGAGGCCGCGACGCTCGACGAGGCGTGGGTCGCGCTCAAGCGGGAGCGCGGCATCGAGCTCTGGCTGGAGGGCCGGCGGCTGTGGGACCTCCACCGCTGGATCGCCGACGGGACGCCGGGTGCGGTGGAGGACATGACCGGACGGAGCACCTGCTTCCCGGTGGGCCGCACGGAGGTGGACGCCAACCCGAACGTGGACCGGCGATGAACGGCCGCGAGGAGCGACGCGACGGATCCGCCGTCCCCGGCCGCGGCGGCGCCGTCAGGCCGCCCGGAGCGGGCCGGTGAAGCTGCTCGACGACGTCCGGATGTACGCCGGCTTCGCCCGCGCGCTCGGGCCCTACCTGCGCCACACCGTCACGCTCGACGAAGCGCGGGCGATCGTCCGCGGGCGCCTGGCAGAGCGCGGCGAGCTCTTCCTCCGGACCGCCGGGCGCGGGATCTACGGCCACCCGACGAGCCCCTACCTGCCGCTCCTGCGCCGGGCGGGCTGCGAGCTGGGGGACCTCCAGCGCTCCGTGCGAACGCGCGGGCTCGAGGACACGCTTCGCGCGCTCCGCGACGGGGGCGTGGTGGTGGGGTTCGACCAGTTCAAGGGACGTGCGCCCATCGTGGTGGACGGCGTGGAGCACCGCGTGAAGGCGCACGACTTCGACAACCCGTTCGCTGCGCGCCACCTGGAGTCCACGACCGGGGGCTCGACGGGTGCGGGCACGCGGATCGCCTACGACCTGCGGCACCTGACTGAGACCACGGCGAACCGCGTGATCTCGCACACCGCGCTCGGCCTCGACGGCCTCCCGACGGCGCTGTGGCGCCCGATCCTGCCCGCGTCCTCCGGTCTGATGGGCATCGTGCGCTCCGCCAAGACCGGCACGATGCCGCGCCGCTGGTTCACGCCGGTCGCCGGGGGCGAGCTCCGCCTGCCCCTCAAGTACCGGCTGGCGATGACGTACGTGCTGGGCACGCTGCGCGCCAGGGGCTACCGTCCGCCGCGGCCCGAGCCCGTGCCGCTCGACCGCGCCGACGTCGTCGCGCGCTGGGCGCGGGACACCGCGCGCTCCGAGGGGCGCTGCGTGGTGCGCACGTCGGTCAGCATGGCCCTGCGCGTGGCCCTCGCCGCCACGGAGCGCGGCTGGGATCTCACCGGCGTCACGTTCAGCGGCGCCAACGAGCCGCCGACGGAGGCGAAGGTCCGCGGGATCACGCGAACCGGGGCCTCGTACGTCACGCGCTACGGGATGAGCGAAGGCGGCGCGATGGGCCCGCCGTGCACCCGGCCGGCGGATGCCACGGACGTCCACCTGTGCGAGGACGTCTGGGCCCTCATCCTGAACCCGCACCGCATCGAGGGCGCCGGCGCGGCCGTGGACGCCTTCTGCTTCACGAGCCTGCTGCCGACGGCCCCCAAGCTGATGCTGAACGTGGAGACCGACGACTACGGGATCGTCGAGACTCGGTCGTGCGGCTGCCCCCTCGAGGAGGCGGGCTGGCGCACGCACCTGCGCCAGATCCGGAGCTACAAGAAGCTCACCGGCGAGGGGATGACGCTCGTCGGGAACGACATGCTCCGCGTCCTCGAGGAGCACCTGCCCGCGCGGTTCGGCGGGAGCGCCCTCGACTACCAGCTGCGCGAGGAGGAGGACGAGCGGGGCTTCACGCGGCTCACCCTGGTCGTGAGTCCGCGGGTGCGCGTGGACGACGAGGCCGCCGTGCTGCAGGCCCTGCACGAGGGGATCGCGCGGGGCGGCCCGGGCGCTGCGCTCACCGGAGCGGTGTGGGCGCAGGCCGGGTCGGTGCGCCTCGAGCGGTCGGAGCCGGTCTGGACCGAGGCGGGCAAGCTGATGCCGTTCCGCCGGGTGCGCGCCGCGTGACGCCGGTCCGGACGCCAGCGAGGCGCGGCCGGCCGCGCCCGGGTGGCAGGATCGTGTCGCGCCGCGCCGCCGGCTGGACCGCGCCGATGCGCACCGCCGGCAGGACCGCGCCGATGCTCACCGCCGGCTGCCTGACCACGCTGCTCGCCGCCGGCTGCGCGTCGGGCGACGCGGAGGGTCGGCCGCGCGTGGTCGTCTCCGCGCGCACCTACTTCGTGAACGCTCCGATCCTGCTCGCCCAGGCGGAGGGGTACTTCGAGGAGGAGGGGATCGACGTCCGGATCGTGGAGTCGCCGGGCGGCTCCACGACGCAGATGCTGCCCGCGCTCACCGCCGGGCGCGTGGACGTCGTGGCGGGCTCCCCGACCATCGGGTTCCTGAGCGCGATGGCGCAGGGCGCGCGCGTGCGGTTCGTCGTGGACCGCGGACGGTGGCGCTCCGAGCCGTGCAGCTACGGCGCGATCGTCGCGCGGCGCGACCTCGTCCGGAGCGGCGCGGTGCGGTCGGTGGCGGACCTGGGGGGCCGCCGGGTCGCGCTGCACTCCAACGTGCTCGATCGCTACACGTACGAGACGGCGCTCCGGAAGGCGGGGCTCGCCCCCGACTCCGTCGAGGACGTCCAGGTCCCCCCGCCGTCGGTCCTGGACGCGCTGGACCGGGGCGCGGTGGACGCCGCGTCGATCATCGAGCCCTGGCTCACGCACACGCTCGCCGCCGGTCACGAGATCGTGCTGTCGGCCGGCGAGGTGACGCCGAACGCGCAGCTCGGGGTCCTCACGTTCGGGCCGCGCCTCCTCGACCGGGAGCCGGACCTCGGCCGGCGCTTCATCCGCGGCTACCTGCGGGGTGTGGCGCGCTACGCGGAAGGCAAGACGGCCCGCAACCTGGACGTCCTGGAGCGGGTCACGGGAATGGAGCGCGACTTCCTCGCCCGGATCTGCTGGCCGCCCTTCCAGGCGGACGGCCGCATCGACTCCGACGGCATCGTGGCGTTCCAGCGGTGGGCCGTGGAGCAGGGCCTGCTGGACGAGGTGGTGCCCGAGAGCGGCTTCTGGGATCCGCGCTTCGTGGACGCCGCCCGGGACGTGGTCGAGGCGGCGCCGTGAGCGCGCGCACGGCCCCCCTGCCGTGGACCGGCTTCCGGTGCCGGGGCGTGTCGGTCCGCTACGACGGACGGAACGGCGGCCTGGCGGCGCTGGAGGACGTGTCCTTCGCCGTGGAGGACGGCGAGTTCGTGTGCGTCGTGGGGCCGAGCGGGTGCGGCAAGACGACGCTGCTGAAGGTCGTCGCCGGACTGCTGCGGCCGGACTCCGGAGAGGTGGTCTTCGCGGGCGGTCGGCCGCGGAACGCGCTGGTCTTCCAGGAGCACGGCGTGTTCCCGTGGATGAACGTGCTCGACAACGTGGCGTTCGGCCTCGAGATGCAGGGCGTCGGCCGCCGCGAGCGGCGCGAGCGGGCGTTCGCGTTCATCGAGAGCGTCGGGCTCGGGGGGTTCGCGCGCAGCTGGCCGCACGAGCTCTCCGTCGGGATGCGCCAGCGGGTCGGGATCGCCCGCGCGTTCGTGTCGGACGTGGACCTGCTCCTCCTCGACGAGCCGTTCGGCTCCCTCGACGCGCAGACCCGGCGCGTGCTGCAGGAGGACCTCCTCCGCCTGTGGCGCGACCACCGCAAGCTGGTCGTGTTCGTGACGCACGACATCGAGGAGGCGGTGCTCCTCGGCGACCGCGTCCTCGTGATGTCCGGCCGCCCCGGCCGGGTCCTCGAGGACATCCCCATCCCCCTGGTCCGGCCGCGCGGCACGAGTCCGCGCGAGGAGTCGGCCGCACGCGAGATCCGATGGCACATCTGGCGACGTCTCGAAGGCGACGTCCGGCGCGACCTGGCGATCGCGGGCTGACCGGGCCTCCGGCGCCGCGGCCCCGCAGCCGGGCCCGGCTCGTGCCCGCGGCCGTCGCGCTCGGAGGCCTGGCGCTGTGGGAGCTCCTCGTGCGCACCGGCGCCGTCGGTCCGCTCTGGTTTCCGCCGCCTACCCGCATCGTCGCCCGCCTCGGAGAGCTCTCGGCGTCGGGCGAGCTGGCGCGCCACCTCGGCGCCACGCTCGGCCGCCTGCTGCCCGGGGTCGTGCTCGGGGGGGTGCCGGGCCTGCTGCTCGGCCTCTCGATGGGGATGTCCACCCGGCTCCGCACCGTGGTGGACCCCTTCGTCGCCGCGCTCCACCCGGTCCCGAAGCTCGCGATCCTGCCCCTCGTGATGGTCCTGGTCGGGATCGGCGAGACGTCGAAGGTCCTGCTGGTGGCGATCGCGGCGTTCTTCCCCATGGTCATCAACGCGATGGCGGGCGTGCGTCAGATCAGCCCGCTCTACTTCGAGGTGGCGGAGAACTACGGCGCCCGCCGGCCGCAGGTCCTCCGCCGGGTCGTGCTGCCGGCCACCCTGCCGCTGGCGCTGAGCGGACTGCGGCTCGCCCTCAACAGCGGCTTCGGGGCGACGATCGGCAGCGAGATCGTGACCGCGCGCGACGGACTCGGGGCGATGATGTGGCTCGCCTGGGAGGTCCTCCGGGTGCCCGACATCTACGCCGCGCTGGTCGTGATCTGCATCATCGGCGTCGGCTTCAACAAGCTCGTGCTGCTCCTGCTGAGCCGGCTGGCGCCCTGGCAGCCGGAACGCCACAAGGCGCCTTGAGCGGTTCGCCGCGGCCCTTCGCGGCGCCCGACGGGGACGTGCGCCGACGGGCGATCGAGGGCGGCGCGGTCCAGCTCACCGGCGAGGTCGCGCTCGCCGTCGTGAGCGTGGTCTCGACGATGGTCCTGGCGCGCCTCCTGCGCCCCGCGGACTTCGGGCTGCTCGCGATGATCGCCCCGCTCACGGTGCTCGTGGGCAGCTTCCGCGAGCTGGGCCTGACGATGGCCACCGTGCAGGCCCCCACGCTCGAGCCGCGGCAGTCCAGCGCGCTCTTCTGGCTGGCCGTCGCGCTCAACGTCGCCGTGGCGCTGCTGCTGATGGCCGCGGCCCCGGCAGCGGTGTGGTTCTACGACGAGCCGCGTCTCGGGCCGATCACGATGGCGATGGCGCTGAGCGTGTTCGCGCTCGGGCTCTCCGCGCAGCACGAGGCGCTGCTGGTGCGGCGGATGCAGTTCCCCGCGCTGATGCGGAACGTCGTCCGCGCGTCGATCACCGGCGTCGTCGTGGCCGTGGCCGCCGCGCTGCTCGGCGCCGGCTACTGGGCGCTCGTCCTGCAGTCGATCGTCTTCAGCGCGGCGCGGACGGCCGGAATCTGGCGGGCGTCGCCGTGGCGTCCCACGTGGCTGGGCTGGCGCCCCTCCCGGGTCCTGGCGGGCGTGGGCGGGCTCGTCTCCTACGGCGTGCACTACATGGGATTCCAGGCGGTCAGCCATCTGGGCCGCCACACCGACCGCGTGCTCGTCGGCTACTACGCGGGGCCGACGGGCGCCGGGCTCTACGACGCGGGCCACAAGTGGGCCCAGTACCCCGTCCAGCACGTGTTCCCGCCGCTCTACGGCGTCGCGGTGTCGGGGCTGAGCCGGACGCAGGACGATCCCGACGCGTACCGCTCGGCGTGCCGCGCCGGGTTCGTCCCGGTGCTCGCGGCGCTGCTCCCCATCCTCGCGTTCCTGGCCGTCGAGGCCGAGGCCGCGGTCCGCGTGCTGCTCGGCGAGCGCTGGCTCGCGGCGGCGCCGGTCTTCCGCGCCCTCTGCATCGGATACTTCTTCGGCTGCATGGCCCGGCTCACGACCTGGCTCTTCCTGTCGAAGGGGAACACGAAGCGGCAGTTCCGCTGGGCGCTCGTGTACACCCCCGTCATGTCGGCGGCCGCCGCGATCGGCGTCCAGTGGGGAGTCGTGGGCGCCGCGTGGGGCGTGGCGATCGCGACCGCGCTCCTGGCGTATCCGCGCGTGGCCTTCTGCCTCGCCGATTCGCCTCTCACCTGGGGCGACTTCTTCGGGATCGTGTCGCGGCCGGCGCTCACCTCGGCCGCCGCGGCCGGCGCCCTGCTCGCGGTCCGGCCGCTGCTTCCGCTGCCCGAAGGCGGCCCCGTCTGGCTGCTCACGGCGGGCGTGACGTTCTGCGCCGCCTACGCGGCGGCGTGGTGGGCGACCCCGGGCGGCCGCCGGGAGGTGAGGCGGATGCTCGCGCTGGCGGAGGAGCTCCGCAGGCAGGCCACGGGACGGGGGGAAGCGCGGCGTCGGCCCGCCGCCGCGCCGCCCCGGCAGGCCGATGCGGCGGCGGCTCGCGAGACCATCACCGTCGAGGCGGCGGCGTACCGGGAGGAGACGGCGGACGAGCCGCTGGCCTAGGCGGGACGGCGAGCCGCGGGCCGGTGCGTCGCGATCGCCGCGGCGAGGAGTCGGCGGAAGCGCGCGTGCTCCCTCCGCGCGCCGTCGTGCTCGGCGGTCCCGCGCAGGGCGTCGGCCGCCATCCTCCACCACCCGGTCCGCACCGCGACGTAGGCCAGACGCCACGCCGGCAGCCGCCCCCCGGCGTCGTCGCCCGAGCGCCGCCGGTACGCGGCCACGAGCGCCGCCTCGGCCGCCGCGTCCATCCCCCGCTCGGCGGCCGCGCCGGCCAGATCCCACGCGACGTCGCACGGCCCGGGCAGGAAGTGATCGTCCCCGGGGGCGGCGGCATCGGTCTTGAGCGGCTCGCCGCCGACGATGCCCGGACCCGCCGCGGGCCGTGCTCGATCGCCGGCGAGGAAGGAACGCGCGGTCGAGAGCCCTCACCCGAGGCGTGCGGGGGACTCTCCGGCGGCCCGTGACGCCCGCGCGAAGGGCAGTCCCAGGACGGCGAGCAGCGCCAGCACGCCGACCGCGACGGCGACCACCCAGGGAAGGCTCACCGCGATGCCCGCGAGCAGTGCGCCGTAGACTGCGAGGACGACGGAAGGCAGCCAGGGATACAGCGGCACGCGGTAGGGCCGCTCGAGGTCCGGCCGCGTGCGGCGGAGCCGGAAGAGCGCGAGGATCACCGTCCCGTCCACGATCAGCACGATGCTCATGATCACGAGCACCAGGTTCTGGAAGCTCCCGGCCAGAGCGGCGACGACGATCACGGCCGTCGCGACCGCGAGGGCCGTGCGCGGCGCGCCGCTCCCGCTCACGGCCGTCATCGGCCGCGGCGCGAGCCCGTCCTGCGCCATCGCGAGACCGACGCGGGGAAGCGTCAGGAAGTTGACGTTCAGGCTGCCGGCGAGGACGACGAGCGCCGCCGCGGTCACCAGGGCGCCGACCCGGCCGCCGGCCAGACGCGAGGCGACGTCCGCCGCGACGAGCGTCGAGCCCGCCATCTCGGCGGGCGTGAGGACGTACAGGAAGGCCGCGTTCACGAGCAGGTAGAGCACGGTCACCGCCAGGACGCCGACGGCCAGGACGCGCGGGAGCCTGCGGCGCGGGTCGCGCGTCTCCTCGCCGAGCTTGGTCGCCTCGTCGTAGCCGTAGTAGGTGAAGGAGACGACCTGGAAGCTGATGGCGACGGCCGCCAGCGCCTGCAGGGCGGTGCGCGGCGCCGCCGGCGGGAGCTCCCAGCTGAAGCCCGAGCCGAGCGCGAAGCCGAGCGCGGAGACGGCGAGAAGGATCGCGACCTTGAGGAACGTGGCCGTGTTCTGGAACGCGCGCACGGGCCGCAGGCCCGTCCAGTGGAGCGCCGCGAACGCGAGCGCGGCGGCGAGCGCGAGCCCGCGGACGCTGCCGCGCCCGGCGAGCAGCACCAGGTACTCGCCGATCACCACGCACTTGGCCGCGGCGGTCATCCCGCGCGAGACGATCTCGGACCAGCCGGCGACGAAGCCGGTCAGCGGTCCGAACGCCTCGCGGGCGTACACGTACTTTCCGCCCACGCGCGGGAGCTGGGCGACGAGCTCGGCCAGACAGAGCGCCGCTCCGAGCGCCAGCAGCGCCCCCAGCACCCAGATGGCCGCGATGAGCCCGGGACGGCCGAGCTGGCCCGCGACGATCCCGGGCGTGCGCAGGATGCCGGAGCCGATCGTGACCCCGACCACGACCGCGACGCCGTCCCAGAAGCCCAGAATGCGGAGGAGCCCGGAGGGCGAGCGCGCCTCGGCGGCGGGCGCATCGCGCATGGCCGACGGCGCGGAGGGCGGAGGCTTGGGTGGCGGCACGGCCGCACAATCTTCGCCGGCCCGGACCGGAACGGAACGGCTCGACGATCCGCTTCGGCTCCCACGGATCGCGACGTCGGTTGGACGCCCCCGTCCCGGCGGCCGGCGATACGGGGCCGGGAAGACGACGGCGCGAGCCACGGTCGGCTCGGCCGTCGCCGAGGAGCCCTGGCCCGCCCTCGATCCGAACGTGGCCCGGGGCCGTACTCAGGGGGCGATGTCGTTGAGAGGCCCTGGTTTGCCGCCTAGATTCCGCACGTCCCACGAGAAGCGGTCCACCCCGACCACCGTCCGGTCATCGAGCTCGAGAGCCTCATTGCACGGATGGCGTCCGGCGATCGGCGCGCGTTCGGGATGTTCTACGACCGGACGGGTCCGCTGGTCTTCGGGCTGCTGCTGCGGATGCTGCGGGACCGACAGGCCGCCGAAGAGGTGGCGCAGGACGTGTACGTCCAGCTGTGGCGCTCCGCGGCGACCTTCGATCCGGCGCGCAGCTCCGGGCTGGCGTGGGTGGCGATGGTGGCGCGCAGCCGCGCGATCGACCGGCTCCGCGCCGAATCGTCGCTGCGGACCGCCCTCGAGGCCGCGGCCGCGGAAGTGGCTCCGGCCTCCGACCCCGACCCGTCCGAGGAGGCCAGCCTCCGCGAGCGACGCGCTCGCGTCAGGGCGGCGGTGAACGCCCTGCCGCCGGAGCAGCGTCAGGCGCTCGAGCTCGCCTTCTTCCACGGTCTCTCCCACCGCGAGATCGCGTCGCGCACCGCGACGCCGCTCGGGACCGTCAAGACGCGCATCCGCGCGGCCCTCGCCAAGCTCGAGCGGCTGCTCGCGGCTCTCCACGTGTGAGGGAGGCGGGCGTGAGCGACGAGCGCTTCCGCGAGCTGATCGAGAAGCTCCTGCTCTGGGACCTGGAGCCGGAGGAGGAGGCCGAGCTCGAGGCCGAGCTCGCCGTCCGCGGCGGCGGCGGGGACGCGGACATCGCCCGCCTGCGCGAGGCCATCGCGGCCGTGGCGCTCACCGCGCCGGCGGCGGCGCCCCCCGCCGGGCTGCGCGATCGTCTGCTCGCCCGGATCGGCGCGGCGGGGATGCCGATGCGTGCGGAGGACCTCTCCGGCACGGAGGACGGGGGCGGAACGGCGATCGGGGGGGCCGCGCCCGCCGGCGCCGACCGCAGGCCCTGGATCGCCGCGGCCCTGCTCGCGGCGCTCCTCGCTCTGCTGCTCGGCCTCTGGACCGTGAAGCTCCGGGACGATCTGGGGGATGCGCGCCGCGAGCTCGCCGAGACGCGCGCGCGGCTCGAGCGCGCCGACGGCGTCGAGCGCCGCGCCGATTCCCTCGCCTCAGCCGCCGATGCGTACCGGCGCGACGTGGACGCGCTCACGAGCCGCGGCGGGAGCGCCCGGAACCTCGCCGGCACGCCGGAGGAGCCCGCCGCCTCCGCCCGGGTGTTCGTGGACCCGCGGACCCGACGCGCGATCCTGTTCGCGTTCGACCTTCCCGTCCTGCCGGCCGATGCGGTCTACGAGCTGTGGGCGATCCGCGACGGAACGCCGCAGGGTGTCGGCACGTTCGCGCCCCGCACCCGCGGCGTCGAGCGCGTCGAGCTCGAGAACCCGGACGCCCTCGAGGGCGCCGACGCGCTCGCCGTCACCGTCGAGCCGGCGCCGGGCACGAACGCCCCCACCGGCCGGATGGTGCTGATCTCGTCGTAGGCGGTCGCGGCGTCGGCGACGCCCGCTCAGCCCCGCCCCTCGTCCTCGTCTCCGCCCACGAAGGGCATCGTTTCGGCGACCTTCTCCACCACGGTCTCCGCCGCGCCCGCCACGGTGCCGGCCGCCGACTTCACCGGCCCGGCCGCCGCGCCGGCGGCGGACTTCACCGCTCCCGCCGCGGTGCCCGCCGCCGCGGTCACGCCGGACGCCGCCCGGCGCGCCGCCGACCCCGCCGTGCGCGCTCCCTTGGCCACGCCGCCCGCCACCGCGCCCGCCAGGGCGCCGACCCGGGCCCGTGGACCCGCCGACGTCCGCGACGCAGCCCTCCGCGTGCGGCCCGCCGCGGTGCGCCGGACACGCGCCGTCCTCGACCTGCCGGACGACCGCGTGCGTGCGCCCCCCGCTGCCGTCCGCCGGACGCGCGCCGATGCGCCGCGGGCGCCGGATGCGCGGCGCCTGCGGGCCGCCCCCGCACGTCCGCCGCCCGAACGCCGCGCCCGGGACGCGCCGCCCCGGGTGCCGGCCCGGGACCGGCTGCGTGTGGAGCTCCGCCGCGAGCCCGAGGCGCGACGCGAGGCGCCGCCTCTCGCGCCGCGCCGGCCCGCACCCCCCGCGCGTGAACCGCGCCGCGACGAGCTGCGCCGCGAGCTCGCGCGCGATCCGCCGCCCGACGAGCGGCGCGATCCGCCGCCCGAGGACCGGCGGGATCCGCCGGCCGTCCGCGAGCGCCGCGTCGACCCGCCGCCGCGCGTGGTCGAGGACCGCCTGCCGCCTGCGCGACGCGTTCCCGCCCGGCGAGCGGTCGTGGACCGCGACCCGCCCCGGGCCCTTCCGGACGACCTCCGTCCGGACCTGGCTCCCGAGCGCGACCGCGGAGCGCCGCCCGACGAGCGCCGGCGGGACCCCCCGGACGCGCGTCCGGAGCTTCCGTCCTCGGTGTCGCCGCCGCTGGACCTGCCCGAGCTGCGTGTCGCCATCGTCCCTCCTCCGTGGTTTCCCTGCGTGTTGTTGTCCGGCGCGGCTCGCGCGGAGCCGCCGCCGGTCAGCCGCCGGCCCCGGCGTCCGGGGCGGCGGTCCGGCCGCAGCGTCCCGACCAGTGCGCGACCCCGGCGGCGTGCGAGTCGTCAACCGCGCGCCGCCAGACCCGGCCGCAGGCGCCGCCGCAGAGCGGACACGGCACCTCGAGCGTCCCCCCGCCGCACTCCTCGCAGCCGAGCGTGAAGTCTCCCGCCGTCCAGTCGGCGCCGCAGCTCGCGCACGTCTCCATCAAGCCATCCTATGCACCTCCGGGTGCGGCATCCATCGCGAATCGCGCGGCTCCGACCATTCCGCGAGCCCGGCCGGGCTCAGGCCACTCCATCGACCGCGCGTTCCGGCAGGAAGCGGATGGGCCCGCGGTAGGTGTCGCCCTCCACGTGGAAGGGCGCCGCGAGCGCCCCGGCGCGCGCCCGGAGCGCCGCCCGCTGCCGGTGCAGCTCCTCCTCCCCGCGGTCGAAGGCGCGCCGGGCGGCCTGCTGACGCCGCGAGAGGTCGGCTTCCCGCTCCCCGACGGGACCGGGCTCGGCGTCCGCCCAGATGCGGGCGTGCTCCTCGCGGAACGCCTCGTCGCTCGCCCGCCGGCGCGCGGCGAGCGACAGCTCCTCGCCGCAGAGGTCCACCACCTGCCGCGCCACCTCGGCGGCCTCCCCCTCGCGGCGCTTCCAGATCCGGAACTCGCGGGCGGTGGCCTC
This sequence comes from Gemmatimonadota bacterium, assembly GCA_036556125.1. Classification (GTDB taxonomy): domain Bacteria; phylum Gemmatimonadota; class Gemmatimonadetes; order JACCXV01; family JACCXV01; genus DATBJZ01. The sequence goes on along the minus strand of DATBJZ010000002.1, from coordinate 26,412 downwards.
CCAGTCCACGTGGGCGAGGGCGGCGAGGCCGCGGTCGCGCGTCTCGCGCGCCACGAGGCCGATCTGGGCGAGGAGCGACGCCGACGCGAGGTCGGCGCGGCACTCCGCGGCGATCTTCCGGAGGTCGGGACCGTCCCAGGGACCGGAGAGCGGCGCCTCGTCGCCGCGCCGCTCCAGCTCCGCGTCGATCCGCCGGCCGAGCTCGAGCTGGAGGTCGGTCCAGTCGTCCACGCGGGACTCCACGTACGTCACGAACTCGTCCAGGAGCGCCTGCGCGTCGCCGGCCGAGAGCTCCTGGGCGGCCAGGCGCGCGGGCGCGGCTGCGACCGCGGCGGCAAGGGCGAGGACGACGAGGGTGAGGAGCCCGGAACCCGCGACGGCCGCGGCCCCGCGGCCGGGGGACGACCCGTTCGGGGGCGTGGGATCGACGCGGGCCACTCCGGGCTCCTATCCGGAACGCGGCGGCGGAGACGCCGGGCCGCGGGCGGGAACGGCCGGGCCGGCGCGGGACGCCCCCGGCGCCGATCCCGAGTCGAACGCCTCCCGCATCGCCGCGAGGCCGCCCAGCAGGGCCGAGGACTCGAGGGGCATGAAGATCTTGGTGGCGTCTCCTTCGGCGATCTTCGCGAGAGTCTCCAGATACTTCACGGCGAGCAGGTCGGGCGTGGGCTGCCCGTTGTGGATCGCGCGGTAGACGCGCTCGATGGCCTGCCCCTCGCCCTCGGCGACGGTCAGCTGGCGGAACTTCTCGGCCTCGGCCACGGCCTTGATCGCGTCGGCCTCGCCCTGGGCGCGCAGCAGCTGCGACTCCTTCTCGCCCTCCGAGCGCAGGATCGCCGCCTGCTTCTCCCCCTCGGCCTCCAGGATCGCGGCGCGCCGCGTACGCTCCGCCTTCATCTGGCGGTGCATCGCCTCGGTCACGTCCGAGGGCGGCTCGATGCGCTGGATCTCGACCCGGGTGACGCGCGCGCCCCACTTCCCCGTCGCGTCGTCCAGCACCTCGCGCAGCTTCGTGTTGATCACGTCCCGCGAGACGAGCGACTCGTCGAGCTGCATGTCGCCGATCACGTTCCGCAGGTTCGTCTGCGCGAGCTTGATGATCGCCGTCCAGTAGTCGGCGACGTTGTACGAGAAATTGTAGGGATCGGTGACCTCGTAGTAGATGACGGCGTCCACCGTGACGAGGACGTTGTCCTTCGTGATGACCTCCTGCGGCGGGACGTCCACGACCATCTCGCGCACGTCCACCTTCCGCAGGCTCTCGAGGAACGGAACGATCACGTTCAGGCCGCTGCCCACCGTGCGGCTGTAACGGCCCAGGCGCTCGACGACGCCCTTCTCGTAGGGCCGCACGATCCTGACCGCCGAGAAGGCGAAGATCAGGAGGAACACGGAGAGCGCGACGAGCAGGATCGTCATGGCGAGGGGCTCCGTCAGGAGGTCCACGGGCTCAGGCGTCCTCGCGCGGGCGCACGACGAGACGCGCGCCGCGGATGTCGAGCACGGTCACGCGCCGGCCGGCGGGGATCGGGACGGGCTCGGCGGACTCGGCGCGCCAGCTCTCGTTGTCCACGCGCACCGAGCCCTCGTTGCGGTCGGGATCGATGGCATCCACGACGATGGCGGTCATGCCGATCAGCCGCCCGGCGCCGGCCTCCGCCGCCGGCCCGCGGTCCACGAGCCGGGCGAACCGGCGTGACGTGAGCAGGAACACGGCGCTGAACAGGAGGAAGACGGCCCACTGCCAGAGCAGGGCCACGTCGAAGAACGCGGCGACGGCCGCGGCCGCGGCGCCGAGCCCGAACGGGAACAGGAAGAATCCCGCGGTCAGGATCTCCGCGGCGAAGAGGAACAGCGCGAACGCGAGCCAGAAGGCCCAGATCGGGAGGAAGTCCACGGCCGCCGCCACGGGCTATGGTGCCCGGAGCGGGTCGGGGCCGCTCCGTGGCGAGAAGCTACCACAGGCGGCGTACGGCTCAAGGATTTTCCGACTCAGCGCGGCGGGGACGCCGCGACGTCGAGCACCGGCAACCGCCCGCAGCGTGCGGCCGGGCGCCCGGCCCCGAGCGCGAGGCGGACGAGGCTCCGGGCCGTCACCGGATCTCCGGAACGTACGGCATCACCGCGAGCGGGCGCGGCCCGCCCGCGCGCAGGGCGACCCCGACCGCCGCCAGCCGGCGCGCCAGCTCGGCCGCGCCGGTCAACGTCGGAGCGACGGCCGATCCCGTGGTCCCGGCCCTCGGACCGGCGGCGTGCGGCCCGAGCACCCGCGCCAGCCCCGATCCCGGCGCCCCCGCCATCGCGAGCAGCCGCTCGATCAGCGTGCTCCCCTCGGGATACACCACCAGGTCCACGCGCGCCTCGGGGTCGATTCCCGCGAGCTCCTTCGCCACCTCGACCGCGTCGTCGAGGCCGCCGAGCCGGTCCACGAGGCCGTTCCGGACGGCCTGCGCGCCCGTCCACACCCGTCCGCCCGCGACCGAATCGATCTGCCCCACCGTTCGCTCGCGTCCCTCCGCCACCCGTGCGACGAACGCGCGGTACAGGTCCTCGATGATCGCGCGGAACGTGACGCGCTCGGCCTCGGTGAGGGGCCGGATGGTCGTCGGGAAGTCGGCCGCCTCGCCGGTGCCGAGCGTGTCCCAGGTGACGCCGAGCCTGTCGTACACGCCTGCGGCGTTGAAGAGGATTCCGAGCACGCCGATGGACCCGGTGATGGTCGACGGCGACGCGACGATGGCGTCGGCGCCGGCGGCGATGTAGTAGCCGCCGGATCCCGCGACGTCCGACATCGAGACGACGAGCGGCACGTGCTCGTTCAGCTCCTCGAGCTCGGCCCAGATCTCCTCCGAGGCCCAGGCGTCGCCGCCGGGGCTGTCCACGCGCAGGACCACGGCGTCCACGTCCTCGTTCCGACCGACCTCGCGCAGCATCTCGACGGTGGACGCCGCGCCCATCGTGCGGCCGAACAGCGGATCGATCGCGTCCTGCCCCTGCAGGATGGTCCCGACCGCGTAGACGAGAGCCACCGTGCCCGCCGACGGCGCCGTCCGGGCCGGGAGCACCGTGAGGTAGTCCTCGATCCGGAGGACGCGCTCGGCGTCGTCGTCGCGCCGCGACTCGTCCGCTTCCCGGCCTGCGCCATCGTCGTCGGGGCCGCCGCCCGCCTCGCCCGCGGCGCCGTCGGCGCGTCGAAGGGTCCGCTCGCGGACCTCGCTCAGGTACATCTGCCCGTCCACAAGCCCGAGCGCCTCGAGGTCCCGGGCCAGGTACACGCCGCCGTCCAGCGCACGTGCGAACGACCCGCGGTCGATGCGACGGCTCTCGGCCACGGCGTCCACGAACCGGCCGTGGAGCTCGCGCAGGATGGCGCCCGTCACCTCGCGGTCCTCGTCGGTCATGTTCGTCCGGCGGAGCACGTCGGCCGCGGTCTTGTACGCGCCGACGCTCTCGACCTGCGCCTCGAGGCCGATCTTCTCGAACGTCCGCTGGACGAAGGGTGTCTCGACGCGGAAGCCGTTCAGCTCGAGTCCGCCGTCGGGGAGGAGCCAGACGCGGTCGGCCGCGAGAGCGACGAAGTAGCCCAGCTCGTCCGTGGGCGGCAGGTAGGCTTCCACGAACTTGCCGCTCCCGCGGAAGTCCAGGAGCGCCCCGCGCAGCTCCTCGGCCTTCGCCCAGCCGTATCCCGGCGGACCCACCCGGAGGAGGATGCCGCGGATGCGGTCGTCCTCGGCGGCGGCGCGGATCCCTCCGACGAGATCCACGAGCTGCCAGCGCGCGCCCTCGAGGCCCGCGAGCAGCGGATCGGCCGGGAACTTCTCGACGACCGGGCCCTCCAGGTCCACGAACAGGACGGAGCGGTCCGCGACGTGGACGCCGGCCCCCAGGCGGCTGCGCAGGAACGCGAGCGCGGCGACCGCCACGACGATCGTGAGCACGAGGAGGAGCGCGATCGTTAGCCAGAGACGTCTCACGGGCTCAACATCTCCGGCGCCCCCGCCGCCTGCAAGCGAGGCGCGGGGCGCGGCCGCGCTGTCGGCCGCCGCCCGCGGACGGCACATTTCGGGGATGGACGAGATCCGGGTCCGGAGCTGGAGCGAGGTCCACGACCTCCTCTTCGCGAATTCCTGGCAGGAAGCGCTCGGCCGTTTCCGCTCGACCTACGCCTTCCGCGGGGTGGCGGAGTCCACCTACGCGCTCACCACGAGCCTGGCGCGCCTCGGCGAGGAGGGAGTCCGGCACGAGGGGCACCTGCTGCGGAACTTCCGGAAGTACGCCCATCGCGGCGCGGTCCCCGGCGACTCCATCTGGAACTGGCTGGCCCTGGCGCAGCACCACGGCCTCCCCACCCGGCTCCTCGACTGGACGTACTCGCCGTACGTCGCGCTCCACTTCGTGACGGCGGACACCGGCCGCTACGACCGGGACGGCGTGATCTGGTGCGTGGACTACGCGGAGACCAACCGGCTCCTCCCGGCGCCGCTCAGGAAGGCGCTGAAGGAGGAGGGCTCGTACGTGTTCACCACGGAGATGATCGCGGGCGTGGCGCGGACCCTCGGCGACTTCGACGGGCTGGCCTCGGCCGCCGGCGAGTTCGTCGCGTTCCTGGAGCCGCCCTCGTTCGACGAGCGGCTCGTCAACCAGTTCGCGCTGTTCTCCCTGCTCTCGAGCCCCACGGCGGACCTGGAGACCTGGCTCGACGAGCACCCCCGCCGCCACCGCCGCGTGGTGGTCCCCGCGGAGCTCAAGTGGGAGATCCGCGACAAGCTCGACCAGGCGAACATCACCGAGCGCGTGATGTTCCCGGGGCTGGACGGGCTGAGCCGCTGGCTCACGCGGTACTACAGCCCCAGGCAGGCCGGCGAGCCGATCGGCGGCGGACGGACCGCCCGCGAAACGACAGGCCGCCGACAGGCCGGCCGCAACCCGACGGGCGCCGGAGAGACCGGCCGCGGTCCCGAGGGCCGCCACCGCGCGGACGGCGCGCGTCCCGCACCAGGGCGCCGGCGCACGGACGGCGGCCGTGCGGGGCGGCGGCGGCGCACCGCCTCGCACGGGAAGCGCGGGTCCGGGTGACGGTCCGCTTCGGATTCGCGCGCCGCTCTCCGGGATCGCTGCGATGAGGGCCGACGCGGCGAGCGGACGGCCGGCGGCCGAGGCCGGTCCCGTCTTCGCTCCTCGGGACCTGGAGCCGGGGCACGCCCGCCTCGTCACGGTCGAGGAGCGCCCCTTCAACGCCGAGACGCCTCTCGCCGCGCTCGACCAGCCGCTCACGCCCGTCGAGCTCTTCTACGTGCGCAACCACTTCGACGTGCCGCGCCTCGATCCCGCCGCGACCCGGCTGACCGTGGACGGCCGGGTCGAACACGCGCTGGAGCTCGGGCTCGACGAGCTCCGCCGCCTGCCCTCGCGCACGATCGTCACGGCCCTGGAGTGCGCGGGCAACGGCCGCACCACGATGACGCCGAGGCCTCCGGGAACGCCGTGGGGATGGGGCGCCGTGAGCACGGGGAGCTTCACGGGCGTGCCTCTCGGGATCGTTCTCGAGCGTGCGCGGCCTCTGCCCGGCGCGGTCGAAGTCGCCTTCACCGGCGCCGACCGGGGCGAGGTCGCTCCCGGCCGGACGGTCGCCTTCGAGCGCAGCCTGCCCCTCGCCGTCGCGCTGGCGCCCGACACGCTGCTCGTCCACGAGATGAACGGCGGCGCCCTCACCGCCGACCACGGCTGGCCGCTCCGGCTGGTGGTGCCCGGCTGGTACGGCGTCGCCTCCGTGAAGTGGCTGACCCGCGTCACGGTCCTGGAACGGCCGCTGGAGGCGTTCTACCAGACCGAACGCTACGTCTACGAGGGCGAGCGCGGGACGCCGGAGCGCACGCCGGTCACGCGGATGCGCGTCCGGTCGCTGATCGCCCGTCCCGCGGACGGCGACGACCTGCGGGCGGGGCAGGTGGAGATCGCGGGCACGGCCTGGTCGGGAGGGGCCGCGATCCGCGAGGTCGCCGTCACGACCGACTGCGGCGCGAGCTGGGGCGCGGCGAACCTCGATCCGGCGGCGTCGCCGTACGCGCACGTGCGCTGGACGTTCCGCTGGGACGCGACGCCCGGGGAGCACGTGCTCGCCAGCCGGGCCTCGGACTCGAGCGGCGCGATCCAGCCGCTGGACGCCGTCTGGAACGTCCACGGCTACGGCAACAACGTCGTGCAGAGGCTGCGCGTGCGGGTGAGCGAACGCGCCGACCGGGCCGCCCCGGGCTAGTTCTTGAAGCGGTAGGTGATGCGGCCGCGGGTGAGGTCGTAGGGGGAGAGCTCGAGGGTGACGCGGTCTCCCACCAGGATCTTGATGAAGTTCTTCCGCATCTTGCCCGAGATGTGCGCGAGCACCTGGTGCTCGTTCTCGAGCTTGACGCGGAACATCGTGCTCGGCAGGCACTCCACGATCGTGCCCTGCACCTCGATGGCGCCTTCCTTGGGCTTTCTCTCCTCGACCCGCGGGGGTCGCGGCGCGTTGACGCGCCGGGGGAACTGACGGGGCCGCTTCCTGGCCATTCAGGCTCCTCTCCAAAGACGTGTTCGGCTGCCCTGCCCCGCCGCACCGTGCACCCGGATCGCTCCAGCCGCTGAATATAGCCGCGCCGGCGGGATCGCAGCACGGACGGTGCGGCGGCCCCGCCCAAGGGACTTCCCCGCAGCGGGACCGCACGGGATCTTCGGGCCCGTGCGCAGACTCCCTCCGTGGTCGGGCGGCCGCCGCGCCGTTTGCGTCCCTCGAGGTCGCGGCGCCGTCCCCGCCGCCCTTCGCGGTCGTGGCCGATGCGCCGTCCGCACCGGGCTCCTGCTCGCCGCGGCGGCGGGATCCCCCTTCGCCTCTCCCTGCGCCCGGACCGCCTTCGCGCAGGCGGCGGACACGCTGCCGTCGCCCGCACTCGTCGAGCTCCCGCTCCGGCGCGTGATCGACGTGGACGGCGTCCTGACCGCCTACGCCGACTCCGTCCCACGCGATCGCGAGGCCGACGCCCTGCTCGAGGCGCTCTTCGGCGACGCCGCCGAGGCGCCGGGTGAGACGGCGTGGTACTGGATCCTGCACGGCGCCGCCGACTCGACCTGGAGCCTCGCGTCCCGCGTCCACCGTCCCTGCGGCGGGAGCCGGGAGGACGGGCGGCTCCACGACGCGGACCGGCTCACGATCCTCGTCCTGATGCCGCAGTCGCCGTGGACCGGGGAGGTGCCGGCGACCGCCCGGGCGGCGCGGTGGGCGCGCGGCGGAGACGGCGCGGCGGGAGAGGCGCGGGCCGGCGTGGAAGGCGCGCCGGCGCCGGCCCGCGAGGCGGTCGTCGCGCGCGATCTCCGGCGGCCCTGCTCCGGCCGCGACGGCGGGAGCGCGGGGCCGCCGCCGGGCGTGGTGGACGCCCGCGCCGGTTCCCGGCGGTCCGGCGGCGAGGGCGCCGGCGCAACCGAGGGCAGCCTGCTGCACGCGATCCGAGCCGGCACGCTCGTGCGCGAGGAGGCGGCGGCGGGACGCGGCGGCCCCGGGTTCCTGGCGCTGCTGCTGGGAGGCCTGGGCTCGCTCCTCGGCCCGGACGAGGGGCGCACGCCGGGGCCGCGCGTCGCGGTGGGCATCCCCACCTTCGACGTGGCCGTGCACACCACGACCGTGTCCTTCGACGAGGCGACGATCCGCGCGTCGGTCGAGGTGCGGCGGGACTCCCTCCGCACGGCGACGCCCGCGGGGGCCGCGACGCTCGGCGACCTGCTGCGTGACCGCGTGGATCGCGCGCGGACCCAGCTCCTCCTCGGATACGTCGGATACACGCCGCAGGTCGGGGCCGTCTTCGACGCCCTGCGGCAGGTCTTCGAGAGTCCCAGCTGTCCCGCGCCCGCCGCGGGCGTGGCCTGCAGCCACGCGCTGCAGGACGCCCTGGTCGGGACGGTCGCGGCGATGGACCTGACCGCCGAGCACCGGGCGCGCGCCGTCCAGAGAGGGGCGGCGGACGCTCTGCTCCTGTTCGAGGGCCTGCTCGCGGCGCCGGCGCGCGGGCGCGAGGCGACGTTCCGCGTCGTGGAGCGTTCGCGGCTCGGCTTCTCGGTGGGCGGGCTGCTCGAGGAGGACGAGGCGGACCGGCTGCGCTTCACGGTCGAGGACGGTCAGGTGGTCGCGGACGGACTCGAGGGCGAGGGGTTCCGGTCGCTGGCGCTCGTGGACGTGTACCCGTGGCCGGTGGACCTCTCGGATCCGACCCCCGGATTCCATCCTCACCTCTCGATCGGGTTCTCGGTGGGCCACCAGTTCCGCCCGGCGGCGTTCGGGGCCCTTCCGCTGTGCCTGCCCGGCGTGCTGTGCGTGCTCGGGCGCGCGGCCCTGATCGGCGGGGTCGTTCTCCGCAACGAGACCGAGCCGGGGGACGGCGGCGACCGGGACGCCGTCGACGAGACCCTCCGCGCCCGCCCTGCCTGGGGCGTCAAGGTCGCGCTCCCGCTGTCGCCGTGAGGGCCGGACCCGCCGCCGGCGGCTGCGCCGGATCGCATCGGGCGGCCGCGCCCGGGCGGACCCCCGGGATCGCGTAGGCCGGCCGTGCCGGAGCAGACCTACTTCTACCGCGAGGGCCGGCGCCTGGACCTCGAGAAGGCGCCGGACGTGATCGGCATCTCGTTCCTCTCCCGCACTCCGGCGCCGCCGCGGACGTCCGCGCTCACCGAGCCGAAGGTCGGCAGCACCACGCTGCGCCGCCTCGCCTACCTCCCCCCGCCGCGCTTCGCCGTCTACCAGATCGACCTCTTCGAGCGCGGGGGCGCGCGTGAGCTCCGCGCGCGGCGCGACCGCACGATGGACGCGCTCCGCGGCTCCGGCGCCGCGGTCTTCGTCTCGCACGCCTACCGGACCGCGGCGCACGCGGAGGCCGGCGTGCTCGTGCTCACGGACCAGATCGTGGCCGAGGTGCCCGACCTCGACCGCACGCGGCTGCGCGCGCTCCTCGCCGCTCGCGGGCTGACGCTCCTCCGCACGCTCGACACCCGGCGGCGGATCGTGCTGATCGGGGTGACGGCCCGCGCCGGCGAGAACGGGCTCAAGGCGGCGAACCGGCTCGTCGAGGAGGGGGTCGCCGCCGCCGCCGAGCCCAATTTCGTCCGCCGCCTGCCGCACCGGCGCCGCACCCCTCGCTCGCCGGCGGCGGCGCCCGACGATCCTCTGTTCGAGCGGCAGTGGCACCTCGAGAACCGCGGACGGGCCGGCGGCACCGCCGGCGCCGACGCCCGGGTGCTCGAGGCCTGGGCGCACACCACCGGAACGCGCGGCGTCACGCTCGCGATCGTGGACGACGGCGTGGACCTCGGCCACGAGGAGTTCCGCGGCCGGGGCAAGCAGGCGCCCGGCTGGAACTTCCAGGACCGCAACGACGACCCCTCGGCCCTGCCCGACCACCGCCACGGCACCGCCTGCGCCGGCATCGCGACGGCGCTCGCGAACAACGGCCGCGGCATCTGCGGCGTGGCGCCGGCGTGCCGGCTGTTGCCGGTGCGCACGCCCGACGAATGGGGCGACGAGGTGGGCTACGCCGACGCCGTGGTCTGGGCGGCCGACCACGGCGCGGACGTCATCAGCTGCAGCTGGGGACCGCCCGACGGCTACTGGACCGAGGACGCGCTTCCGCTGGCGATGGACGCCGCGCTGGAGCGCGCGGCGACCGGGCCGCGACGGGCGCGGGACCGTGGTGGTCTGGGCCGCCGGGAACGGCAACGAGCCGGCCGACCTGGACGGCTTCGCCCGGGACCCGCGGGTCGTCGCGGTCGCGGCCACCGACGACCGGGACGTGAAGGCCGGCTACAGCGACTTCGGAAACGCGATCTCGCTCTGCGCGCCCGCCGGCGACACCTTACGCGGGCGCCCCGGCCTGTGGACGACCGACCTCTCGGGCGCCGCGGGCTACAGCCGAGGGAGCTACACGGGCGACTTCAGCGGCACCTCCGCGGCGGCGCCGCTGGTGGCGGGCGTCGCGGCGCTCGTCCTGTCGGTGAACGGCGACCTCGGCTGGCGCGACGTCCGCCGCATCCTCGAGGAGACCGCGGACGAGGTGGACGGGGAGGGAACGTTCACGGACGCGCGCGGCGAGGTGCGCCGCACCGCGTACGTGGAGGGACGGAGCGCCTGCTACGGCCACGGCCGCGTCAACGCCGCCGCCGCGGTCCGGCGCGCCCGCGAGCTTCGCACGGGAACCAGACGATGAACGACGACGAAACGACGGACGCGGAGCGGACGGGCGACGAGGCGCCCGGGACCGGACTCTACTTCTGGCGCGGCGGGAAGAAGATCCCGCTCCGCCGCGTCGAGACCGGTGCGTCCGCGGCCGACGGCCCCGGCCCGGGGCGTGCGGCGGGCGGACGGCCGCCCGGCGTCGACGTGGCCTACGTGCGGGAGGACGGCGACGCCTCGACCCAGCTCGTACCGACCGGACAGGTGGTGGTCCAGCTCGCGGAGGGAACCGAGAGCGAGGCCTTCGAGGCCCTGCTCGCGGAGCTGGGCGGGCGCGTGGTCCGAACGCTGGCCTATCTCCCCGGGGGCTACGTGGTCGAGGCGGTCGGCGGCCCGCCCGCCGCGCTGGACCTCGCCAACGCGCTGCACGAACGGGAGTTCGTCGTTTCCGCCGAGCCGAACTGGCGCCGCCGCACCACCCATCGCTGAGCCTCGGGCCGCGGCCCGCGAGCCGCACCGGGCGCAGCCGCGCCGTCGCGTGACCGGCTGCTCGAGTTCCGCGGCCGCGAGCCCGGGCAAGCGGCAGGCCGCGACCGCCCGCCTCCGGCCGCCGCACCGATGACCCCGCAGTTCGTCGAAACCGCCCTCTTCCTGCTGCTGCTGGCGGTCGCCCTCGCCGGCCTGGCCCGGCGGTTCGCGATCCTCTACCCGATCGTGCTCGTGGTCGGGGGCCTGCTGCTGGGGCTCGTCCCCGGACTTCCCGACGTGCGGCTGGACCCCGATCTCGTGTTCCTCGTGTTCCTGCCGCCGATCCTCTATTCCGCGGCGGTCTCCACCTCGTTCACGCACTTCCGCGCCAACGCGCGCCCGATCGCGCTCCTCGCCGTGGGACTCGTGCTCACGACGATGGCGGCGGTGGCCGTGGTGGCCCACGCGATCGTTCCCCGGCTCCCCTGGGCGGCCGCGTTCGCGCTCGGCGCGATCGTCTCGCCTCCCGACGCCGTCGCGGCGACGGCCATCGTGCGGCGGCTGGGGCTGCCGCAGCGCGTCGTCACGATCCTCGAGGGCGAGAGCCTCGTGAACGACGCGACCGCCCTCGTCGCCTACCGGATGGCGCTCGCGGCGCTCGTCACGGGGGGTTTCTCGCTGTGGCAGGCCGGCTGGCAATTCCTCGTCGTGGCCGCCGGCGGCGTCCTCGTCGGGCTCGCGAGCGGATGGGTCGCGGGGCGGGTCCGCCGGCGGGTCGACGATCCGCCCACCCAGATCACGCTGTCCCTGCTCACCCCCTACGCGGCGTACCTGCCGGCGGAGGCCTTCGGCCTCTCCGGCGTCCTGGCGGTGGTGACGGCCGGCCTCTGGATCGGGGGCACCCGGCTCGGCATCTCGCCGGCGACGCGCCTCCAGACCTTCGCCGTGTGGGACGTGGTGAACTTCCTCCTGAACGCCTGGATCTTCATCCTGATCGGACTTCAGCTCCGCGGCGTCATCGGCGGCCTCTCCGACGTCTCCGCCTCCACGCTGATCGCCTCCGCCGCGGCCGTGAGCGCCACGGCGATCGTCGTGCGCATCCTGTGGGTCTATCCGGCGACCTACCTGCCGCGTCTCGCCAGCCGGAGCCTGCGCGAGCGGGACCCGTATCCCGACCCGCGGGCGGTCGCGGTGATCGCGTGGACCGGGATGCGCGGCGTCGTGTCGCTCGCCGCGGCCCTCGCCCTGCCGTTCACGCTCCCCGGCGGCCGGCCCTTCGAGGCGCGCGACCTGATCGTGTTCCTGACGTTCGCCGTGATCCTGGTCACGCTCGTCCTGCAGGGCCTCACGCTGCCGCCCCTCCTTCGGCGGCTGGGACTCGCGCGGCCGGACGGACCGCGCATCGAGGAGCGCCGCGCCCGCCTCGAAGCGGCCCGCGCGGCGCTCGCCCGGCTCGACGAGCTGATGCAGCGCGACGGCCACGATCGGGAGAACGCGGAGCGGCTGCGCTGGCGCTACGACCAGCGCCGGCGGCGGCTCGAGCGCGAGACGGACCTTTCCGACGAGGCGGACTGCGCCCGCTACACCGGAAGCTACGAGCCGCTGCGGCGGCAACTCCTCGAGGCGGAGCGCACCCGCCTGCGGCGCCTGCACGAGGAAGGGGCGATCGGCGACGACGTGATGCTGCGGCTCGACCGCGAGCTGGTGATCGAGGAGGCGCACACGGAGACGTGAGGGCGGCTGCCGGTTGCGCGCCGCGCCCCCTCGCCGCGAGCGTACGGTGAGGCTCCAGCCGCCGCGACCATCCATCACGAGGAGGACCACATGCCGATTCGCACCGCCGAGGCGGAGTGGAAGGGGGACCTCAGGGGCGGCGGGGGGCGCCTGAAGCTCGGGAGCGGGCTCTTCGAGGGACCCTACTCCTTCCGGTCGCGGTTCGAGGACGGCCGCGACACCAATCCCGAGGAGCTGATCGGCGCCGCGCACGCGGCCTGCTTCTCGATGGCGCTCTCGCTGATCCTGGGGAACGCGGGCCACGTGCCCACCCGCATCCGGACGCTGGCCCGCGTGCACATCGAGAAGGCCGGCGAGGGCTTCGCGATCACGCGGATCGAGCTCGACACCGAGGGCCAGGTCCCGGGGATCGACGCGGCGGCGTTCCGGGAGAGCGCCGAGCAGGCGAAGGCGGGCTGCCCCGTCTCCAAGGCGCTCGCGGCCACGCCCATCTCGCTCACGGCCCGGCTGGTGTAGCCGCGGAGCGGATCCGCAGCCGCGGAATGAGCGGCGCCCGCCGCGCGTACACACCCCATCGGAGGGTCGGAACCAGGAGGTCCGGACGGTGACGCGCGTGATCGATCTGGCTTCGAGGCGCCGCCCGGCGGCGGCGGGCCTCTCCCCCGCGGCCCGCGGCGGCCCCGGGAATCCCGCCGGCGTCTTCCCGGCCGGGTCCCGTCCCGGCGAGGACGGCGCGGGCGGCGACGAGGAGCTGCTCGACGCCTACTCCCGCGCCGTGGTGCTGGCCGCCGAGCGCGTGGGCCCGTCGGTCGTGAACATCGAGGTCGAGGCCCGGGAGGGAGGCGCCGCGGCGCGGCCGGAGCGCCGGCGGGCCCTCGCCGGCAGCGGGTCGGGATTCGTCTTCACCCCCGACGGGCTCGTCCTCACGAACAGCCACGTCGTGCACCGCGCGTCGCGGATCGAGGTGACGCTCGCCGACGGCCGCCGCGCCGGGGCCGACCGCATCGGGGACGATCCCGACACCGACCTGGCCGTGCTCCGCGTGGACGCGCCCGGCCTGCAGGCGGCCGAGCTCGGCGACTCCTCGCGGCTGCGGCCGGGGCAGCTCGTGATCGCGATCGGCAATCCGTTCGGGTTCCAGGCCACCGTGACGGCCGGCGTCGTGAGCGGCGTGGGCCGTTCGCTCCGCGCCCGCACGGGTCGGCTGATCGACAACGTGATCCAGACCGACGCCGCCCTGAACCCCGGGAATTCGGGCGGCCCGCTGGTGACGTCCCGCGGCGAGGTCGTGGGGGTGAACACCGCCGTGATCCTGCCGGGGCAGGGTCTCTGCTTCGCGATCCCCGCGAACACCGCCCGGCTCGTGGCGGCGCTCCTCATCCGCGACGGCCGGATCCGCCGCGGCACGCTGGGAATCACCGCCCAGGACGTTCCGCTCGGGCGCCGGGTCGTGCACTTCCACGGCCTGCCGGTCGAGAGCGGCGTGCTCGTCGCCGGCGTCGAGCCGGGCAGCCCGGCCGCCGCGGCGGGGCTCTCGCAGGGCGACGTCATCGTCGGGTTCGACGACGAGGCCGTGCGCGGGGTGGACGATCTGCACCGCATCCTGACCGACGGCCGGATCGGCGTCCGGTCGCGGCTCTCGATCCTGCGCCGCACGCGGAAGCTCGAGCTCGAGGTCGTGCCGCGCGACTCCCGGCCGGCCCGGGGATGAGCGACCGGCGCCCGGCGGCACCGGCCGCGGCGGCGCGCGGGGCGAACGACGGGAGGGTACGGACGATGGCCGACTGCACGCACGTGAGCGCGATCCGCGACGTCGAGCCGCGGACCCCCGCCGGCTGCGAGGAGTGCCTGGCGACCGGCAGCCGCTGGGTCCACCTCCGGCTGTGCCTCACCTGCGGTCACGTCGGCTGCTGCGACAGCTCGCCGAACCGCCACGCCACGCGCCACTTCGAGGCGAAGCGACACCCGGTGATCCGGTCGTTCGAGCCGGGCGAGGACTGGCGGTGGTGCTACGTGGATCGGACGTACGTGCCGCCGGCCTGAGACGAGATCGTCGCGGATCCCGCGGTCGCGGCCGGCCCGGTGCGGGCTTAGGTTCGAACCCCGAGTGCGGCTCCGCTCCCCCCAAGGACAAGCGAATGCTGAACTCTCCCCGTCCCCGGTCCGCGTGCCGCGCAAGCCGGGCGTGAAGCCCGCCCGCCCGGTGTTCTTCGAGCCCGCCGCGGCGTGGTTCCAGGAGTGCGTGTGGCGGCCGCCCGTGGACGTGAAGCGTCTCGCGCACGGCTGGATGGTGAAGGCCGAGCTGGCCGGCGTCCGCGCCGAGCAGGTCCAGGTGTCGGTCCGCGGGAACAGGCTGATCCTCTCCGGGGTCCGAACGGACACGCACTGCGACGTGAAGGGAAGCTGGTACGCAATGGAGATCTCCTACTGCCGCTTCGAGCGGCACATCGACCTGCCCACGCCGCTCGACGGCGCGGAGGTCGCGGTCACGGGCGAGCACGGCCTGCTGATCCTCGAGGTGCGTCTCCCCGACGCGGGAGGGCGCTGATGGCCCAGTCCGCCACCCGGCTGCTGCCGGTGCTTCCGCTCCGGGGCACCACGCTCTTCCCGGGCCTGCTCCTGCCGCTCTCGGTGGGCCGCGAGAGCTCGCTCGCGGCCGTGCGCGCCGCGCTCGACACCGAGGAGAAGGCCCTCTTCGTGGTCGCCCAGACCGACGCCGACGTCGAAGACCCCAAGCCCGAGCACCTGCACAAGGTGGGCACACGGGCGGTGATCAAGCGCGCGTTCTCGCCGGGCGAGGGTCCGGTCCAGCTCGTCGTGCAGGGCGCGGAGCGCGCCGAGGTCGTGGAGTTCGACGCCTCCGGCCCGTTCCTGCGCGCCCGCGTGCGCGATCTCGCCTGGCCCCAGGACGAGGACGCGGCGGAGGTGGAGGCGCACCGCCGCGAGGTGAGCGACGCGGTGCAGCGCGCCCTCGAGCTCCTCGACGCGGAGCCCTCGGCGCAGATGGGGCAGGCGCTCGCCGCCACCCGGGATCCGGTCCAGCTCGTGTTCCTGATCGGCTCGCTCCTGAACCTCTCGCTGGAGCAGGAGCAGGGCCTGCTCGAGGCGCCCACGCGCGTCGAGGCGCTGCGCCGGCTGCGCGAGGCGCTCGCGAAGGAGCTCCAGGTCCTCGAGGTCCGGAAGAAGATCGCCACCGACGTCCAGACGGAGATGTCGAAGCAGCAGCGCGAGTTCCTCCTGCGCCAGCAGATCAAGGCGCTGCAGCAGGAGCTCGGCGAGGAGGACCCCCAGGCGGCGGAGACGAAGGACCTCCGCGAGCGGCTGGAGCAGGCGCAGCTGCCCGAGGAGGCGGCGAAGGAGGCCCGCCGCGCGCTGGAGCGGCTCGAGCGGCTTCCGTCCATCGCGCCCGACTACCAGGTCACGCGGACGCACCTGGAGCTGATCCTCGAGCTGCCCTGGAACCGATCGGGCGAGGACCGGCTCGAGCTCGGGCACGTGCGCGAGGTGCTGGACCGCGACCACCACGACCTCGAGGAGGTGAAGGCGCGCATCCTCGAGCACCTGGCCGTCCTCAAGCTGAACCCCGGCGCCAAGGCGCCGATCCTCTGCTTCGTCGGGCCTCCCGGAGTCGGCAAGACGTCGCTGGGGCAGTCGATCGCCAACGCGCTCGGGCGGAAGTTCGAGAGGATGAGCCTCGGCGGCGTGCACGACGAGGCGGAGCTGCGCGGGCACCGGCGGACGTACGTCGGCGCGATGCCGGGACGGATCCTGCAGGCCATCCGCCGCGCGGACGTGAACAACCCCGTGCTCATGCTCGACGAGGTGGACAAGCTCGGCCGCGACTTCCGCGGCGACCCGGCCGCGGCGCTGCTCGAGATCCTCGACCCGGAGCAGAACTCGACGTTCCGCGACAACTACCTCGACCTGCCGTTCGACCTCTCGAAGGTGTTCTTCATCTGCACGGCGAACACCACCGACACGATCCCCGCCCCGCTCCTCGACCGGATGGAGATGCTGCGGCTCTCCGGGTACACCGAGGAGGAGAAGCTCGCCATCGCCCAGCGGTTCCTCGTGCCGCGCCAGCGTGCGCAGGCGGGACTCGGCGCGGAGCAGGTCGTCCTCCCCGAGGAGACGCTGCGAGAGATCGTCGCCACGTACACCCGCGAGGCGGGCGTGCGGCAGCTCGAGCGCGCGATCGGCCGCATCGTGCGGAGGGTGGCGCTGCGCTTCGCCGAGGGGGAGTCCGGCTCCGTGACGGTGAAGCCCGAGGACCTGGGCGAGATCCTGGGCACCCAGCGTTTCCTAGGAACGCGGGCCCGCGCCGAGCTGCCCCCCGGCGTCGCCCCCGGCCTGGCCTGGACCGAGGCCGGCGGCGAGGTGCTCTACGTGGAGGCCACGCTGCTGCCGGGCGGCAAGGGGCTCACGCTCACCGGGCAGCTGGGCGAGGTCATGCAGGAGTCCGCGCGCGCCGCGCAGAGCTACCTCTGGGCCCACGCGACGGAGCTGGGCCTCGACCCGGAGCGCTTCCGGGACGTCGGAGCGCACGTCCACGTTCCCGCCGGCGCCGTGCCGAAGGACGGGCCGTCCGCCGGCCTGGCGATGACGCTCGCGCTGGCCTCGGCCTACGCCGACCGGCCCGTACGGGCCGACACCGCCGTGACCGGCGAGATCTCGCTCGCCGGGCTCGTGCTGCCGGTGGGCGGCATCAAGGAGAAGGTGCTGGCCGCGCGGCGCGCGGGGATCCGGCGGGTGCTCCTCCCGCGCCAGAACGAGCTCAACACGCGTGACCTGCCGGCGGAGGTGCGCGCCGACACCGAGTTCATCTGGATGGACCGCATCGAGGACGCACTCGGCGACGCCGTCTTCGGCTGGCCCGCGGAGACGCCGCCCGCCGAGCGGGAGACCGGCCTGGCCGTCGCGGCGCACGCCGCGCCGGCGGAGCCGGGGGCGCGCCGGTCGCCCGGCCGGCGCAGGGCCGGGCCCTCCTCCTAGCGCCGCGCGCCAGGCGGGCCGCGCAGCTCCTCGAGGAGCCGGCGGACGGCGCCCGGCGGCATCGGCGGACCTCCGCCCTCGGCAGGCGGCGTCGGCGCACCGGCCGCGTCGCCGGCCGCCGGGCGTCCTGACGGCGACGGCTGCAGCGCGGCCGTCAGCTCCTCGGGCAGCTCGACTCCCAGCGTCGCGAGGGCCCGCAGCACCGCCGGCTGCGTGAGCGGGTAGAGGACCTCCCCGCGGCCGGCCGAGCGCTCGATCAGCACGAGCTGGAGCGCCTTCCGGAAGAGGCCGACGAACGACGTCCCGCCGGCGCCGGGAGCCCAGCGCTCCAGCAGCTCCAGGAACACGTCCGTCCGGGCCCCGACGAGCCCGGAGGCGAGCGGCGTCCACGGCGGCGCGGCCGCCGGCCGCGCGGGGGAGCCGTCGAGCGCCAGGTCGGGCCGCGCGAGGAGCTCGAACACGTCGGGGTTCGCGGAGGGGACGAGCACCGCCCGCTCGCTCTTCGTGCGCTCCTCCGGGTCGAGCTGCAGCGCCGCGTGGTCCAGGAGGAGGTACGGGTGCACGGCCCTCCGGAAGCGGACCTCGGCCGCGGCGTGGACGTCGTGCAGCGCACGGAGCGCGTTCACCGCCGGCGGCATCGACGGGTCGACGCGCAGCGCGAGCGCCCACTCGCCGAGGTCGAACGCGGCCCCGGTGGTCAGGTGCACGCCGCGCAGCCGCGGGCCCCACGTCTCGCGGGCGGCGCCGCGGAGACGATCGACGTGCCGGCGCAGCGCGGGCGTGATCCACTCCGCGAGCGGCGCGTCCACCTTCCCGGCCCCGGTCAGCGCGCGGCCCGCGTCGTGGCGGCGCAGCGCGGCGCCGGCGGCGTCCAGGCGGCCCGCAAGCACGACCTGGGCGGCGTCGAGCAGTCCGGGGTCCTCCGCGAGGAACCGGCGGCGATGGGCCTCCAGGAGGCGCGCGCTCACGCCCCGCACCGCGCCGTCCTCGTGAGCGGCCCCGCGCCGCAGCCGCTCCGCGCGGCCGAAGACGAGCGGCCGCCCCTCGAGTGCCTCGCCCAGTCCGAGGATCTCGCTCACCGCCTTGTAGGCGACGCTGACGAGCGCCACGCTGTCGCGGCGGCGCCGCTCGTCGGCGATCGCGCAGGCCGCGAACCGCGCCCACCAGACGCGCATCTCGTGGAGCAGGCCGGCCGCCGCCTGGCGCACGTCCAGCTCGGGGAAGCCGCCCCGCACCTCGCGGCCGTGCAGGAGCCTCCACGTGGACCTGGCCTCGGCGAGCCAGACCTGACGCCGCGGGACGATGGACAGCGCGCGCAGCTGGCCCTCGCGTGCCACGACCGGCGAGCGGTCCAGCACGCGCGTGAGCCGCGCGACCCGGTCGTAGATCTCGCGCACCGCGCGCAGCTCCCCGGCCGGCGCGTCGCCGACGACGATCACGAAGTCGAGGTCGCTGACGAGTGGAAGGAGGTCGCCGCGGCCGCCCCCGCCCCGGAGGTAGATCGCGACGACGAAGGGCAGCCGGCGGAGCCGGCGCACGAGCAGCGCCGCCGCGCCCCGGTACCACGCGCTGTAGGCCCACGCGAAGGGCGGCACCGAGGTCGCCAGGACGAGGC
The DNA here is from genome assembly GCA_036556125.1 of Gemmatimonadota bacterium. GTDB lineage: Bacteria > Gemmatimonadota > Gemmatimonadetes > JACCXV01 > JACCXV01 > DATBJZ01. Next base: position 7,417 of record DATBJZ010000002.1, on the reverse strand, counting down.
GGCGCAGCCTCGCCCTCGCGTCCTCAGTCGTCATAGCCCATCAGGCGCGCCGTCTCGTGGGTCTCGGGCGTGAACGTCTTCGCGGCGCGGCGCCAGATCCCGACGCGCTCGCCGGAGATCCCCCCCCCGCGGAGCAGGTGGTGGCGGTCGAGCTTGAGCCAGGCACCCTCGATGCCGTCCGGGCTCCAGACAACCGGCGCGCTGAGCCTCTCCCCGAGCGCGGCGCCGACGCGGGCCAGCGTCTCCGCCGGGGCGGCGACCAGGTCCTCGTAGCGGACCCAGAGGTCGAACTCCTCGCGCGCCGCCCAGATGCGGCGGCACATCGCGTTCAGGCCCCGCTCGGTCACCCACGGCTCCATCTCCCGCACCAGGACGTCGCGCACGTCCCGGACGATCGCCACGACGGGGCAGCCGCGGGAGCGGAAGATCGGCGCGTGCCCGAGGAACGGCGCGTCGCAGAGCTTCATCCCCAGCCGGCGCGGGGCGACGGCCGCCTGGCAGACGGCGAGGAAGTCCGTCGCCGCCTCGTAGCTCATCGGCTCGGTGGGAGGCTCGGGGAAGACGGCGTCGGGAAACCTGCGCCGCAGCACGGGAACGCCGCGGTGGTTCTGCTCCGGGTTGTGGAAGTCGGGCTCGTCGAGGCACGTCACGCCGGAGCGGTCCAGCAGGAACGCGAGGAGCGTCGTCCCGCTGAAGGCCGGACCCCCGATCAGGAACACGGCGCCCAGCCCATCCTCCGGAAGAAGTCGATGTAGCCGTCGAGGATCCGGAGGGTGTCCCAGTGCTCCTCGAAGTGCTCGCGCGGGCGGTAGGCGCGCCGGTTCGCGAGCACGTGCTCGATCCCGTCCCTGAACGAGTCCGGGGGGACCAGCTCTCCGGTGACGCCGGGCACGACGAGGTGCCGGCCGCCCTGGATGGTCTCGTTCACGACGATCGGGAGGCCGGCCGCCACGCACTCCCACATCGCCGCGGGGCTCGAGGCCCAGTCCGCGGGATAGACGGCGATCCTGGAGCCGTGCAGGAGGTCGGCGACCTCCCGCTCTCCCCAGCGGCTGGTCGTGACCCGCGTGCCGGAGAGGTCCAGCGCGTCCGGTTCCACGGGGTGGAGATGGCCGGTGAAAGCGGTTCCGCGCACGGCGTCGAGCAGCAGGTCGTGCCGCTTCCCCCTGTAGACGCTCGCCAGGTAGATGAAGTCACGCTCCTTCGCACGGCCGTTGGGCTGGAGCTTGTGCAGGTTGGCGACCGGCACGTAGAGCATCGAGCGCTCGTCGAGGTCCCGCTCGTCGTCCACGAGGAAGCACTCGGCCCCGGCGTTCACGCGGGGCAGCGGCCTCTTCCGCAGGGCGGGCACGTAGACCCGGAAGCAACGCCCCTCGAGCATCGCGAGCACGGGCTCGCCGTGGCCGCCGTGGTTCACGAAGAGGTCCGGCGGACCGTAGCGCTCGAGGTAGGCGGCGACGTCCTCCTCGTTCTCGAACAGGACGCGCAGGATGCCGCTCGAGTGCCAGACGGTGGACCTCGGGTCCGCGTAGTCCCAGAACTCCACCCGGTCGGCGAGTCCCAGGTCCATCATCCGCACGCCGAGCGAGTAGATGTGGAAGCCCCAGTCCAGAGGCTGGTCGAAGAGCGGCGTCCGCCGCCGGGGCGGGGGCAGCGGGTGACTCGCCCAGAACGCCCGGTGGTCGAGCGTCGTGGGACGCGCCCGACCGAAGTTCGCGATGACGACCCTCGCGCCGCGCCGCCCTTCGCTCACGCCGCCTCCGGGAGACCGAGCTCGCGGCGGATCACCCGATCGTAGATCGCCGCGCGGTGCTCCCAGGTGTGGTGCTCGAGGACGTAGCGGATGCCGGCTTCCCGGTCCCACCGGCGGGCCGCGGCCTCGGCGACGGCGTCCGCGAGCAGGCGGTCGTCGCCGTACGGCACGACCGTGCCGAGCCCGCACGCCTCGAGGAGGTCGTTGTTCGGAACCGGCGCCTCGCTGACGACCGGCAGGCCGGTTCTCAGGTAGTAGTAGATCTTGCTGCTCTCGTTGTGCTGCAGCGGCCCCTGCGCCAGCACCACGCCCACCGCGGCGAAGCGCTGCCAGTCCCAGACCTCGTCCACGGGCACGGGGCCGACCGCCGTCACGCGGGACGGATCGAGCCGGTCGGTGAGGCCCGGCCCCACGAAGCACAGGCGGATCCCCCGCCGGCGCAGCTCTCCACCGAGCGCGTCGAGGCGGTCCTGCCAGAGTCGGTTCACGTGGAGCTGGGTCGTGTCGTAGAGATTGCCGATGTAGACCGCCACCGGTCCGTCCCACCCGGCGTACGGGTTCGCGCGCGGCGGAGGGATGTCGCGATCCACGCCCGTAGGGACGAACAGGACCTCCGGGCCTCGGCGGTCCCGTGCGGCGGCGTCCGGCGCCCCGGCAGGCGCGCCTGAACCGGCCGGGCCCGCCCCGTTGGCGTGCTCCGCCTCCCAGAGCCTGCGGCTCTCCTCGGTCAGCACCGCCACGTAGCGGCTGCTCCGGGCGATCGCGCGCTGGACGTCGTAGAGCTCCTGGCGCTCCTCCCCGAGGAAGTGCACGCCCGGCAGGTCGTCCACGCTGCCCACGACCGAACCCAGCTTGCTGATGATCAGGGGATGGTCGGCGCCGCCCCCGGCGGCGAGGGTCTGGAAGCCCTTGTGGAAGAGCGTCTTCACCACGTCGTAGCGCGACCAGTCCGCCCCCTGGAGCGGCTGGATCCGGGCGCCGGGGTGCGCGAGCGGAGGGCGCTCGGACGAGTCGGACAACACGTCCACCCGGTACCCGAGCCGCGCCAGCGCCTCCGACATCCGGACCCAACGGATGCTGCTCATCTTCGTGATCTCGAAGGGCTCCCCGCGCACCGGCCGGTAGACGGTGGCGATGCTCGGCGGGTTCTCTCCCAGGAGCGATGCCTCGCCCAGGCCCAGGCTGCGTCGATGTGCGAACGCGTCTCCCAACTCCGTCATGCGAGGTTCACCTCTCGTCCCTCTCGTGGTGCGCGGCTTTCCGGCGGCGCGCAGGCTCGGGGGGCGGTCGCGCGTCGCGGCCGCCCCTCCCCCACCGTCAGAGTCGTCCGGTCCACCGGCCCGGGCCACCCGCCGGCGGTGCCGGGCCCTCGTCCTTCGGTACGGCTCCCCCGTCCGTCCAGCCGGGCCCCGGCCCCCGGGCCGCCGGAGGGGCGGCAGCAGGAACACGCGCGGCTGGACCACCGCGGGCCGGCCCGCAGGCACGGTCCCTCAGTAGTGGTCGGAGTAGATCCCTCTCAGGTCCCAGCTGGCCAGATCGAGGAGAGGCCGCTCCCCGAAGCACGGCGCCGGGCTTCGGGCCGGATCACCGGGTTGACGGACCAGCACCGCGGAACGGGTCTGCCCCGCCCGGAGGGCACGACCGAGGCTCGGCGCCGGCTTCACGAAGCCGAATCCCAGCTCCGCGAGCCGCCGGCGTGCGCCGTCCGCGAGCGACGTCGCCCAGAGCGTCACCTCCTCGAACCCGCCCGCCCGCAGCGCCGCCTCCAGCAGGATCCCGAACACCGCCGGCCCCTCCGCTTCCCAGTCCGCGACGTGCATGCGGCCCGGCTTGCGGCGGCGGTGGCCCTGCAGCACGGCGAATCCGGCCAGCCGGCGCCCGCCGGAGGACTCCGACCGCTCGCGCCAGGCGTACACGAAACGGTAATGCGACAGGGGGTTCCGGTACCGCCAGGCGAACCACTCCGCGTCGCGCACGTGCCGGATGCGCCCGTCGCGGCTCACCTCGGAGGCGAGGCCGGCCATCTCCGCCGAACGGCACGCCGTCTCGATGCCGAGCTCCACGCCCGCCCCGGCGGAATCCCGGCGGGACGGCGGCGGCGGCTCGGCGCCCCGCGCCGCAACCTCGAGGCCGCCCGCGCTGCGCCAGCCCGAGAGCAGCGAGGCGAGCTGCGTCCGCGCGCCCGCGCTGAAGTTGAGCGCGACGGGCAGCCCGCCGGACACGAGATCGGCCGCTCCCGCCGCGAGGATCCGCTGGACGACCCGCCCGCTGCGGTGCGACGGCTCCACGACCAGGTCGCCCGCGCACGGCGCGTCGTACGTCTCCCCCGACCCGCCGGCGCGCCAGCGCGCCCCCCAAAACCCGCGCATGCCGATCAGCTCCCGCCCGACGAGCGCGAGCTGGAGGCGCGGCGGCTGCAGGTAGGGGTTGTCCAGGTACTTCCACCCGAAGTAGGACCGGTTCAGGTCCACGTCCGGGCTCCAGAGGTGGGTCTGCAGCTGGAGGATCGCATCCGTCCATTGCGCCCCGTAGGGCACGATCTCGATCGCCATCCCTCCTCTCCTTGCTCCGCCGCCCCGCGCTCAGGTAGCCTCCGGCGACGACCCGAACGCGGAGAGGGCAGGTCGTGACCCACGCAACGCGGCCCGCGCTGGTGACGGTGCTCGTCGCCTGCCGCGACCCTCACCGCGGCTACCTGGGCGAGGCGCTGCGCTCGGTCCTCGCCCAGACGACCCCGCGCTGGCGGCTGCTCCTCGTCGTGGACGACGACGACCTCGCGGGCCGCGCCGCCGCCAGGGACGCCCTGGCCGGCGCCGGCGCGGACGCGGACCCCCGGCTCGGGCTGGTCCGCAACCGGGGCCGCTGGATCACCGGCGCGTTCAACACCGGCATGCGCCGGGCCGCGACCCCCTGGGTCTGCGTGCTCCACGCCGACGATCTCCTGGACCGTCGCGCCGTGGCGGTCCTCCACCGCCACATCGCGCGCCATCCGCGGGCCGACTACTTCCACTCCGCCCGCCGCTACGTGGACGACCACGGCCGGCCCCTGAGCGGGGTCCGCTCCCCCGTGCCGCGCGTCTCGCCGCGGGACTTCCTGGACCGCGGCCCGGTCAAGTCGCTCCACTGCTGGCGCGTGGCGGCGGCGCTCGCGATCGGGGGGATGGACGAGTCCCTGGGTCCGCACGGCGCCGACGATTACGACTTCCCCTGGCGCATGGCCGAGGCCGGATGCGTGTTCCGGCCCATCCCCGACTGTCTCTACCTCTTCCGCGACCACCGGAGCCACCCCCGCCTCACGACGCACGTTCCGCTCGACGTCCAGGTGGAGGAGCTCCGGCGGATCCTGCGGAAGCACCGGGTGCCGGAGCCGGAGATCGAGCGCCAGATCGCCCGCCGCAGCGCGGGGTACCTGCGGCAGGCCCTCTACCTCGACGAGGAGGACCGGCGGCGCAAGGAGGCCCGGGGCTTCGAGCCGGGGACGGGGTGGCGTCAGTCCTACTGAGCCGCCCCGGGGACGCCGCGACGCGTGGGTCCGCCGACGGCCCGTCCCTCGTCCTTCGGTACGGTCCCTCCCCTTCCAGCTTCCACGGGCGCGGGCAGCGGAGGGGTCGCAACTTACCCGATTCGGAGCCCCTCGACGGAGCCGCCCTTGCCGGATCGTCCCGCCTCGACCGAGCCGCCCTCGCCGGATCGTCCGCCGCGCGTCTCGGTCGTCGTCCCCGCCTGGAACGCCGCGGCGACCCTCGGCGGCTGTCTCGACTCGCTCCTCGCGCTGCGGTTCCCGCGCGAGGAGATGGAGATCGTGGTCGTCGACAACGCCTCGACCGACGGGACGGCGGCGCTGCTCGACCGCTACCGGGGGCGGGTGCGCGCCTTCCACGAGGCGCGGCGCGGCCCGTCCGCCGCCCGAAACCGCGGCCTCCGGCACGCGCGGGGCGAGCTGGTCGCGTTCACGGACGCCGACTGCGTGGTGGAAGCCGACTGGCTCTCCCTGCTGATCCAGCCGCTCGAGGACCCGCAGGTCGGCATCGTCGGCGGCCGCATCCTCCCCACGACCCCCTACAACACGATCGAGGCCTTCGGCACCGAGATCCACGACCACCGCGCGTCGATCACGCAGTTCGACCCGCCGTACGTGATCACGATGAACTGGGCGTCGCGGCGCTCCGACCTGCTGTCGGCGGGCGGATTCGACGAGTCCCTGCGGCGCGGCGAGGACGTGGACCTCACGTACCGGATCCTCGCGCGCGGCCTGCGGCTGGCCTACGTCCCGGAGGCGATCGTGCGTCATCGGAACGAGCGGACGCTCCGCGGCCTGTTCGCGGAAGGCTGGGCCCACGGCTACCACTCGATCGCGGTCAACCGGAAGCACGAGGCGTTCGTGAAACGCGGCAAGGCGCACCGGGGATGGCGCCGGGTCGTCTTCTGGCGCGTGTTCGGCACGGGCAAGCTCCTCGGCAAGCTCGCGGGCCGGATCGGGTTCGCCGTCGCGTCCGCGCGCGCCGCGCGCCGGGAGAACGACGCCGCCGCGCGCGTGGGGCAGCCGACGGCCGCGGCTCGCCCGATTCCGGGGGGCGGCAGGTCCGCGCCGGGACCGGACGGCGGGATCGCCGCCGACCCACGGTCGCCCGCTGCGGCGACTCCGCCGTCCCCGTGACGTCTCCCGGCGCGCGTGCATCCGCCGCGGCCTCTCCCCGCGGCGGCGAGGAGCGGCCCGGGCGGGTCGCGGAGGATCGTGACTCGCCGGGAGCCCGTCGGTCTTCCGGAACGGAGGCCGCGGGCCCGCCGCGCTGGCGGTTCGGAACCTGGCGGTCCGAGCGGGGCGCCGAGTTCGTCGCGCGCGGCCACCGCCCGAGGGAGTTCTTCCCCCACCGGGCCGCGGTGCTCCCCAAGCCCGGCCCCGACGGCCTGCGTTCGATCCGGGCGATGGCCGGACGCGGGCAGCCCGGCGACCTGCGGGAGCTCGTGGTGTGGGCCGACCCGCGCCTGGCGGCGGAGTTCCCGCGCGACGTGTTCTTCGACCCCGACGTCGTGTGGCATCAGCAGCACTTCGGGCGAGCGGGGCAGGTCGCAACCGCGGACCTGGCCCTGGACGGCGACCGTGTCCGGACCACGAACCACCTGTCCGACCTGGTGCAGCGGATCGGCCGCCGGCGCGAGCTCCGGACCCGCGTCGAGAACCGCTTCCGCGGATGGCACGCCCTCCTGCTGAACGCGGTCCTCGCCTACGCGGACGACCGCGGCGCCGCGGCCGTCCACACCCCCTCGGCGGCCCTCGCGCTGCGGCACACCGATCCGGACCGCCCGCCGCAGGCGGAGCTCTTCGACCGGGTCTACGACCGCGTCGTGACCCGGCTCTTCCAGGCCCGGCGGGAAGGCGACTGGTGGGTCCTGGACGTCGCCGCCAACCGGCCGCGGATCGTGAAGCCGGAGCCGGCCGAGGAGCCGCTCGCCGCCGGACGCGCGGTGTGCGTCTGCCACGACATCGAACGCGGGACGGGTCACCTCGACGTGGACCCGGCGTTCGCGCGGCGGGCGGAGGAGACGTCGCCGGCGAGCCTCGAGGCGATGCTGCGCATCGAGCGCGAGCGCGGCGTGCGCGCCACCTACGCCGTGGTCGGCGCGATCCTGCCCGAGATCCGCGCCGCGATCGAGGCCGGCGGA
>DATBJZ010000001.1:0-12007 GCA_036556125.1 Gemmatimonadota bacterium | reverse complement strand
TCCCGCGGGGACCGCCGCCGCTGCCATCGGGGGGCCGTCCGGCCGTCAGCTCAGAAGTCCGCCTCCTCGAGGACGATGTCCTGGACGTTCGTCCCCGGCTCGACGGTGAAGTCGTCCTCGCTCGAGCCGAACCACAGGCTGTACTCGTCACTGTACTCGGCGTTCACGAAGCACGTGTCCCCCACATCGAAGCCGTCCTCGCCGGCCGTGAACGAGTAGAAGCCGTCGACGTCGGTGGTGTCCGAAGCGACCACGGGGACCTCGGCGAGCTGCAGGCTGCTCGACTCGGTGAAGGGCGTGTAGCAGAGCAGGTCCACGGTCGCGCCCTCGGCGGGGTCGAAGACCTCGTTCGAGAAGGTGACCGTGCCCTGGACGGTCGTCACGCTCTCGGCGATCACGGCGCCGAACGGGCTGAACGACGACACCTGGCCGCCCACCCCGCGGCCGCCGTGGAGCGCCGGGCCCCCGCGCGGCGCGCCCTTGCCGCCCGGCGCCGGACCCGATGCGGGACCCCTCTTCCGAAGGGCCGTCACCGATTCGTCCACGGCATCGGAGCAGTCGAGCCCCGCCGGCGGCGGCACCGGGTCCAGGATCTCGACGCCGTCCCCCGTGTCGTGCGCGAGCTGCAGCGCGTCCGCCTGCTCCTCGGTCAGGTCGTCCGTGACCGCGCAGAGGGCCACCGTCACCGGCTCCTCGAACGTGAACTCCGACGGACCTCCCGCGAGCGCGGGTCGGCGCACGAAGGTCGGCCCGTTCTCGAGCGGGAACGCCGTATTGTCGAAATACTTCGGAACGCTGAAGAAGTCCGGGAACGGATCCGACCCGTCGGGGAGAGGAGTGATCACGATGAGCGTCGGCCCGTTCACCGCATTCGGCGGGACGATGACCAGTTCGAAGCCGTTCGCCGCCTCCGCCGTTCCGCCGGACTCGTCGATGACGGTGATGCTGCCGCCGTCGAAGAGAGCGGGGTCGAGCTCGACGGAGAACCCGATCGCCGCGAAGAGATCCTCGATCAGGTCGGCGAGAGCCTCGTTGGTCGTCGGCGGGGACGCGCCGTTCGGGTCCGCGGCGACGCCGGCCTTGTCGAAGACCGAGTTGATGAGGGCGAGCATCTGCGTGACCGCGACCGACTGCTTCCCCTGCCCGAGCTTCCGCTTCACGTTGTCGTAGCGGGCCAGGAAGGACTTCTCCGTGCCCTTGTCGAACAGCGCACAGATCTGGGCGGGGATGTCGAGACCGTCGGGGGTGGTGCACTTCGTGCTGCCGCCGGCGAGCTCGGCGTCGCCGCCCTGGTCGAGGACGGCGTCGCCGTCGTCGGAGCACGAGGCGACGGCGAGACCGGCGGCGACCGTCAACACGGAGAGCGGAACGGTGAGGCGGCGAACGAACGACATCGTGATCTCCTGGATCGTGGCACGAGGCTTGTGACGAACGCGCAACCTAGCCCGGGACCCGCCGGCGCGGAAGGATCGACGGGCGGAGTTGGAGGCCTCGTCACGTCTCCACGCGGCGCCTCGGAGCCGGTGTCGTGAAACGAGACAGCCGGTGACCCGGTGAACTGCCCGACCTGCGGCTCGACCATCGCGCCGGGAGCGCCTGCGTGTCCCGAGTGCGGCGCGGCGCGCCCGCGGTTCTGCGTGGAGTGCGGCGCTTCCCTGCCGCCCGGCGCCAAGTTCTGCCCGGAGTGCGGAACCCGCGCGGCGGCCGTCCCGGAGGCGTCCGTACCGACGGTGCCCCCCGGACCCGCTCCCGAGGCGCCGGTCGCTCGCGCCGCCGCCGTTCCCCCGGCCGCCGCAGCGTCCTCGGCCCCCGCCGCAGCGCCAACCGGCGCAACGCCCGCAGCGGTGGAGCCGGAGGCCGCCGTCGAAGCGACCCGGAGGACCGACGCCGCGGAGATCCCGCTCCCCCCCGAGCTGCGCGCCAAGATCGAGAGCGTCCGCGGCGAGCTGGCGGGCGAGCGCCGCGAGGTGGCGGTGATCTTCGCGGACCTCTCCGGGTTCACCGCGCTCTCGGAGCGGATGGACCCGGAGGAGGTGACCGTCCTCGTGAACCGGCTCCTGAGCCAGCTCTCGGCGGAGGTCCACCGCTACGAAGGGTACGTGGACAAGTTCATCGGCGACGCGGTGATGGCGCTCTTCGGCGCGCCCGTGGCGCACGAGAACGACGCCGAGCGGGCGGTGCTCGCGTCGCTCGCGATGCTGGACGTCATCCGCCGCTACAACGAGACCGCGGACTCGCCGCTGGCGCTCAAGATCGGCATCAACCTCGGCGAAGTCGTGGCCGGGCACATCGGGTCGGGGCTGCGGATGCAGTACACGGTGATCGGCGACACCGTGAACGTCGCGTCGCGGCTGGAGGGAAAGGCGGCCCCGAACTCGATCCTGGTGACCGACGCCGTCCACGGCCGGCTGGGAGGCCGGTTCGAGGTGGAGGGGCTGCCGCCCCTGCAGGTGAAGGGTCGCGAGGAGCCGCTGAAGGTCCACGCCATCGTCGGGTTCCGGGATGTGCGGCCGCGGCCGGACGCGAGCGGGCTCACGCCGTTCGTCGGTCGCGATCCGGAGCTCGCGCGCGTCACGTCGCTCCTGGACGCGCTCGTCCACGGGCGCGGCGGGGCGCTGTTCGTGGAAGGCGAGGCCGGCGCGGGCAAGAGCCGGCTCGTGCAGGAGGCGCTCGCCGGGCGGCGGGGCGGCCTGGCGGAGATCGAGATCGCCTTCTCACCGGTGGCGCTGCCGGGGCAGCGCCCCCCTCTCGAGCGGATCCTGCGCAAGCTGACGGACGCGTTCGGCGGGGGCGATCCCCTCGCGCGCGCGCTGGCGCTCGCGGACGAGGACGCGGAACGCCACCGCGCCGGAATCGAGGACCTCCTCGACCCGCGAGCGCCGGAAACGGCCGCCGCCGGTCCGGACCAGGTCTCCACCGATCCCGCGGCCGCCCGCGAGAACCGCTGGGCGGCGCTGGCGGCGCTCCTCCGGCGCGCAGCGGCGGACCACCCCGTCCTGCTCGTTCTGGAGGACGTGCACTGGATCGACGAGGGCACGCGCGAGTTCCTCGATCGCGTTTCTCCGACGCTGGTGCAGGCGCCCGTCGGATTGCTCCTGAACGGCCGCCCGTCCGCCGAGGCGTGGCGGCCGGGATGGGCCGAGGTCCTCGAGCTGGCTCCGCTGGGCGCCGCGGCGGCCGACGCGCTGCTCCGGAACCTCCTGGAGGACGTCGCCGGGCCGGACCGCCGCGAGCTCGCACGGCGCGCCCAGGGCAACCCCCTGTTCCTCGAGGAGCTCGCGCGCGACGTGAGCGCGCGACCCGGACACGTGGTCGGAGCCGCGCTCCCGGGCACGCTCCAGGGCCTGCTGGTCTCGAGGGTGGACCGGCTCGAGCCCCCGCGGCGCCTGCTCCTCCAGATGGCGGCGGTGCTCGGCAGCGAGTTTCCCACGCGGCTGCTCGAGCGGCTGTTCGCGCTGGAACCCCAGCCGGTCACCTTCCGCGCCGCGCTCGCCGGCCTCGAGACGGACGCGTTCCTGGCGCCCGTCCTGAACGGGGAGGAGCGTCACCGCTTCCATCAGGCGCTGGTGCGGGACGCGGCGTACGGCGCGATGCTCCTCCGCATCCGGCGGGTCCTCCACGAGTCCGCCGCCCGGCTGGGCGAGGAGCACTACGCCGGGTGCATCGAGCGCGAGGCCGCCTTCTTCGCCCACCACTGGTGGGAGGCGGGCGCTCCACTGCAGGCGGCGCCGCACCTCTGGACCGCCGGCCGCGCCGCGGCGGACAATCACGAGCTCGCCGAAGCGGAGCGGCACCTCGGGCGTGCGGCGGAAGCCTGGGCTCCGGACGGGGCTCCGGCCGACGATCCCGAGCGGGCGGCGTTCCTCGAGACCTTCGGTGGCGTGCTCCTGCACCGCGGCCGTCTCGACGACGCCGAGGCGCGGTTCCGCGGCCTGGCCGCGCTCGGCGCGGAGCGCGCGCAGCCGGACTGGGAGGCCCGCGGCCTCGAGCACCTCGGCCGGCTCGCGTGGTACCGCGGCCGCCTCGACGAGGCGCGCGAGCTCTTCGAATCGGGGCTCGCGAAGCTGCCGGCGGACGAGGGCCGGATCTCCGCGGACCTGCACAACGACCTCGGCATCGTCTACTACTACCGCGGGATGGAGGCGGAGGCGTTCGCCCAGCACGAGCGCGCTCTCCGGCTGCGGGAGGAGCTCGGCGACCGGCTGGGGATGGCGAAGAGCTGGTCCAACATCGGGAACCTCCTCCTCCACTTCCGCGACGATCCCGAGGGGGCGCGCGAGCACTACCGCCGGGGGCTCGAGCTCGCCCGGGACGTCGGGAACCGCCAGATGATGAGCGCGACGACCAGCAACCTCGGCGGCGTGGCGCTCGAGCTCGGCGACTGGGAGGCGGCCCTCGCGGCCTACCGCGACGTCGCGCGCCTCCAGGAGGAGACGGGCTGGACGTTCCTGGGCTGGCTCGCGCTCCAGAACCAGGCGCGCTGCGAGCTGTCGCTCGGGAGACTCGCGGACGCGCTCCGCGACCTGCAGCGGTGCGCGGACCGGGGCGACGCGTACCTGGAGCCGCTGAGCCGGGTGAACACGCGGCTGTACCTGTTCGACGCGCGCCTGGCCGCGATGCAGGACGCCGAGGCGGCGGCGGCGCTGGACGAGGCGCGAGGGCTCGCGGCCGAGCTCGCGGTGGAGCTCGCGGACGAGATCCTGCTGCGGGAGGGCCGCCTTCACGCGGCGCGCGGCGCGTGGCGGGACGCCGAGCGGTCCTTCGGCGAGGCCGAGGCGGAGGGCCGCAGGCTGAGCCACCCCTCGGCTGCGGACCTCGCGCGGGCGCACGCGTACCGCTCCGCCGCCGGCGGTGAACGCGATCCGGGGGTCGCGCCGGTTCTCGCCTCGGCGAGTCCGCCGCGCGAGGCCCTGCTCGGCTATCTCCTGGCCGACGCCCGTGCCCGCCGCGCTCCCTCCGCGGAGGTCGCCGCCGCGCTCGCCGGCTCGGGCGCGTCGGCGGGAAGGCTGGGGGACGTGGCGCTCTCGCGCGCGGCCCACGAGCGCGAGGCGGAGGTGCGGGAGGCGGTCGGGGATGCCGACGGCGCCCGGGCGGCCCGGGAGGTCGCGACGGCGGCGCTGCAGGCGCTGGAGGCCGGCCTCCCGGAGGACGCGCGGACCGCCTTCCGGCGCCACCCGCGGAACGCGCGGCTGCTCTACCTGGAGGAGGAGCGCTCCGGGGCGGGCGAGGGCGACGGGCGCGGTCCGGCGCCGCCGGCGGGCGCTCCGCCGGCGGCCGCCGGCGGGCGGGAGGGCGAAGGCGCCGCCGCGTCGGCGCGCGGCGCGGACGGCGGAGCGCGGCGGACCGGCGGCCTCCAGTAGTAGACCTTGACCCCGGCCAGCGGATAGTCGATGGCGTGCAGCCGCTCGCTGTCGCGCATCGAGCGCCGCCACTCGACCATCTGGGAGGTGTCGGACTCCACCGGCTGGACGGGCCGCGGATCGCGCGGCACGAGCACCGGCGGCGGCGTGCGGTCCACGTACGCGCTGAGATCGAGCTCGGTCTCCTCCTCGACCACCACCTCGTCCATCGCGATCGGCGTGGGGCTGAGCTGGAAGTCCAGCGTCGTGGAGGCCCCGCCCTCCACGCGGTGGCTGCGCGCCTGCGGCTCGTAGCCGAGGTACTCGACGAGGAACGTCTGGTCGCCCGCGGGGACGTTGTTGATGAAGTACACGCCGGCGTCGTCGGAGACGTTGCCGAGAGGGAGGCCCCGGACGGCGACCTGGCCGCCCGCGAGCGGCTCACCGGTGGCGGCGTCGGTGAGGGTGCCCGTGACGCGGCCCGTGCTCGCCGGGGCGCGGCGGGCGGCCGGTTCGGCGAGACGCGCGCCGATGACCGCGGTGGCCGGCGCGAGGACGCCTGCACCCCCCTGGCCCACGGCGCCGGCCGGAGCCTGCGCGGAGGCCGTCGCGCTCGCGGCGATGAGGAGGGCGCCGACGACGGGGAGCGGGAACCGGCGAATCGGCGCGGACATGCGTCGCGTGTCCATCATCCGGTCGGTGGCCACGGGTTCGAAACCGGCCCGGAGCGACCCCACCCGTCACGGGCACGGCGGATTCCCGACCAGCCGTGCAAAATCCCACGCGCGGGCGAGGGAAGGCAAGGTTTTCCGGACCCGGGAGGCAGCGGGCAATGGCCGTGCCCGCGCCGCGGCGAGGCCGGGACGGCGCGCCGAGCGGCGTCGCCGGCGAGGCCCGGAATCCGGCCAGCGGATGCGCGCACGCGGCGCGCGGAGACCGTGCGCGCGGCGCAGTTCCCGCTTGCGTGACGCGTCCGTTCCGTTACAGTAGCGCGAAGATCCGTTCGATCGCTCTCTTCTTCTCCCAAGGAGGACGTCATGGCGACTCGAAGGAGTTCCGGAGGGTCCCGCTCCGGATCGTCGCGGTCGCGGGGCGGATCGTCGCGTTCCGGCGGCGGGTCCTCGCGGCGCGGGGGGTCCAGCCGGCGCGGCGGATCCTCGCGGTCGGGGGGCCGGTCCCGCTCCGGCTCGCGGTCGCGCTCGGGAAGCTCGAGCCGGCGCTCCGGGTCCTCGCGGTCGGGCGGCTCGACCCGCTCCCGCGCCGGATCCTCGCGCAGGCGCGGCTCCTCGCGCGGACGCGGAGCCGCGCGCTCCGGCTCGTCGCGGTCCCGCGGCTCGTCTCGCTCGAGCGCTTCGTCCCGCTCCCGCGGCTCGTCGCGATCGCGCGGCGCGTCCCGCACCCGTCGCGGCGCGGGCGCCCGTTCTCGCACCGGCGCCGGGAGGTCCGGCGCGACGTCGCGCGGCCGGAGCCGGTCGGGCGCGGCCCGGCGCTCCACCGGACGCTCACGGTCCGGACGGGCCGGCGCCGCGTCGCGGACGGGGGCGGGCCGCGGCGGCGCCCGCGGCGGAGCTCGGGCGCGCGGCGCGGCCGCCCGACGTTCCCGAGCCGGCGGAGGCGGAGGGGGCGCGGGGCGGGGCGGCGCGGCCGCGCGCGCGGGCGGCGCGACGCGGCGCGGCCGCGCGGCGGGCGGAGCGGGGGCGGCGGGAGGCGCCGCCGGCACGGGCGCGAGCCCGGTTCGCGGAGGCGCCCGGTCCCTGACCGAGGAGCTCGACGAGGATCAGACGCTCGAGGACGCCGAGGAATCGCCGGCCGGCACCGGGTGGAGCAACATGGGCGGCGGCGGCGACGAGCACATCGGCCAGGAGGGCCGGACCGGCGGCGCAGACTGGGAAGAGGACTGGGGCGGCGGCGACTTCGGCGAGGACGAGGAGGAGAAGACCTCCTACGAGGACCGGAGCGGCGAGGAGTAGGCGCCGCCCCCCGCGCCCCGGCCCCCAACGGGAGAGGCCGCGCGCCCGCGCGGCCTCTCGTCGTTTTCGCGGCACCCGGGGCGTTCGCGGCGCGCCGGGAGCCGACCGTTCAGAACGTGACCGCCCACTCGAGAACGCGGCCCGGCTGCACCTGCAGCGTCGTCGTCGCCTCGCGCCCGGTGTCCGGATTGCGCGCGCGCAGGAACAGGTCGCCCGTCGCGGCCGCGCCCGTCGGGATCTCGTAGCGGCGCCTGCCGCCGGGCTCGAGGAACCCCAGGTTCTGCGCCGCGCTGGCGCCGACCCGCGCCTCGAGGAGCACGGGCTCGCCGCTCTCGTTGCGGATGTCCACGAACTGGAGGACGGTGTCGCCCGCGGCGCCACCGTCGCCCGGCGTGCTCGCGCACGCGGCGGCGGCGACGAGGAGCGCGACGGGCGCCGTCCACGACAGCATTCGCCGTCCACGCATGGCCCTGACCTCCTTCCGCTGACGTCCACGGATCGGACACGCGAAGGGCCGCGGGGTTCCCGCGGCCCTCGGGTCGTCTGGTAGCGGTGGAGGGACTCGAACCCCCAACCTAAGGATTATGACTCCTCCGCTCTACCATTGAGCTACACCGCCACGCAATGTCAGTCGGTTCCGCCCCCTGCGCGCCCGCCGTCCGGTTCCCCGGGCACGACCGGAAGCAGCCGGTAGACGATCTCGCCGTCCTTCTTCATGCCCTTCTCGCGGGCGAGTCGCTCGAGGAGCAGCGTGTCGGTCGCGAGCCGCCGCTCCTCGTTCTCGAGGACCGTGTTCTCGGCCCGCAGCTCCTCGATCCGACGCTCCAGGCGCGAGCGCTCGGACGACAGGAACACGAGGTGGTACAGCTTGTAGTCGCCGCCGAGCACGGCATAGGCGACGAGCGCGGCGCAGAGCGCCCAGAACGCGAGCTTCTGGCGCCGCCGCTCGCGGGGCGTCCGGATCCGGCGGTTGGCGGACATCTCAGGCGGCTCCTCGCGCGAACGCCCCGGGGCCCGCGAATGCGACGGCCGACGCTAGCTCGGCCTCGATCGCGAGCAGCCGGTTGTACTTCGCCGTGCGCTCCGCCCGGCAGGGTGCGCCGGTCTTGATCTGCCCCGCCCCCGTCGCCACCGCCAGGTCCGCGATGAACGGATCCTCCGTCTCGCCCGAGCGGTGCGACACAATGTAGCGGTAGCCCGCGGACCGGGCCACCCGGATCGTGTCCAGCGTCTCCGTGAGCGTGCCGATCTGATTCGGCTTGATCAGGATCGCGTTCGCGATCGAATCGCGGATGCCGCGCCGCAGCCGCTCGGGGTTCGTCACGAAGAGATCGTCGCCGACGAGCTGGATCCGCGCGCCCAGCTCGCGCGTGAGCAGCGCCCACGCCTCCCAGTCGTCCTCGGCGAAGCCGTCCTCGATCGACACGAGCGGGAAGCGGCCGGTCCAGGATCGGTAGAGCGCCACGACCTCGGGCGGCGCAGCCGCCGCCGCGCCGGCGCCGAGCGCGTAGCCGCCGTCCCGGCGCAGCTCGTTCGCGGCGCCGTCCAGCGCGAACGCGATCTGGTCGCCGGGCCGGTACCCGGCGCGGGTCACGGCCTCGGAGAGGAGGGCGAGCGCCTCCTCGTCGGAGCCCAGGTCGGGTGCGAACCCGCCCTCGTCGCCGACGCCGGTGGCGAGCCGGCGCTCGCGGAGCACGCCCTTGAGCGCCGCGTACGTCTCGGCGCCCGCGCGCAGGCTCTCGGCGAAGGACGGGAAGCCCGCGGGGACGAGCATGAACTCCTGGACGCCCACGTTGTTGTCGGCGTGCGCGCCGCCGTTCAGCACGTTCAGGAGCGGCACGGGCAGGACGGGCTCGCCGAACCCGTCGCCGAGGCTCGCGTGGAGCGGAAGCCCGGCCGCCTCGGCGCGCGCGCGCGCGGCGGCCAGCGAGACGCCCAGGACCGCGTTGGCGCCGAGCCGCGCCTTGGCCGCCGTGCCGTCGGCCTCCAGCAGCCGGCGGTCCACGTCGCGCTGATCCTCGACGGTCGCGCCGCGGACGGCGTCCGCGAGGGGGCCGTTCACGTTCGCCACCGCGCGGGACACGCCCTTCCCGCCGAACCGCGTGCGGTCGCCGTCGCGGAGCTCGAGCGCCTCGTGCTCGCCGGTGGAGGCCCCGGATGGAACCATCGCCCAGCCGAGGGCGCCTCCCGCGGTCGTCAGGTCGACCCGCACGGTGGGATTGCCGCGCGAGTCCAGCACCCACTGCGCCCGCACCCCCGCGATGCGCGTGTCGCTCATCGTCGTCCTCCGTTCGGGTCGAGGTGGTCCCATCCGCCGCGCGCGAGGGGCCGCGTGCCGCCGCGCCCGCCGATCCGCAGCCCGGCCTCCGCGACGGTCTCCCCCACGCGCCGGATGGGAACGCGGAAGGCGCGCTCGAACTCCGCGGCCAGCGGACCGAGTGCGCCCGGCGGCGCGGTGAGCAGGAGCTCGTAGTCGTCGCCGCCCTCGAGGGCGCCGCGCAGGTCGGGATCCCACGGCTCCGCCGAGGCCTCGCGCACGAGGGCCTCGTCCAGGACGGCCCCGAGGCGGCTCGCGGCGCACAGCCGGCCGAGGTCGAGGGCGAGCCCGTCGCTCAGGTCGATGCCGGCCGTGATCCCCGCGCGGGCCGCGAGCCATCCCGCCTCGTCGAGCCGCGGGGTCGGCCGGACGTAGCGCGCGAAGGCCTCCGGCGCCTCGGCCTCCGCACGCCGGCGGCCCCGGCTCCCGAGCAGGCGCAGGCCGCGCGCGGCCAGGCCCGGCGTGCCCGTGACCCAGATCTCGTCCCCGGGCCAGGCGGTCGAGCGCCGCAGGCCCTGCGCGCGCGGCACGGCGCCGAGCGCCGTCACGGCGATCCCCGCTCCCCACCGACGGCGGGTGAGATCGCCGCCGGCGACCGCCGCGCCCCACCGGCGCGCCGCCGCCGCGGCCCCGCGGAAGAGCGCCCCCAGCTCGCGGGCCGGGCGCGGCGCCGCGCTCCCGAGCACGAGCAGGCCGGCCAGCGGGCGCGCCGCCATCCCGGCGAGATCGGAGAGCGTCACGGCGACGGCGCGCGCCCCGACCTCCTCCGGCCGCAGCCACTCGCGGCGGAAGTCCACCTCCTCCTCCAGGGCGTCGACCGTCCAGACCAGGTCCTCTCCGGGGAGCGGCCGAAGGACCGCGGCGTCGTCGCCGATGCCCAGGAGGAGCGTTCCGGACGGCGGCCCGGCGATCTCCCGGAACGTGGCCACGAGGTCGTCCTCGTGGAGCTGCGGCCGCGGACTCCCTTCCGCTCCGCCGGCGCCGCTCCGGGATCGCCCCGTCGGCTCCCGCGCGCCCGTGCTGCTCGCGGAACGTGCCGGCGCCTCCCGCGCGGCGCCCCCCGCCAGGCGGCCGCGCCCAGCGGACGCACGGGGCGGCGGCTCTCGCGAGCGCCGCGTCACCGGCCGCCCGCCGCGCCGTAGTCGAGGCGGACGGCGCCGCCGGGCGTCGAGATCCACAGGATCCCGTCGCCCTGCAGCTCCAGCGCGGTGACCGGAAGGTCGGGGAGACCGTCCGCGAGCCCGTACTCCGTCCAGCGCCGCCGCTCGCGGTCCCAGCGCGAGAGCCCGAGCGCGGTGCCGATCCAGACGTTCCGGGCGTCGGCGGCGAGCGCGAGCGGAGGGTCGCCCAGCCGACCTTCCTCCACGAGGAAGCGCTCCGCGGACTCGCCTCCCGCCGCCCCGCCCGGCGGACGGGGCTGCCCGTCCGCCGGCGCGGCGGTCGGCACGGCCGCGCGCGCAATCAGCTCCACGCCCCGGTCGGTCGCCACCACCACCTCGTCCGCAAGCAGCACGAGATCCCGGATCCCGGGACTCGAGGCGCCCACCTCCTCGAGAACCCATTCGTCCGCGCCGGCGTCGCGCGGCGCCAGCCGGAACAGTCCGAGATCCGTGCCCGCCCAGACCTCCCGTGCGTCGGCCTCGACGGACCGCACCTCCCGGCCGTCCAGCCAGCGGCCGCCGAGCAGGAGCTCCGCGTCGTCGCCGTTCTCGCCGACGCGCCTCAGGGCGAGGAGCCCGCTGCGCGTTCCCAGCCACAGCCCGTCCGCCGCGGCTGCAACCGCCAGGGCCTCGCCCTCGGCCGCGGCGGGAACGCGGGCGGGCCGCCACTCGTCCGGGTCGCCCCCGAGCACCGCCAGCCCCGCCTCCGTCGCGAGGTACGTCCGCGCACCGTCGAAGGCGACGTCGTGCACCCGGTCGGACGGCAGCCCCGGCCTCAGGCCGGGATACTCGTGGCGCCAGCGGCGCAGCTCGCCGTCGGCAATCGCGATGCCGTGTGCGTCGCCGGCCCCCGGGCGGGACGGAGCCCCTCGCCCGGCCGGCCAGCGGGAGGGCGCGTTCGTGAACCAGAGCGTCTCGCCGTTGCACCCGACCGGCCCGCCGCCGCCGCCGGCGAGGCCGAAGCGGACGGCCGCCGTCTCGAGCCGCGCCGGATGCGCGAGGTGCACGTTGTCGCCCCACGTGCCGATCGCCACGCGACCGTCGGAGAGCGCCGCCGTGGCCGTCGCGGCGAAGCTCTCGGGCCGGCCCGACCTCTCACCCCTCAGCGTGCGACCGGGACCGAACGGCAGCTCGGCGGGATCGAGGCCGCGACGGTCGCGCGGCGCTTCGCCGGCGTCCGCCGGCTCGGCCCGCAGGGTGAACGGATCGGCGCTCCACCAC